>NZ_JAROCG010000002.1:300000-600000 GCF_030433645.1 Arthrobacter burdickii
AGCTCGTCGAGGGTGCCCTGCGCCACGAGGCGCCCGGCGCTCATGATGGCGATTCTGGTGCACATCTGCTCCACCTCGGCGAGCAGGTGGCTGGAGACGAAGACGGTGGTGCCGTCGTCGGACAGGGAACGGATGAGGTTGCGGACCTCGCGCGTGCCCTGGGGGTCGAGCCCGTTGGTGGGCTCGTCGAGGATCAGCAGGTCCCGCGGGGCGAGCAGCGCGTTGGCGATGCCGAGGCGCTGCTTCATGCCGAGCGAATAGGCATGCGCCCGTTTCCTCGCCGCATGGCTGAGGCCCACGCGCTCGAGGGCGGCGTCGACGCGCTTGTCCCGGGTGGCGGGGGAGGTGTGGCGGTCGGCGGCGTCGAACCGCTGGAGGTTCGCCCGGCCGGAGAGGAACGGGTAGATGGCGGGCCCCTCGACGAGGGCGCCCACCCGCGGCAGGACGGCCCGGGCGTCCTTCGGCATATCGCCGTCGAGCAGCCGGATGTCGCCGCTGGAGGCCGACGCGAGGCCGAGGAGCATGCGGATGGTGGTGGTCTTCCCCGACCCGTTGGGGCCGAGGAATCCGAAGACCGTGCCGCGGGGTACTGTGAGGTCGACGTCGTCCACCGCTTTCTGCCGGCCGAAGGCCTTGGTCAGTCCGTGCGTCTCGATCGCGAACTCGCCCGACCGCGGACTCGCGCTGACCCGCGGACCCGCACTCGGCGTGCGGGTCGGGCGGGTGGTCGCGGTCACCGGCGGGACGCGGCGACGAGCTGGTCGGCGCTGACGGCTCCTGCGAGGATGCGTCCGTCGTCGGTGATCAGCACCGAGACGAGTGACGTCTGCAGGGCGCGGCCGCCGTCGACCTCGGTGAGTGCCTGCTCCAGCATGGCCTGGGCGCCGGCGACCTCCTCGGGATCCATGCCGGGCTTGACCTCCATGATGTCGCCCATCCCGGCGGCCTCATCGGTGCCGGGGTTCAGCCCGAGCTGCGCGGCGCTGCCGGCCGGCAGTTCCACGATGGTGCTCCAGCCCTCGCCGATCACCACGGGCTCCTCGGAGGGGGCGGGCTGGTCCTTGCCGTCGACGCGCGCCTTCGCTTCGTCGATGTGGGTCCTCGCCTCGTCGGCGGTGGGTGCCTCCGTGACGGTGGCGCCCTCCGGCGGGGCGAACTGGAAGATGCTCGCATCGGGGGTGCTGAAGTCCACGGCGCTGAAGCCGGCGTTGAACGCGGCCTCGTCCTGGCCCTTGGCCTGCACGGTGACGCTGAGCGGGACGCCGGTCTCGGAGTCGATACTGACGGCGATGGAGCCGATCAGGGTCGCTGCGTCCTCGGGGGTGAGCAGGAGTTCGTAGGCGCTGCGGCCCGCGACGCGGCTGGTGCCGTCGACGGTCACCTCGGTGCTGGGATCGATCGTCGCGAGGAAGGCCTGCGCGAGTTCCGCCGGAGTCCGGGGAATGTTCTGCAGTTCGGGGTGTTCGGCGACCTTCTCCTGCAGCTTCGCCTCGAGCTCGGCCTTCGCGGCGTCCTTGTCGGGCAGGACGGCATGGGCTGCTTCGTTGGCGCTGGAGTCGTAGTACCAGGCGTCGGTCTCATTGATGACGACGCTGCGCTGGGCCAGCTGGTCGAGTACCTGGACCTTGGCTTTGTCCGGCCCGTCGACGTAGACCTGGGCGGAGTGCTCGCCGGTCAGGAGTTCGAGGACCATGGACGTCGGGTCCGAACTGGGGGTGCGGCCCGGGGGAGAGGCGAGGCTCAGGTCCGGCAGGCCGAGGTTGGAGGACTGCTCGACGGTGCCGGAGTAGGCGTCGTCGGTGCTGGTGGCCACAAACTCGAGCAGCTCCTGCGCGGTCCGGGCGGGGAGTTGCGGCTGGGCCTCGGCGACGGCCGAACCGCTCACGGCAGCAGTGACGATGACCACCGGAACGATGCCGGCAGGGAGCCAGCGCCAGTTCTTGTTCATGATTGAGCCTTCCGAACGAATCTTCGCCCCATCTGACGTCAACGCTACACCTGCAAGCTGGGAGGGGTGAGGCGTCTATACCGGGTGAACGAGCGGGAGGGGCGTGGCGTGCCGGACACGCGGGAGGGCGGCGAGCGACGACGTCGGGCACCGGTCCCGACACGCGGAAGGGGCGGCCGAAGCCACCCCTTCCGATGCCGGGAAGTCCTAGCGCCTGACGTGCCGGCGTCCCGCAACGGTCTCGGCGACACCGATCAGCAGTACTGCGGCGATGACGGACACAATGAACCCGAGGAAGTTCAGTTCGAAGATCCGGCCGGTGCCGAGCAGGCTCGCGATCGTGCCGCCGATGATGGAGCCGACGAGGCCCAGCAGCAGCGTGGCGAGCAGGCCGAGGTTCTGCTTGCCCGGCTTGATGAGCCGTGCGAGTGCGCCGATGATGAGGCCGGCGAGGATGAATCCGATCATGGTCAATCTCCTTCTCTGTGCCCGCGGTGTGCGGGAAGTCCCTGATACTGCTGGTGGTACCGCCGCGTCGGTTCTGCCCGTGACGTGCCCAGTGACGCGAAATGCCGTGCTTGGTGCCGTACTTCTGCCGTAAGGCAAACGCCCTGCCCGGAACCGGGCGGGTGTTGCCACCAGCGCTGATCAGTTCAACGATAGAGGAATGCGAAGCCTACTGAGGAATTTTTGATGGCGCGGCCCCCTCGACAACGCAGGACCGGTGCAGTGTTCGCCGGGCGGACCACGCCCCATGGGGCCAGCCGCATCATCGGCCTCATCGTCGGATGGCTTCTGGTGCTGATCGGTCTCGCCGCCCTGGTGCTGCCCGGGCCCGGGCTGCTGGCCCTCGTGGCAGGTCTCGCCGTTCTCGCCCAGCAGTACGAGTGGGCGCGGCGCTGGCTGCAGCCCGTCAAGCGGAAGGCCTTTGCAGCGGCCGCGCAGGGGGTGAAGAGCACACGGAACATCGTGCTCAGCTTCACCGGCGCCCTCATCCTCGTCCTGCTCGGTGTCCTGTGGGGTGTGCACCCTGCCGTGCCGGGGTGGTGGCCGCTCGGCGACCGCTGGTGGCTGCCGGGCGGCTGGAGTGTCGGATCGGGGCTCGTCGTCTCCGGGCTCCTGGCCGCGGCCTTCATCGTGTACAGCATCCGGCGGTTCCGGCCGCAGACCTGACCGCTTCCCGCAGATCCACCTTTCCCGGCACCACCCAACGAGGAGCACGCCATGTCTGACGCCCGCGCCATGCTCGACACCTACCCCCAAGGCCGGAACGGATTCGACAGCGACCTGCTCGCCGAGTGCATCGAGGCCTGTTTCGACTGCGCGCAGGCCTGCACGGCCTGCGCGGACGCCTGCCTCGCAGAGGACATGGTGGCCGAGCTGCGGAAGTGCATCCGGACCGACCTCGACTGCGCGGATATCTGTGACACGACCGGGCGGATCCTGTCCCGCCACACGGGGTACGACTCGAACCTGACGCGCGCCGTGCTCGAAGCCTGCCGGGCCGCGTGCACTGCGTGCGGCGACGAGTGCTCGCAGCATGCCTCCATGCACGAGCACTGCCGCGTCTGTGCGGACGCATGCCGTCGATGCCAGCGTGCCTGCGAGGCCCTGCTCGCGTCACTGGACTAGGCCGCCGTGGCATTCCAGGAGGTCATGGAGGGCGTGGGCCAGGCGGTCGATGCCGCGGGTGTCGCCGCCATCGTCATCGGCGCCGTCATCGCCACCGTCCTGGCGGGATTTGCGCTGCTCCGGCGTCGTACGGAGGACGGCGTCTACCACCGGTACCGTCAGCGGCTGGGCCGCTCGATCCTCCTGGGCCTCGAACTGCTCGTCGCCGCCGACATCATCCGCACCGTGGCCGTGACCCCCACGTTCGAATCGGTCGGAGTGCTGGCCCTGATCGTCATCATCCGGACCTTCCTCAGCTGGTCCCTCGAACTCGAGATCAGCGGCAGGTGGCCCTGGCAGAAGGGCGCCGCGAACCCCGCTACGGACGGACAGTAAAAACAGTATTGACAAAAAGATTTGTCGGCGAGACAGTTGACGCATGGATGATATCCGCGTCATCGAAGACCCCGCAGCCGCCGTCGCGTCCCTGGACCCGACCCGGTCGCGGCTCCTCGACCTGCTCCGCGAGCCCGGCTCGGCGTCGTCGCTCGCGTCCCTGACCGACCTGCCGCGGCAGAAGGTCAACTACCATTTGCGCGCGCTCGAAGCGGTCGGCCTGGTGGAACTGGTCGAGGAGCGGCGGCGCGGCAACATGACCGAGCGGGTGCTGCAGGCGAGTGCCGCGTCGTTCGTGATCTCACCGTCGGCCCTGGCCTCCGTGGCACCGGACCCGCGGCGGTTCACCGACCGGTTCTCTGCGTTCTGGCTGCTGGCGCTCGCAGCGCGCCTCGTCGAGGAGGTCGGCCGGCTCATCACCGGTGCCGCGACGGCGGGGAAGACCCTGCCGACCTTCGCGATCGACGGTGAGGTGACCTTCGCCTCCGCTGCCGACCGTGCGGCCTTCGCGGAGGAGCTCGGCACCGCCGTCGGGCAGCTTGCGGCTCGATACCATCGGCCGGGCGCGGGCGGACGGCGCCACCGGGTCGTCGTCGCGCTCCATCCGACACTGAAGGATGCGCGGGCGGACCGCCCGGCACCGATCGATACCCCAGCTACCAGCCCGGCCACCGGGCCGGCCCTCGAGGAGAAGCAATGAATAAGAACGGGTCCTTCGAGATCGTCGTCGACACCATCGTGGGCGGGGCGCCCGACCGGGTGTGGGAGGCCGTCACCACGGGCACGCCCGCGTGGATGTTCCCCACCGATGACTGGCCCGCCTCCTTCCCGGTGGAGGAGAGGCCGCACCACCTCGTCAGCCGGATGGACGGCGAGGACGGCTGGTTCAACCAGCTCGAGCACGTCCTCGAACCGCTGGGCGACGACCGGACAAGGCTCCACTACGTGCACAGCGGCATCTTCGTGGACGACTGGGACCAGCAGTACGACGGCGCCTCGCTGCACACGCACTTCTATCTCCACACCCTCGACCAGTACCTGCGCTACTTCGACGGCGTGCCCGTCACGTTCACGGACATCCAGGCGCCCGCCTCCTCCGCTGCACCCGACGGCTTCACCCGCCTCATCAGCGCGCTGGAGCTCGACGGCGCGGTGCAGGGGGAGCGCGTCACGGTGATCGGACCCGACGGCGCACCGCTCGACGCCGAGCTCGACTACCTGACGGAGCACTTCCTCGGCCTGCGCACCGGCGACACCCTGTATCGGTTCTTCGGCCGGAATGCGTGGGGTGCCACGGTCGGCATGACGGTGCACGACTTCTCCGGCACCGATCGCGACCAGGCCGGGCCGTGGGGCCGGTACTTCGAGGGCATCTACGCCTGACGGCACCGCTCGATTCGGCGCGCAGGTGATGGCGTCGCGCCGGCGACGGTCGCTCAGGACGACGCCGTGCCCCGGTGGAGGGACACGACGCCGTGCCCCGGTGGAGGGACACGGCGCCGTCGTGGAATGACTACTGCCTGCTGTAGTCCAGGTGGGCGCGGACCAGTGTGCCGTTGGGCTCTTCCGGAACGCTCGGCGCTTCTGGATCGCTCGGTTCTTCTGGATCACTGGGCAGTGCGTTCGTCGTGGCGTAGAGGTACTTGCCGTCGATCTCGACGTCCGCCGGGAGGACTGCCTCCAGGAGCGGGACTGCCTGGTTGGTGCCCGCAGCGATGACCGAGATCCTGCCGGCGAAGAGCTCGGCGATGAAGATGTTGCCCCGTCGGTCCAGTGCGAGGCCGGTCGGTGTCGTGAGGCCGGAGGCGACGACTTCCTGGGTGCCGGTCGCGGGGTTGATGCGGCGCACCGATCCAAGGGTCGGGTCCTCGGGGCCTCCCGGCAGGGATGTCACGTACAGCATGCCGTCCGGGCCGATCTCGATGTCCGTGGGAACGGGCTCGGCGATGAAGGTCTCACCTACAAGGCAGTCGGGCAAGGGTTTCTCCAGGCCGACGCTGAGGGAGGCGACCAGTTCCGCGGTGATCAGCGTCGGCACCGGTTCGAGAACGGCCGCACTCACGGTGTTGCTCCGCGTATCGATGGTCAGCACTGCGTTGGCGCCGGCGTCGGCGACGTACACGTAGCGGCCGGAGTTCGACACCGCCGTCGCGTAGGGGTGCGAGTTGATGTCGCCGGGATACGGGGCGGGCGGAATCTCGGGTGGGAGGTCCGCAGCACAACTAGCCGGAAGATCCTTGAACCCGTACATTGTGCCGGCGTCGTAGTTGTTCGCGGTCTCCAGTGCGGCGAGGTCGGCGAGCATGCGAACCTTACCTTTCTTGATGACGTTGACAGTGGCGACCAGGGGGCCGGGATTCCCGGGGTCTCCGCCGGCACTCCGCGTGAAGTACACCTCGCCGTGGCGGGTGGAGACGCCTCCGATCTCGATGGTGGGTTCGGTGACGAGTGTGGGTGCCTTGCCGGTGCGGGCCACGCTGGTCAGCATCCCGCCGAAGTTCTGCGAGACGTAGGCGGTATTGCCCCGGCCCACGGCGACGCGAAGTGGCCCGACGAGGCCGGTCGCCAGTGTGTCCGGCTCACCGGCGGTGACTGTCCAGCTGTGCTGGGAAGAGCCGGGTGCTGCGGTTGCGGCACCGGCTGTAGAGAGAAGGGCGACCGCGAGTGCGGCCGCGACTATGGGCGTGCTTGTACCCTTCATGAGGCTTGTCCTTCGGGGGTGCGAGAGATCGTCGAGACGCTCTGACCGGCTCCAGCACCGAGCAGCGGCCTGGCCGCTGTGTTCCACGCACTGCCCTGTTGGTCCCCCAAGGAATCGCGTGCTGGGAAAAGCGTAGGACTGCCCTCGGCGAGTGTCTACGGTGTCCCTGAACGTGACGGCCCCCGGTACTGATGAGGCAGGAGGGGGTTCTCAATCAGAGAGCGCCCGCACCTGGTCCATCAGTTCGCGGGCCTTTTCGTCCGCTCCCGCCTCGGAGTAGAGGCGGGCGGCTTCGGACAGGTGGTGCGCGGCCTGTTCGACCGACTTCCTTGCAGCGTGGTACTGGCCGAGGCAGGCTTCGAGCTCGGTGGTGGACTCGAAATCCAGCAGGTCGCGCTGGCCCTGAATCCCGTCGAGCAAGTCCCCCGCCGTATCAAGGTCAGCCGTCAGGACGGCGAGGTGGGCCTTCGCGATGGTCAACTCGAGACGCAGGCCGGGAGTGCCGACAAGACGAAAGCCCTGCTCGGCGTTGCTGAGCGATTCGCGGACGGAGTCGTCGACGACGCCCGCCTGCAGCTTGAAGGTCGCGCTCGCTTTATGGAACTCCGCCCAGGCCCCCAGATCGGCCTGCGGATGCAGGAGTTTGGCGGCAAGTGCGTGCTGCTGACGTCCGAACTCCACTTCGCCACGGCGGAAGGCGACGTTGCCGACCGCCCACGCCCCTCGCGCTACGAGGAGTGAAGGCACGGATGGCGTACCCTCGCAGACACTGAGGGTTCGAGCCACGTCCCACGCCTCATCGAGGTCGCCCTTGACCGAGAGTGCAGCAATGAGGATGAACGCGGCCTGAAGGCGTGCCGGCGATTGCTCGGAGAGTTGTGCTGCGGACTCCACGGACTGCCGGGCGAGGTCAAGTGCCTCGAGCAGGCGCCCCGTGTTGCGCGCGATAGTGGACAGGCGTCCCTGGACGACGGACCGGAGTTCCGGCGTCGCGACCATGAGCGACGAGTTCTCCATCCGCAGCAGGACGGTCTCGGCCTCCTCCAACCGGCGCAGTGCGATCAGAGACTGCGCCTGCAGCATGGACATGTCCCACCACGGCGCGGCGTTGCGCTGCTCGAACGCGATGCTCGCAGCGTACTCAGCCTCGGACGCCGCGAGGGCGTCGTCCTGCATGTCCCGCGCATAGTTGGCTGCGAACATGGCGGTTGCAAGGGCAGGGTGATCGTCTGTAGCCGGCGGCTCGACCCACCAGTTGAGAGTCTGTGCGTCCATACCGAGGCGTATCGCGAAATGCCGCACCATCTCGGAAGTCGGTTGGCGCTGTCCGCGCTCGAGGAGGGAGATGTAGTGGGTGGAATACACCCCTGCACCGAGTTCCTCCTGGGTCAGTCCCTTGGCGCTGCGCGCCTGGCGCAGCATCTCCCCGAATTGCATGTACTCGTGCCCCCAGATACGTAGTCACTACGACCCGCTCCGCTCGCAGGATTCCATTAGTGACTTCCCTTGTCTAACAGATGCTCCGGACAATCTGGAAAACGCAGGAAAGACGCTGTAAAGGGGCATCAGCGGGCAGTGCTCGGTCAGCGGTGACGATACGCAGGGGCGGTTCCTTGAAACCTCTCGAGAACGGCGCCGCTCAGGCCTCGGGCGGCAGGGCCTCGTGGTGCTCCTTGCCCTTGGTGCGGCGGTCTTCCTTCATCTCCGCTTCGAAGAGGTGGCGCTTGCCGTCGGCGAGGGCATCGCGGGTTTCCTTCTCGAAGGTCTTGAACTCCGAGTAGTAGTGGTCGTCGTAGTCCTCCATGATCTGGAACGTCCACCGTCCCTCGATCACGTTGCGGCCGATGATCTCGCTTGCAAGCCTGTCGGCGATGTCGGTGTGGCCCGCTTTGCGGAACAGTTCTTCGGCTTCGGACAGGTTGAGATCCGCCGTGCCGGTGAGCCGGTGGAACCCGTAGAGGAGCCCGCGGGCATGCTCCACGACCTCGAGTGCTTCGGACAGTTTTCCGAGTGCTTCGACCGTGATGTCGGAAACGCCCTCGGGGCGCTGGTGGGTTGCGTCGGGACCGGGAGTATCGAGGGTAGCCATACTTCGTACCGTACCCGGATGGTTCGCCCCTTACACAGGTCTTGCGGAATCACTCCAACGCCCACTCGCAGCTTCGCTTTGTGCGTAAATGCAGAAGTGCTCTGCACTAATCGGCGTTGATCACGCCACCGCCGGGCGAAATACTGCTAACGCTCCGGTGTGCCTTCCCAGTGCGCACCGGCCGGCGGAGGCCGGTCACGGCGAGCCGCGTCACCAAGGACGTGTCAACGAAGACACCGAAGGAGTAGCCCGCATGAGTTCAACGCAGCACACCCCACCGCAGCGGCAGGAGCCCGACGTCGAACAGTCGGGCCTGAAGAAGGTCGTCGTCGCGTCGATGGCCGGCACGGTGGTCGAGTGGTACGAGTTCTTCCTCTACGCGGCGGCGGCGACGCTCGTCTTCGCCAGCGTCTTCTTCCCCAGCGCGGACTCGGAGCTGGATGCGATCATCGCAGGCTTCCTGACCTACGCGGTCGGGTTCGTGGCCCGTCCCATCGGCGGGATCGTCTTCGGACACTTCGGCGACAAGTACGGGCGCAAGCAGCTGCTGCAGGTGAGCATCATCCTGGTGGGCGTCTCGACGTTCCTCATGGGCTGCCTGCCCACGTTCGACCAGGTGGGCTACTGGGCGCCCGGACTCCTCGTGGCGCTGCGCTTCATCCAGGGATTCGCCGTCGGCGGTGAGTGGGGAGGCGCCGTCCTCCTGGTCGCCGAGCACAGCCCGAGCCGCAGCCGCGGCTTCTGGGCCAGCTGGCCCCAGTCCGCCGTGCCCCTGGGCAACCTCCTTGCCACCGGCGTCCTGTTCGGCCTGTCGGCCGTGCTGGACGAGACGGCCTTTCTCGGCTGGGGCTGGCGCGTGGCGTTCTGGCTCTCCGCCGTGATCGTGATCGTCGGGTACTACATCCGCACCAAGGTCAACGACGCCCCGATCTTCCTCGAGGCCCGCAAGGAGGTCGTCGAGGAAGCCAAGGGCTACGGGGTGGCCGAGGTCTTCAAGCGCTACCCCCGCGGCGTCTTCACCGCCATGGGCCTGCGCTTCGCCGAGAACATCCTGTACTACCTCGTGGTCACCTTCAGCATCACGTACCTGAGCACCGTCGTCGGCGAGGACCGCACCCGGATCCTCCTGCTCCTGCTCGTGGCGCACTTCCTGCACTTCTGTGCCGTCCCGGTCGTGGGGCGCTTCTCCGACAGGGTGGGACGCAAGCCGGTGTACCTTGCCGGTGCCGTGCTCGGCGCCACCTGGGGCTTCTTCGCCTTCCCCATGATGGACACCGGCAACGACGCCATCATCCTGGCGGCCGTCAGCATCGGACTGCTGTTCCACGCCCTCATGTACGCCGGGCAGCCCGCCATCATGGCCGAGATGTTCCCGACCCGCATGCGGTACTCGGGCGTCTCCCTGGGCTACCAGGTGACCTCGATCGTCGCCGGTTCCCTCGCGCCGATCATCGCGACGACCCTGCTGCGGGACTACGGGTCCGCGACCCCGGTCGCCATCTACCTGATGCTCTCCTGCTGCGTGACCGTCGTGGCGGTCCTCCTGCTCCGTGAGACCCGCGGGATCTCGCTCCTCGACGTCGACGAGGCCGATGCCCGCGGTACCGCCGACCTCCTCGCCGCAGCGAAGAGGTAGCCGCTCCGACAGCGGACCAGCAGGAACCCGGGAACGACGACGGCGGCGGATGCGCCGTCGTCGTTCCTGTTTCCGCACCGGCTTCCGGGTGAGTTCCGGCTCCTAGGTGAGCTCCGGCTTCGCGATGACGGCGATGTCGTCGTCGCCCGCTCCCGCGCGCTGCGCCTCGGTGAGTGACTGCAGGGCCGCCGTGAGCGCGGGGAGGGGATCGGGGGTGGAGCGCAGCATCAGCCGCACGTCCTTGGCGAGCAGGTCCGCGGAGAACTGGGTGTCCCCGAACGTGCCCCCGGTGATGACCGGGCCCTTCATGCCGGCGATGGCCCCGAGGCCGGTCCCCTGGAGCAGGTCGAGGACGGCTTCGGCGTCGAGTCCGTTCGCCTTGCCCAGGCGCAGCGCCTCGATGAGACCCTGCAGGGTGATGCCGAGCGCGAGGTTGGCGAGCAGCTTCCCGGTCGCGGCGTCCGACGGCGTCGCGACGCGGCGGAGGCGCTCGCTGTCGCCCCACAGGGCGGCGAGCGGTTCGACGACGTCGACATCCTCCGGCGCGCCGCCGAGCAGGACGCCGAGCTGGCCCGCGCGGGCCGGGGCGAGGCTCCCGATGACGGGTCCGTGGACGTAGCGGACCCCGGCTGCGGCCGCGTACTCGGCGAACTCGCGGGCGTCGTCGGGGGAGACGGTCGTGACGTCGAACCAGACGGCCTCGGCGGGCAGTTCCAGCCCGGACAGCACCACCTCGCGCACGGTGTCGGGTCCGAAGAGCACCGTCAGGACGACGTCGGCGTCGCGGACGGCGTCCTCGGGTGAATCGGCCTGTGCGGCCCCGGCGTCGCGGAGGCGTTCGACGGCACCGGCCGTCCGGTTCCAGGCCGTGAGTTGGTGGCCGGCTGCGAGCAGGTGCACGCCGAGTTCGTGGCCCATGCGTCCGACGCCGAGCAGTGCGATCTTCATGAATCCTCCGGTGGTGACGGGTGGGTGGTCGTCCTGCCAGTATCTGCCTTTCCGGAGCGTGCCCCGAATTCGCGCTGTCAGTCGTCAGGCCGGACCATCACGGAACTGACTGCCGCTGAGCCGACCTGCGCACAGTCGTCAGGCCGAGGCGCCGACTATTGCAGAACCGACCGGCGCGACGGATTCCCGGCGGATGAGCCGGGACGGCAACGCCAGGTGCTCGGGCTCGCTACGGTCCCCGCCGATGCGCCGGAGCAGTATTGCAGCCGCAGCGACGCCCTGGTCGTACACGGGCTGGGCGACCACCGTAATGGGCGGCGTCATCAGGCCGGCCCAGGGCAGCTCGTCGAACATGAGGAACGAGACGTCGTCGGGAATGCGGACACCGGCGCGCTGGAGTTCCGCGAGGGCCTCGAGGGCTATCACGCTGTCGGAGGCGACGATGGCGGTGGCCGGATCAGGGCCCGTCACCAATGCCTGCACCAGATCGCCGATGCTGTGCTGCTTGCCCCCCCCGAGCCGGATCAGGTCGGTCGGCAGGGCCACGCCGGCCTCGTCGAAGGCCCGGCGGATGCCCGCGAGCCTCTCCGTGACGGGATTCGTGCCGAGGTCCAGGTCCAGCGTGAACTCGACGCCGCCGACGTCGAGGGAGGAGATGTAGCCGACCCGCGTGTGCCCCTCGTCGAGGAGGTGGCGCGCGGCTTCGTAGGACACCTGCCGCATCTCGGCGACGACGGAGTCCACCGGCAGGCTCGGCAGCTTCCGGTCCAGCAGGACGACGGGGCGTCCCGAGTCGACCACCCGGTTGAGGTGCGTGCTGGAGGATCGAGTGACGGGGGCGACGATCATCCCGTCCACCCGCTTGTCCAGGAGGACATTGACGGCGTCGATCTCGGTGGCGAGGTCCTCGCCCGTGTTGATCAGGATGACGTCGAAGCCGCCGGCCTTCGAGGTGTCGTAGATGCCGCGCATCGCGAGGCTGAAGTAGGGGTTCTCGATGTCCCCGACGACGACGCCGATCGTCTTCGAGCGGCCCGTGTTCATGCTCCGGGCCAGTTCGTTGGGGTGGTACTGCAGCGTCTCGGCAGCGGCCAGGACCCGGGAGCGCACCTCGTCGCTGACGGCGCCGTAGCCGCCGAGGGCGCGGGCCGCCTGGGCTTTCGATACCTGGGCGAGGCGCGCGACATCGGCAACGGTCGTGTAGCGGGATGCTGAAGAAGATTCCATGAAGCCCTTTCCGAAAAGAGTTGACCTACGTCGGAGGGCGGGGTACGTTCTTCACCAACCCGTGTGAGTCCGGTCTCATTCTAGGCAGGTGAGACCGGACTCAACAAGTAAGGCCGAGGCATTGCCGACAGCGAGCATGGGCCACCACCCCCACAAGAAACCTTTGGAGTACCCGGACATGATGCGCACCATCTCCCGCCCCCTCGCCCTGGCTGCGGCCGCACTCGCAGCAACCCTCACCCTGAGCGGCTGCGGCGGCACCGCCGCCTCGAGCGGGGAGGAGAACCCCTACGGCCTGATCGATCCCGGGACCATCCGCGTGGCGAGCCTCGGGGATTCGAAGCCGTACACCTTCACCGACGAGTCGGGGGAATTCACGGGCTTCGACGTCGAACTGTTCACCGACGTCGCCCACCGCATCGGGGTCGACGACGTCGTCTTCACCGGCCAGGACTTCTCCGGACTGCTCTCCGCCGTCGCCAATGAGCAGTTCGACGTCGGAGTGGCAGCGATCGGGATCACCGAGGATCGCCAGCAGACCGTCGACTTCAGCGACGGCTACCTTGCCGGCTACCTGACCCTCATCACCCGCGAGGACTCGGGCATCGGCAGCGAGCAGGACGTGGCTGGCCACCGCCTCGGCGTCGTGCAGGGAACGCTGCAGGAGGCCTACGCGGTGAAGAACTTCACCGAGTCGGACCTCGTGCGGTTCCCCGACAACAACACCGCGATCGCCGCGGTGAACAGCGGCGCCGTCGACGCGCACTTCCTCGACTACGAAGCCGCCCAGGACTACATGGAGAAGTTCGGCCTGGTGTCCGCAGCGGACATCCCCTCCTTCGACGCACCGGCAGGCTTCGCCATCGCCAAGGACAAGGAAGAGTTCAAGGCCGCGCTCAACGAGGCCCTCGGTGACGCGATGGAGGACGGCACGTGGAAGGAACTCTACGAGAAGTGGTTCCCCGGCTCCCCGATGCCCGAGCAGTACCTGCCGAGCGCCGAGCAGACGGCGACCCCGGCTCCCACGAGCAAGTAGCCGGCGCCTTCCCGGTGCCGCACCCAACTAACTGAGAGCCCCTCATGGACTTCCTCGACAACCTCGTCAAGACCTTCTTCGACGTCGACTCGATGCTCACCGTCGCACCACAGCTCCTGACGGTGGGCCTCGTTAACACGCTCGTGATCTCCGCCGCGTCCACCGTCATCGGCCTCGTCCTCGGGATGGTGGTCGCGGTCATGGGCATCTCCACTTCACGCTGGCTGCGGATCCCCGCGCGGATCTACACCGACCTGTTCCGGGGCCTCCCCGCGATCCTGACCATCCTCCTGATCGGCCAGGGCTTCGCGAAGTTCAGCCAGAGCATCTTCGGGCCGTCACCGTACCCGCTGGGCATTATCGCGCTGAGCCTCATCGCCAGCGCCTACATCGGCGAGATCTTCCGCGCCGGCATCCAGAGCGTGGACAAGGGCCAGCTGGAGGCATGCCGCGCCCTCGGCATGAACTACGGGCGGGCCATGGCACTCGTGGTCATCCCGCAGGGCGTCCGGCGGGTGCTGCCGGCACTCGTGAACCAGTTCATCGCGATCGTCAAGGACTCGTCCCTGGTCTACTTCCTGGGACTGCTCGTCTCCGAGCGCGAACTCTTCCGCGTCGGCCAGGACGCCGCAGTGAACACGGGGAATCTCTCGCCGCTCGTGCTGGCGGGCATCTTCTACCTCGTCGTCACCGTCCCGCTCACGCACCTCGTGAACTACTTCGACCAGCGCTTCCGGACCGGCCGCCGCCGGCCCACGGCTCCGACGAGCGGGCTCAAGGAAGTCACAGAACTCGATGCGGTCACTCCGCTCACCACAGGGAGCAACACATGAGCAGCACCACCAGCACCTCCGCCGACCAGCTCACCTTCCGCGGTTCCAGCCTCCAGCTGAAGAACCTGTGCATGGCCTACGGCGACGTCCCGGTCCTCCGCAACGTCAGCCTGGAGATCGCCCCCGGCACCACCACCTGCATCATCGGCCCGTCCGGGTCCGGCAAGTCGACCCTGCTGCGGGGCATCAACCGGCTGCACGAGCCCAGCTCGGGCGACGTCCTGCTCGACGGCGAGGACGCCCTGCGCGTCCGGCCGGACGTGCTGCGCCGCAGGATCGGCATGGTGTTCCAGCACTTCAACCTCTTCCCGGACCACACCGCCCTGGAGAATGTCGCCCTCGCCCTTTGGAAGGTCAAGGGGATGTCGAAGAGCGAGGCGACCGAGCGCGCCCGACGGCGCCTCACCGAGGTGGGGCTGGGGGAGCGCGCCGACCACCGGCCGCGCGACCTGTCCGGCGGACAGCAGCAGCGGGTGGCCATCGCCCGTGCGCTGGCGATGGAACCGGAGGTCATGCTCTTCGACGAAGCCACCTCCGCCCTCGACCCGGAACTCGTCAAGGGAGTCCTCACCCTCATGGCCGGACTGTGCGAACGCGGCATGACCATGGCGGTGGTGACGCACGAGATGGGCTTCGCCCGTCGGGTCGCCGACCAGGTGGTCTTCATGGACGAGGGCGAGGTCGTCGAGGCCGGCCGCCCGGAGGACCTCTTCGACAACCCCCGCAGCGCCCGCCTGCAGCGCTTCCTCTCGGAGGTGCTCTGATGCGCCGGCCCTTCCGCACAGCCATCCTCGGGTTCGGGATCTCCGGCAAGGTCTTCCACGCCCCGCTCGTCGCCGCGAACGGGGACTTCACCCTCGACGTGATCGTCACCGCCGATCCGCAGCGGGCGCAGGACGCCCGGGCGACCTACCCCTCCGCCCGGATCGTCGGCACCCCTGCCGAGCTGTTCGCGCTGATCGACGCCGGGGAGGTCGAGCTGGACGTCGTCGTGCTCGGCACTCCGCCGGGAACGCACGCCGAGCAGGCGCGGCAGGCCTTCGCGCGGGGCATCCATGTCGTCGCCGACAAGCCGTTCGTCCCCACGAGCTCCGAGGGAACGCTCCTCCTGCAGGAGGCGGCCGAGGCCGGAGTGCTGCTGACCGTCTTCCAGAACCGCCGGTGGGACGCGGACTTCCTGACGCTCGGGAAGCTCCTCGCATCGGGCGAGCTGGGGGAGGTCCACACGTTCGAGAGCCGCTTCGAGTGGTGGCGGCCGGGCGGCTTCGGCAACTGGCGTGACACCACGACCGTCGCGGAGGGCGGCGGCATCCTGCACGACCTCGGAGCCCACCTCATCGACCAGGCCATCCGCCTGTTCGGTCCGGTGCAGGAAGCGTACGGCGAACTGGACCGTAGAACGGCCGATGCGGTCGGGGACCAGGACAGCTTCGTCTCCCTGCGCCACGCCTCCGGAGTCCGTTCGCGGCTGTGGATGAGCGGGTTCGCAGCCCTGCCCGGCGCCCGGTTCTCCGTCTCCGGGTCCTCCGGCGCCTACACGAAGTGGGGACTCGACACCCAGGAGCCCGCCCTGGCGGCAGGTGCCGACCCCGCCGCCGAGGAGTACGGCGTCGAACCGGAGGAGGCCTGGGGCACCGTGTCGGACGGGACCTCGGAGTGGCTCATCCGGCCCGAACGCGGGGACTATCCCGCCTTCTACGCCCTCCTGGCACGCGCACTGCGCGGCGAGGGTCCGTTGCCCGTCGACCCGCAGGACTCCATCGACGTCCTGCGGATCATCGAGGACCTGCACAACCGGAGCGGACACCCGGCTCCGGCTCCATCACCTGCACCTATCACGAAGGAAACAATCCATGAGCACGGCTGAACCAACACGACGCGTCGCAGTCCTCGGCGGCGGGATTCTCGGGGTCTCGACGGCGGTGCACCTCCTGCGCGAGGGCGCATCGGTCGTCCTGGTCACCGAGGCGGAGCTCGCGAGCGGCGCCTCGGGCAGGTCCCTGTCCTGGCTGAACAGCGCGGGGGAGCGGACCTCCCCGTACCACCAGCTGCGTGTGTGCGGCATCGACCGGTACCGGACGCTGTTCGCCGCGGACCCGTCCCGCGACTGGCTGCGCTTCGACGGCGGCCTCCACTGGGCCGGCGCCGGCTCGGACCAGGACACGGTGGCGCGCCACGAATACGAGAAGGCCCACGCCTACGACTCCGTCCTGGTGTCTCCTTCCAGCGTGAACGACCACACGCCGGGTATCAGCGAGGACGCGGTCGGCACTGTGTCGATCTTCAACCCGGGTGAGGGCTGGGTGAGCCTGCCGCACCTGATCGACTTCCTGATGGAGGAGTTCAGCGCCCGCGGCGGCGAGCTCGTGACCCACGCCGGTACAGCCCGCGTCCTCGTCGAGGGCGGCCGTGCGGCCGGCATCGAGACCCCGAACGCCGGGTCCTTCCGGGCCGACGACGTCGTCGTCGCCTGCGGACCGCAGACCCCCGCCGTCGTCGCCGAACTGGGCGTGGAGATCGCCGACGCCTCGCCGGTGTCGATGCTCGTGACCACCGCTCCCGTGGAACACCCCGCGAAGACGGTCATGAACACCCCGAGGGCGGCCGTGCGACCCAACCCGGGCAACACCTTCGCGCTCGACCACGACTGGTACGAGGAGAGCATCACGCAGAACGCCGACGGGACGTACTCCATCCCGGAGGAGGTCGTGAACGAGCTCGCCGACGAGGCCGCGAAGCTGCTGGAGGGCGAGCCCCAGCTCACGGCGGCATCCTGGAAGATCGGCCGCAAGCCCATCCCCGGCGACGGGGAACCCGTGTTCGGCGAACTCGAGACCGTGCCGGGATGCTTCGTCGCGTTCACCCACTCCGGCGCCACCCTCGGGCTCATCGGAGGCGAACTGCTGGCGAACGAGATCGTGACCGGCCGCAAGCACCCGATGCTGGAGACCTTCCGGCCCGGACGTTTCGCCTGACCGGGATCCGGTGGGGAGGTGCAGCGCGTCGGCGGGGAGGGCTCAGGCCTTCCCCGCCGGCGCGGCCTGCTGCACCCGGGAGGGCGGCCCGATGGACGAGCGGACCATGAGTTCGGCGGGGAGCATGTGCAGCCGGGGTTCGTACTCCGGCGAGCCGATACGGGACGCGACCTGCTCCACCGCCAGCCGCCCCATCGCGTCCACCGGCTGGGCGATCATCGTGAGCGGCGGCTGCATGACGGTCGCCCAGGACGTGTCGTCGAAGCCCACGAGGGACACGTCCCCCGGGTAGGAGAGCCCCAGGTCCTGGACTGCATGAAGGGCACCGATGAGTGCTTCCGCCTCGGTCGCGAAGAGGGCTGTGGGAGGATCGTCCGACCGCAGCATGGCGGAGGCAGCCTGCGCCGCCGCTGCCTCGGTCTTCGCTCCGGTGGTGATGAGGGCGGGCGAGTAGGGGATGCCCGCGTCCCGGAGCGCGTCCAGGTACCCGCGTAGCCGCTCCGCATCGCTCCACAGGCTGCGGGTGTTGACGGTCAGGAGGTCATCCAGGGTGTCGATCCCGGCGTCGGTCGTCGGGCCCCACAGGAAACCGATCCTCCGATGTCCCGCCTCGATGAGCGTCCGCGTCACGCGCCGGGCCTCCGCCCGGTTGTCGACGACGACCGCGTCGAGGTGCAGCCCCGGGACCAGCCGGTCGATCAGGACCACGGGGGTGCCGCGTCGGGTCGCCTCGGTGAGGTGCTCGGCCTCGGGCGCGCCGACCGCGGCCGAGGACACCACGATGCCGTCCACCTGCTTGTCGAGGAGGACGCCGACGGCGTGGCGCTCGGCTGCCAGGTCCTCGTACGTGCTGATGACGATCACGTCGAGGTTCCTCGCACTCGCCGCGTCCGACGCTCCGCGGATGAGGCCGGAGAAGAACGTGTTCCCGATGTCCGCCACGACGATCCCGAGGGAATTGGTGACGCCCGTGGTCATGCTGCGCGCGAGGATGTTCGACCGGTAGCCCAGGCGCTCGGCGGCGGCCAGGACCCGCTCGCGGGCGACGGCGCTGACCGAGCCGTAGCCGCCCAGGGTGCGCGCCGCCGTCGCGCGCCCCACACCCGCTTCCGCCGCGACGTCTGAGATGGTGGGGGCGCTGATGGGAGGATGCTCGGACGCCATGGGCTAATGGTAACGAGGCAGCGGGACGCTCGGCCCGACCAGCGCGGCCCGCGCCTCGTCGGGATCCGCGTCGGAGAACGGCCAGCCATGCCCGAACGCACCCTCGACCGTGCACTGCTGCGCGGAATAGCGGGCGGCCGCATGCATCGAGGCTGCGACGTCGACCGCATCCGCGCGCCGGTCCCGCGACCAGCCGGCCTGCAGCAGCCGAAGGAGGAATGCCGTCAGGTACGCATCCCCGCAGCCCATCGTGTCGACGACGGACGACGGCGGGACGTACTGCGCACCGTCCTCGTAGAACGTGCCGCCGTCGAGGAACAGGGCGCCCTCGGTGCCGCGGGTCGCCAGGGCGGCGCCGGCACCGTGGCGGATCGCCGTCGAGAGGAGATCGCGTGTCTCCCGATCATCGAGGTCCGCGGAGGAGAACTGCGCCAGGTCGACGGAGGGGCACACCGCGGCGAGGTAGGCGTCGGACCGCCGGTCGTCGTCCGCGGAGAAGTCGAAGCTCACGCGGGGGACAGCGGCATGGACGGCGGGCAGGTGCTCCTCGATGCCGGAATAGACGCTGGAGTGCACGACGTCAAACCCGGCCAGGTACGCGAGGTCCTCGGCGGACGGCCGCAGTGGCTCGGCGAGGGTGATCCCGCCACCGTTCCAGTCCAGGAACTGGCGCTCGCCGGCGTCGAGCCGAATGTTCGTCCAGCCGCTCGGCCCGTTCCTCGTGACCGAGCGTGAGATGTCGACGCACTCCGCGAGGAGGGACTCCTTCAGCAGGTCGCCGAAGCGGTCGTTCCCGAAGACGCCGAGGTATGCAGCATCGGCACCGAGGCGGCGCGCGAAGACGGAGAAGTTGACGCTGTTGCCGCCCGGGTAGGAGGTGCGGCGGTCGATGAAGCGGTCGACGATATTGTCGCCGTAGCCGAGAACGCGCATGGGTGCCTTGCTGCTCGAAGGAGTCCCGGCCGGGTGACGGGCACCCGGCCGGGAACGAGGGACTCGCCGTCCGGTGGGCTCAGTACTCCACGACCCGGTAGTACCGGCGCAGGTCGAGCGAGTGGTCGCGCTGCTTCTCGAGGTGCTTGCTGATCCGGCTGGTGATCGTATCCATCACCAGCGGGCCGAGCAGGCCGCGGAATTCGTCGTCGACCCCCTCCAGCGCGTAGTCCGCGGTGTCGAGGACGGTGGTCGCCTGCGAGTACTTCTCCGAGAACCTCACGACACGCTCCATCAGGGGGCGGGTCTCGTCCTCGCCGACGAAGAGCAGGACGCTGGTGTCGGGCTCGATCAGCTCGAGGGAACCGTGGAAGAACTCCGCACCGTGCACCCTGGTGGTGTGCAGCCACTGCATCTCCTCGAGGATGCACATGGAGTACAGGTAGGCGTGGCCCCAGAGGTTGCCACTGCCCACGACGAAGTGGAAGTCCGTGTCCTTGTGGCGTGCCGCGAAGGCCTCGGCCACGGGCTCTGCCTGGCGGGCCACCTCGACGAGGGCCGCCGGCACGGCCGGCAGCTGGTTGACGAGCTTGTCGTAGCCGGCGAACTCGCCGCGTTCGGACAGGAACCGCGTGGTGAAGAGCAGCAGGCCCAGGTCGAACGGCCAGGCGTCGGGCTCGGTGATGAGTGCGGAGTCGACGGCCTGGGCGATCGGACTGTCGGCGATCCCGGTGAATCCGACGGTGCGGACACCGCGGGCGCGGCAGTACTCGATGGCCTGGATGACATCCTCGGTGGTACCCGAGGCCGAGGCGAAGACGGCGACCGCCCGCTCGGTGAGCAGGGCATCGCCGGAGAGGACCAGTTCCGCCGCGATGGCGGAGCGGACCGGGATCCTGGTGTTGCGGCGCAGAAGGTGCTCGTAGGGCCACATCGCGGCGTAGGTTCCTCCCGACCCGATGAGGAAGACGGCGTCGACGTCGGAGAGGCCGGCGACGATTTCTTCTATTTGCGGCTGGAGGCCCAGGAAGCTCCGGGCGCGGGTGAGGAACTGGTCCTCATCGAACTTCAGCATGATGATCCCTTCGGAAGAGGCGAGGTGGCCGGACTGATACCGGTATCACCGGCACATCGTTGCACGGTGAAATCTGAAGCGTCAACCACTCGCTCTGCTTTTCAGCTCGGTTCGACCGGGGTTGCGAAATATTCGCTCGTCCCTCTGGTACCGGTATCAATCTTGCGCTACTGTGATCCGCACCACGCGGAGATGGACCGGCCCACCGGGCAGTCGTCGATCCGCAGCGGAGGCTTCCGGGCAGGTCCCGGTCAATGAAGGAGGATCGGCCATGAAGAACGTCCGACTGAGGGTATGCGCGGTCACCGCCGCGGCACTGGTGAGCCTCACGGCCTGCGGAGGCGGAGCCGAGGTCGAGGCAGCAGACCTCACCGCTCCGCCCGAATACGAGGGCACCCTGTCCATCCTGACGAAGTTCGGCGGAGAACCGCTGTCCCCCTACTTCGAGGACCTTGCGGCCGAATACACGGCCCTGCACCCGGACGTCGACTTCGAGATCATCCAGGAGACGGACCAGAGCATCAAGGACAAGACGAAGACCCTCGTCGCCTCCTCGGCCCTGCCCGACATCTACTTCTCGTGGACGGGCGACTACGCCGACAAGTTCATCGAGGGCGGCCTGGCCGCGGACCTCAGCGCGGTGCTCGCTCCCGATTCGGAGTGGGGAGGCACGTTCGGGGCGGCGTCGCTGGATGCCTTCGCCCAGGACGGCAAGTACTACGCCGTCCCCCTGTACAACAACGGCAAGTTCATGGGCTACAACAAGGCCCTGTTCGACAAGGCCGGGGTCGCCGTCCCCACTACGTTCGAAGAACTGATCGCCGCCTGCCCGAAGCTCGAGGCGCAGGGCGTGGAGCCGCTGGCCTTCGGCAACAAGGACGGCTGGCCCGGACTGCACTTCCTCCAGCAGCTCTTCGCCTACAACGTGCCGCAGGACGTCCTCGAGAAGGACTTCGTCCCCGCGACCGCCACCTGGGACCACCCGGGCTACGCGAAGTCGCTCGAGGAGTTCCAGGCCGTGGTGCAGGACTGCACCACGACAGGATCGGACTCCAACGGCGTGCTGTACTCGACCGCCCAGCAGGCCCAGTCGGCCGGCCAGGCGGCCATGTACTTCCAGGAGATCCTGGAGTTCGATTCGGTCGTCACGGAGTCCTCGAAGATCACCGCCGACAACTTCGGGATCTTCGCCCTGCCGGCTCCCGAAGGCGCCGAGGGCGACCCCGCCGCACTGGAGGGATCACCCGAGGGCATGATGGTCAACGCCAGGTCCCCGCGCCAGGCGCTCGCCGTCGACTTCCTCAAGTTCGTGACGACCAAGGCGAATGCTGAGAAGCTCGCCGGGGCGCCCTTCAGCCAGCCGAGCACCGTCGTG
The DNA here is from genome assembly GCF_030433645.1 of Arthrobacter burdickii. Classification (NCBI taxonomy): domain Bacteria; kingdom Bacillati; phylum Actinomycetota; class Actinomycetes; order Micrococcales; family Micrococcaceae; genus Arthrobacter; species Arthrobacter burdickii. The sequence goes on from NZ_JAROCG010000002.1 coordinate 321,948, forward strand.
GGCGCCGTCTCCGGGTCGACGGCGAGCCCCGCCGTGGTCGAGGGCGTCGAGAAGCTCAACGAGGCCAGTTACCTGCTCGGGTGGCTCGACGCCGTCACGGTGCCCGACGTCGCGGATGCCTGGCTCGCCGGCGGCGAGGCGCTGGTGTCCGGATCCGAGACTCCCGAAGAGGTTCTGAGCAGTGTCCGCGCCGCTTCAGACAGCGCCAAGTAGGACCGCACCCGCCGCACCCCTGCTTCCCCGGACCGGGGAAGCAGGGGTGCGGCGGCACCGCAGGACGCGGGGCTGGGCCTGGGTGGCTCCGGCACTCCTGATCCTGGGCGTGTTCGTCTACCTCCCCCTGCTCCAGAATCTGCAGTACAGCGTCATGGAGTGGGACATCTACGGAGGCGGGTCCTCCTTCGTCGGGATGGCCAACTACGAGAAGCTGGTCGGCGATCCGGTGTTCTGGCACGCCCTGCTGAACAACTCCGCCTACGCCGCGGTCTCGCTGGTCTGCCAGGTCTTCGGCGCGCTGCTCCTCGCCGCGCTGGTGGAGGGCCTGCGGTCCGAGCGGTGGCGGCGTGCGCTGCGGGCCATCTACTTCGTTCCGTCCGCGATCTCCCTGACGGTCGCGGGACTGCTGTTCTACTTCATCTACGAGCCGGAGCTCGGCATCCTGAATGCGGCCCTGCGGGGCGTCGGACTCGACTCCCTGACGCAGGCTTGGCTGGGCCAGGAGGGCACGGCCATCTGGGCCGTGATCGCCATGAGCCAGTGGCAGGGCTTCGGCTACTCCACGCTGCTCTTCGCGATCGCCATCCAGCGCATCCCGCAGGACCTCTACGATGCCGCCTCGCTCGACGGCGTCGGCCCGGTCCGCAGGTTCCTCCAAGTCACGGTCCCGCTGACCCGCGAGATGACGGGCCTGATGATCATCGTGACGCTCTCGGGTGCCTTCCAGGTGTTCAACGAGGTCATGGTCATGACCAGCGGAGGTCCCAACAATTCGAGCCAGGTCCTGGTCAGCTGGCTCTACCGGATGGGCTTCGGCCGCAACGACTTCGGCTACGCCGCCGCCATCGCCACGGTGATCTTCCTCCTGACACTGGGCGTCGCGCTCCTGCAGCTGGCCATCACGCGAAAGAGGAGAGTGGAATGGTAACCCGGACAAGTCTTCTGGGCGTCGTCGCGCGTACCTTCGTGGCGTCGTTCCTGCTGGCCCTCGCCGTCGTCGTGATCTATCCCTTGCTGTGGATGGTGCTGAACGGGTTCAAGACCAACAGCGAGCTCTTCGGGAACCCCTTCGCGCTGCCGCTCCAGCTCAGCTGGGACAACTACGTGAAGGCGTGGAACCGCGGCGTCAGCAGCTACCTGGTGACGAGCATCCTGGTCACCGTCACGTCGACCATCGCGACGGTGTTCATCAGCGCGTGGGCCGCGTACGGGCTCACCCGGATGCAGATCCCCTTCAGCCGCACCGTGCTGGCCCTGATCCTCGGTGGCCTCATGCTCGCCCCCGCCGTCGCGCTGATCCCGCTCGTCAAGATGTTCCAGGCGCTCGGGCTCTACAACACGTTCTGGGCGCTGTTGATCCTCTACGTGGCGTTCCGGATCCCGTTCACCACCTTCCTGATCCGCGCCTACATGGTCGACCTCCCGCTGGAGATCGACGAGGCGGCGGCCGTGGACGGGGCCGGCAAGGCGAGGGCGTTCTGGAGCATCATCCTGCCCATGTGCAAGCCGATCCTCGTCTCCAGCGTCATCCTGAACATCCTGTTCACCTGGAACGAGTACCTGTTCGCGATGGTCTTCACGAGCGGCGGAGACCTGCAGACGCTGCCCATCGGGCTGACGAATCTCATGAGCAAGCACGGCACCGAATACCCCGTGGTCTTCGCCGGCATGACGATCGCCGCCGTGCCGGTCATCCTGCTCTTCTTCCTCACGCAGAAGTACTTCGTGCGGGGGCTCGCGGACGGCGTCGGGAAGTAGCGTCAGCGCCACCACAGCGCCATCCCGGGCTGTCCGGGTCCGGGCCTTTCCGGGCTCGGGCCTTTCCGGGCTCGGGACGGCGTGCCGGCGGGTGCTGCTCAGCCCGGAAGGAGAGGACCGCGCGTCGCTGTCGGATCGCCCGACAGGTGCGGCATCAATCTGCGCTGATCTGCCGGCGGAAGGTGTCCCGCCGGGCGTGAAGGTCCCAGAGGACGCCGGCGAGGACGTTGGGGTCCTTCTCCGGATCGCCCTCGACGATCCGGCCGCCGATGATGAGCTGCGATACGTGGATGCCTTCCTCGGCGAGCACCTCGTGCAGCAGCTGGGCGTAGGCGGCCTGGCCCGCGAACGCTACCGAGGTACCGGTGACAGCGCGCCCGGGTCTGACCGCGGAGCCGCCGTTGACGAAGAGGATGGTGCCGCGACTCTGACCGAGGAACCGCATGCCGGGCAGCACCTGGTGCACTGCGGCCACGGACCCGTAGATCGAGAACTCCACCGGACCCTTGAGGTCCGCCGGCGTCGTCTCGAGGACGGGCCGCATGAAGTCCTTCTGGGGGAGAGGGCTGTACTGCAGCACCTCGATCGGTCCGAGCGTCTCGGTCGCGGCTTCGAGGGCGGCTGCGATGGATTCCGGATTCCGGACGTCCGCGGCGAAGCCCCGGGCGTGGATGCCTTCCTTGCCGAGGTCCTCCGCGAGGGCGTCCACCTTGCCCTGGCTCCGGGAGATGAGGGCTACGGAGAACCCCTCCGCCCCGAAACGCCGTGCCATTGCGGCTCCGAGACCGCGTCCTGCTCCGATGATTGCGAGAGTAGTCATACCCGGTGCAATCGATCAGCTGGCTGAATAATTCCGTGACCGCGGGTCCTCACCCGAGTGTCCCGAGGATGGTGCGCTGGATGGCGACGGCGGCGGCGCCACGGGCCCACTGCGCGAAGTCCGTGGGTTGCCGCCTCAACCGGAGGGGCGCTGCCTCCGGGTCGCGGTGGTAGGCGACCGAGTCCTGCAGGGGAGCGGCGGCGACCTCCGCGAGGTCCATGCCCTCGCCCGACAGGATGACGAGGTCCACCATCGTCAGGTTCGCGACGGCGGACACCAGCAGGCCGAGCCTCCAACCAGCCGCCTCGACGATCCCGCACGCAGCGGGGTGTCCCTCCGCTGCGAGCCCGAGGATGTCCTCGTAGGTCCGTTTTTCACCCGTCGCCGCGGTGAACTGCGAGCAGATGGCCGGGATGGTCAGGACCGCCGAGGCGCAGCCTTCGTGGCCATCGGGGCATTCCAGCCCCGAGGCCTCCAGCGGGTAGTGGCCCACGAGGCCGAGTCCGGCGTCCGGGGGTGCGATGACGGAGTCGTTGATGACGAGGCCGTACCCGACGCCGACGCCGATCGTCAGGACGGCGAAGTCCTTCTCGCCCCGCCCGGCGCCGAACCACTGTTCCGCGATGGTGAGGGCTACGACGTCGTTCTCGACCACGACCGGCAGGCCGGTCCGCTGATGCAGGAGGTCGGCGAGGGGTACGTCGCGCCAGCCGAGGAAGGGGGCGCGTACCACCCGGGCACCGGAACCGACCTTGCCGCCGATGCTGATGCCCACGCCGCTGAATGCGTCGAGGGGGCCGAGGTCGGTGATGGCCTCGACGATCGTGCCCACGACGTCGTCCACGCCCTGGCCGGGCAGGACACGCTCGCTCGTGTCGATGACGTCGGACTTGAGGTTCGTCGCCACTGCCGCCGCGCTATGGCCGGTGAGCTTGATGCCGACGAACCGGTGCGCGTCCGGGCTGATCTCCAGGGGGCGCGTCGGCCGGCCGATCGGTGCGGCGACGTGCTCCTCCGATTCGCGGAGCACGCCGGCGTCCAGGAGCGGCTTGCTCAGGCGTGTCAGGCTCGCGATCGACAGGCCGAGGCGGGCGGCGAGGTCGGCGCGGGAGATGGGGCCGCGGACGAGGACTTCCCGCGCCAGGGCGCGGGCGGGGCTGTGAAGCGCTAGCGACCGAACCGCCTCCATCGCAAGTCCTCCTTCAGCTTTTCCGGCCATTGACACGCCTCTTATTTCTATCGTAAAAATAATCTCTGGGTGAATTGCTGGGCGACTCTTTCAGCAGGGCCGCGCCGGCAACCCCAGTGCCCACACTTCCACATCACAGAGGGACGACACCCGTGACATCCACCGTTAATCCCGACGTTGAATCCGCCGTCGATGCCGCTACGGAGCTGTCCGCCGAGGCGCTTGCCGAGCGCATGCAGGATCCCGACTGGTGGCGCCAGGCCACCGTCTACCAGGTCTATCCGCGCAGCTTCGCCGACTCCAACGGCGACGGCATCGGTGACCTCAAGGGCATCACCTCCCGGATTCCGTACCTCACATCCCTCGGCGTCGACGCGGTCTGGCTGAGCCCCTTCTATCCCTCCGCGCTCGCGGACGGCGGGTACGACGTCGACGACTACCGCGATGTCGATCCCAAGCTCGGCACCCTCGAGGACTTCGACGAGATGATCGCCGCACTGCACCGGGCCGGCATCAAGCTCATCGCCGACATCGTGCCCAACCACACCTCCAACCGGCACGCCTGGTTCCAGGAGGCGCTGGCCTCGCCGAAGGGATCCGCAGCCCGCGACCGCTACATCTTCCGCGACGGCAAGGGCCCTGATGGCGACGAGCCGCCGTCGGACTGGGACTCCGTGTTCGGCGGACCGGCATGGGAGCGGGTCGAGGACGGCCAGTGGTACATGCACATCTTCGCCCGGGAGCAGCCCGACCTGAACTGGGACAACCGCGAGGTTCGCGACGACTTCCTGGCGACGCTTCGCTTCTGGTCCGACCGCGGCGTCGACGGCTTCCGCGTGGACGTGGCGCACGCCCTGACCAAGGACATGAGCGAGCCGCTGCCGTCCAAGGCGGACCTCGGCCCCGAGGGTGGGAACCACAACGGAAAGCACCCCTTCTGGGACCGGGACGAGGTACACGAGGTCTTCGCCGAGTGGCGCAGGGTGTTCAACGAGTACACCCCGCCGCGCACCGCCGTCGCCGAGGCCTGGGTGCATGCCGACCGCCGCGCCCGCTACGCCAGCCCCGAGGGACTCGGTCAGGCGTTCAACTTCGACCTGCTGAAGGCGGACTGGGACCCCCACCAGTTCCGCGACACCATCACCAAGAACCTCGTCGAGGCGAAGACCTCCGGTGCGTCGTCGACCTGGGTCTTCTCCAACCACGACGTCGTCCGGCATGCCACGCGCTACGGCCTGCCGCCCGCCGGGCCGGACAGCGTGAGCAAGCCCGGCCAGGGCGGCACGGACAGCCAGGACGGCTCGGCCTGGCTGCTGAGCGGCGGCACCGAACCCGAGCTGGACCGCGAGCTGGGGGAGCGCCGCGCCCGCGCCGTCACGCAGCTCATGCTGGCGCTGCCCGGCTCCGCCTACCTGTACCAGGGGGAGGAGCTCGGCCTGCACGAGGTGGCCGACATCGCCGACGAGGACCGCCAGGACCCCACGTTCTTCCGCAACACCGGTGTGGACGTGGGCCGTGACGGCTGCCGCGTGCCGCTGCCCTGGACCAGGGACGGCGAGTCCTTCGGCTTCGGCTTCGCCGGCGCGCACCTGCCGCAGCCCGAGTGGTTCGGCGAGTACGCCGTGGAGGTGCAGGAGGGCGATCCCGACTCCACCCTCAGCTTCTACCGTCGGGCGCTCCAGCTGCGCCGCGAACTGCAGGGCGAGGAGGACTTCGAGTGGATCGAGGAGCCGTCGCCCGAGGTCCTGCACTTCACGCGTCCGGGCGGCTGGCACTGCGTCACCAACTTCGGTGCGGAGCCCGCTGACCTGCCTGCGGGTTCGGTGCTGCTGAGCAGCTCGCCGCTCGTTGACGGCAAGCTCCCGGCGGACACGACGGCCTGGATCGCCTAGCGCACTAGTGCTGGCCGCTTTTCTGCGGCAGCTTGTTCCGGCTCTGGGTGCTCGCGGCGCGGGCGCCCAGAGCCGTGGCGCGTGTACCCCCGGGATGGGGCCGCCGCGCCGGGTGTGCAGATCTGGGGCAGAGGTAGCGCCGCTGTGTGCGCAGGACGACGAAAGGCGAGCCCGTTCATCCGCCGGAGAACCGGTTGCGAGGGTCGGTGGGACGTCGGAATACTGGAAAGACCGGCACGATCGACCCGGAGGGCAGCGACATCAGCAGGTCCCAGGAGAACGAGGAGCGGCTGCGGAAGGCAGCCCAGTTCCGCGCTGCCCGAGGGGACGCCGGTGATGCGATGGCCGAGCTTGAACGGCAGAACGACGACGGCGACTCCGCCTCCGGCGAGATGGCCCCGCTGCGTGAGGGCGAGGACGAGGTCAAACGCGCACGGCTGATCGTGGACCGGGCCGTGGCACGCGGCGACTTCGACAACCTCGCGCTCGCGGGCAAGCCCATCCCTGGACTGGGGGAGAGCCACGATCCCGACTGGTGGGTCAAGGGCCTGATCCAGCGCGAGAACATCACCGGGCTCGGCCCGCGGGCCATCCTGCTGCGCACGGAGGACGCGGAGCTCGATGACCGCCTCGACCGCCAGTACACCGAGAAGCAGGTGCGCGAGGTCCTCGAGGACTTCAACTACCGCGTAATCGACGCGAGGCGCCAGCTCCTCGGCGGCCCTCCGGTCATCACCAAACTGCGCGATGTCGACGCGGAGGTGGAGCGGTGGCGTGAGCGCCGGGCCGCTGCCCGGCGTGCGGCGGAGGCCGCCGCGCCGCCCGCACCACCGAAGGCCTCCTTCTGGCGGCGCATCTGGCGCGGCGGCACCTGAGCAACGGCTGCAGCGGCAACGCCACCGCCCTGGTGTCCTGCTAGGCGCGCAGCGAAATGGTGGGCATCGACGCCGTCACCAGCGTGCCGTCCGCCCGGCGGGTTCCTTCGATGTCGCGTGTGCTCGGAGTGCCGGTCAGGCGCGGGCCCTGGTGGTCGAGGAGGACCGTGACGGGATGGTCCGCCCCCACGTACACCCGCTCGCCGCGGACGGTGACCGTCGCACTCACGCCTGCTTCGACCGTCAGGGTCATCGCATGCTGGGTCACGTCGGCACGCACCCGCGTACCGTGCAACGTCACTCGGAAGCTCATGCGCGTCCAGGCCTCGGGAAGGCGCGGGTCGAAGGTGATGCTGCCACCATGGTCGCGCATGCCGGCGAACCCGTAGGTGAGGGCGCTCCACACCCCACCGGTCGAGGCCACGTGGATGCCGTCCGACGTGTTGTGGTGGAGGTCGGCGAGGTCCACGAACAGGGCGGACAGGAAGTACTTCATCGCCAGGTCCTGGTACCCGACCTCGGCCGCGATGATCGACTGGACCACCGCGGAGAGGGTGGAGTCCCCGGTCGTCAGGGCTTCGTAGTACTCGAAGTTTGCTCGCTTCTGCTCCGGGGTGAACTCATGGCCCTGCAGGAGGAGGGCGAGAACGACGTCGGCCTGCTTGAGGACCTGGAAGCGGTAGATCACCAGCGGGTGGTAGTGCAGCAGCAGTGGGCGCTTGCTCGCGGGGGTGTGCTCGAGGTCCCACAGTTCCTTCTCCAGGAACGCCTCGTCCTGCGGGTGGATGCCCGCCCGCTTGTCGAAGGGGATGTACATCTTCTCGGCGGCAAGCGCCCATTCGTAGATCTCGTCCTCGTTGAGCTTCAGGCGCGAGACCATCCGCTCGTAGGAGACGGGATCAGCGGACCGCAGCGACTCGACGGCACGCGTCGCCGACTTCAGGTTGGCCCGCGCCATGACGTTCGTATACAGGTTGTCGTTGACGACGGTCGTGTACTCGTCGGGTCCCGTGACCCCATGGATGTGGAAGTAGTCGTCGCCGTTGCTGCGCCAGAAGCCCAGGTCGGCCCACATCCGCGCCGTCTCGACGAGGATGTCGATCGCCCCGCGGACGAGGAAGTCCTTGTCCCCTGTCGCCGCGACGTACTGCATGAGCGCATAGGAGATGTCGGCGTCGATGTGGTACTGGGCGGTGCTGGCGGCGTAGTAGGCCGACGACTCCTGCCCGTTGATCGTGCGCCAGGGGAACAGCGCCCCGCGCTGGTTGAGTTCGACGGCCCGGGCGCGCGCCGGTTCGAGCATGGTCTGGCGGAAGCGGAGGGCATTCCGTGCGACGAGGGGAGCGGTGTAGCTGAGGAAGGGGAGGACATAGACCTCGCTGTCCCAGAAGTAGTGGCCCCCGTAGCCGGAGCCGGACACGCCCTTCGCCGCGATGCCGCCGCCGTCGGTGCGGGCCGTGGACTGGGCCAGCTGGAAGATGTTCCAGCGCACGGCCTGCTGGGTGACGGGCTGCCCCTCCACCTCGACGTCGGAGCGCGACCAGAAATCGGCCAGCCATTCCCGCTGCTTCTGGTACTGCTCCTCGACGGGGACCTCGAGGGCGCGGTCCAGCGTGCGGCCGCAGCGGTCGGCGAGCTCGCGGACGGGCACGCCACGGGAGGTGTGGTACGTGATGGTCTTGACGAGCCGGATGGGCCGACCGGGCTTCGCCTTCACGCGGTAGACGTGCTTGGCGAGGTCGTCCTCGAGATGGGACCGCTGGTCCCACTCGTTGTCGGTGACCAGGTCGTGCTCGACGCCGCACGCTACGGTCATCGACGAATTGGTGGTGCGGTAGCCGAGCAGGTAGCGCGAGCCGTCGACGCGCTTGAGGCGCGGCTGGAGTACCCGATCCTTGAACGAGTCCGCCTTGCGCGGATCGAACGTCGCGCTGTCGGCTGCTGGGAGCACCTGATCCTCGTCGACGCCGTCCTGGCGGTTGAGGATCTGGCTGGAGATGAGGATGGACGCTTCGGCGTCGAGCATCTCCACCTCGTAGTCGACGACGGCCAGGTGGCGGTCCGAGAACGAGACGAGACGGCGCGTCCGCACGAGGACGCGCTTGCCGGAGGGCGTGCGCCACTCGAGCTCCCGCACCAGGACGCCGTCGGCGAAATCGAGGCGCCGCGAGTAGCGCAGGATGTCGGCCTCCGTCAGGACGAACGGTTCGTCGTCGACGTACAGGCGGATGATCCTCGCATCGGGGACGTTGACGATCGTCTGCCCGACCCTGGCGAAGCCGAAGGCCTCCTCCGCGTGCTGGATGGGCCAGGTCTCGTGGAAGCCGTTGATGAAGGTGCCGTAGTGGTGCCCGTCCCGGCCTTCGTCCACGTTGCCGCGAAGGCCGAGGTAGCCGTTGCCGACCGTGAAGAGGGTCTCGGTGCGCCCCTGGAGGGAGACGTCGAATTCCGTCTCGACGAGCGCCCACTCATCGACGGGGAAGTGGTTGCGGTCCAGGGGGTCGGAGGAGATGAGGTTCATGAGGGGAGTTCCTGGGGTACGAGGTGCGCGCTCGGACCGGCGACGGCCGGTCGGGCAGGGAGGAAGGGGATGAGTTCGGCGAGGTCGTCGACGACGGTGTCCGCGCCATGGGCGAGGAGGGTATCGGCGCCGACACCCCGGTCGACGCCGATCACGAGACCGAAGGCGCCGGCGCGGCCGGCAGCGACGCCGGAGTGGGCATCCTCGACGACGGCACATGCAGAGGTGGGGAGGCCGAGCAGTTCGGCGGCGTAGAGGTAGGTGTCGGGAGCAGGTTTGCCTGCGATGCTCCGGCCGGCGGCGAGGACGCCGTCGACGACGACTTCGAAGCGATCACTCAGCCCGGCCGCTGCCAGGACGGGGACGCCGTTGCGGGAACTGGTGACGACTGCGACCTGGATTCCGGCGGCGACGGCGGCGTCGAGGAATGCGAGGGAGCCGGGATAGGGCTTTACTCCCTCCACCTGGAGGGTCTCGTTGAAGGCCTTGTTCTTGCGGTTGCCGAGTCCGCAGACAGTCTCGGCCTCGGGCGGATCCTCGGGCAGGCCCTCGGGCAGCGTGATGCCGCGGGAGGCGAGGAACGCGCGAACGCCGTCGTAGCGGGGGCGACCGTCGATGTAGGTGAAGTAGTCCGCGTCGGTGTAGGCCTGCTCGATCCCCTGTGCCTCGAGGTAGGCGGTGAACAGCCGCGCCCAGGCATGCATGTGCACCTCCGCGGTGGGCGTGAGGACGCCGTCGAGGTCGAAGAGGAGTGCGCTCAGGGACGAGAGGCGCGCGTGGGCGGGGAGGGAGGTCATGGTGCTGATCGCCTTCAGGGGTGGCGGGAGCCGTGAATGGTCATCACGGTGCGGATCGACAGCGGCGGCGTTGATCAGCACTGATCCTGCACCGGGGAGAGCGTGTCCGAGGAAGCTGGCCGGACGGGGTCGTCAACGGCGAGACCAGAACTGGGACGGGCGGGCCTGGACGGCCCAAATCCTGCAGCGCTGCTGCCGGACACGTTAAAGTCTACCGTCAACAAGTCCGTTCCCGCGCCCAGAACGGGCTGGATCGATACGCAGCCCAACGGTTACACTCGCGATCCCCGCCGGCGGTCAGTTCGGGATGATCCCGAACAGGACCTTCCTCTTGACCATCAGCCAGATGGCGAGGGTCACGACGGCGTGGATGACAAGACCCTGCCAGGCGCTCGCGCGGTCCAGCCCGGGGATGTTGGCGACCGCGAGCACGAAGAACACGTGGAGGATGAAGACGTACAGGCTCGCACGTCCCAGCGGGATGTACAGCCAGCCGGTCAGCCTGTTGATGGGCTTCCAGAACGACGTCAGGATCACGTGCGCCGCGACGATGAAGAAGGCCAGGTTCAGGAGCCGGCCGGGTTGCAGGAACACGCGCACGTACGCGGATTCATACAGGGTCTCGTAGAAGCCGGCCGGGATGAAGGGCAGGCCGAGTCCCAGGGCGTAGTTCAGCCAGAGCACTCCCAGGACGAGCGCATATGCGCCGGTGGCGACGCCGACGAGGATCTTCCCCCGCGGGGTGCTGAGCGCGTCGATGATCGTCCGGCGGTGGTAGCCGATGACGACGCCGTGGACGAAGATCACCTGCCACGTGAGTACGGGGAAGACGTCCTGGAACTGCGAGTTGAGGATCCGCAGGGAGAAGGCCGCGTCGAGGGCATAGAGCGCCCAGCTGATGGCCAGCAGCAGCCACCACAGCTTCTTCCGGAGCAGCAGGACCAGCAGTGGAACCGTCAGCGTCAGCACCACGTAGAGGCCCATGATGTTGAAGGCCCATGGTCCCATGTTCAGCAGCAGCAGGTCCCGCACCGCGTACCCTGGCGGCGGGTAGTCGAGCAGCCGCTGGACGTTGGGGTACAGGTCGTACACGCGGCCGGTGGCCCCGATGCCTGCGGCGCCGGTCCCACGGTCCGTGAAGGTGGTGAGGACGGACGCGTCGAGGAAGGGCACCAGGGAGAGCAGGTAGACGGTGAGGACCACGGCCAGGGACGTGAGGTAGAGCTTGACAGCCCGCCTGGTGGTCCCCTTCGCCGCCTCGACGGCCCCGCGGCGCTTGACGGCCATCGGGTGCACCATGCCGAGCACGACGCCGGACAGCATCACGAACAGCTCGGCACCCGTGATGGTCCCGATGAGGTTGCGTGAGATGAAGGACCACGGACCGGCGATCTCTATGTGGGTGACGACCACCGAGGTGATGATCCAGCCGCGCAGCAGGTCGATCCGGCCATCGCGGGGAGCATGCTCGTCCGGATACCGCCACTGCGGGACCACGCGCCTGGCGAGCCCGGCCAGGAGGATCAGGGCGAAGAGTCCGACGACGCACGCGACAAGATAGCCCATCACGGTGCTGACCGGGGCGCCGGCCTGCCACACCTGCTTTGTCGATTCGTTCGCGTCATCCTGGGCGACCACCTGGGTCACCGGCCCGAGCCGGACGCCCCGCGCTGCGTCGAGGGTCTCCCTCAGCGCCGCTTTTGTCGCGTCATCCGCGCCGAGCCTCCAGTCGACGGTGTGGCCCTGTGCTTCGGGCTCGGGGCGCTCCGCCTCGAGCCAGGCCACCATGCCGATCTCGGGGTACTCCTCGGCGATCGCTGGGTCGAACAGCTGGTCGAGCCAGGCGCGCTTGATGTCGGCTTCGGGTGCGCTGTCGGCGTCCTCCGGGTCGTACAGCGCGGCCGTCTGGACGAGGAAGCGCTTGCCCTTCGCCGCCGCGTACTGCTTCGCGAAGTCGATGCGTGGAGCACCGGGGGCCGCACCGTAGGTGCCCGCGAGCTGGTCGGCGAACTTGTCCGGCTCGGGCAGCACGGAGGTGCTGATCGCGCCGGAATACTCGCGGGTGCCGTCAGCATTCCTGGTGGCGCCCTGCTCGTAGCTGCCGTAGTGGTACATCGTCAGGCCCACCCAGTCCACGGCGTCGTCGCCGGGGTAGTAGGGCTCGTAGGGGTCGTCGCCGGTGTCGATCAGGCCGTTGCCGTCAGTGTCCAGTCCGGTGACCGCTCCGGACTCCCGTCCCTCCACCGCGCCGTACGCCTCGGTGAACGGATAGCCGGCCGCGTACGACGGCGACCACACCATGGCTGTGCCGGGCGCTCCGTCGTGGACGGCGTCCGCGACGGTTCGAAACGCACCGATGTACTCGTCGGGCTGCTGCCCCCAGCTGAACCAGGTGCCGTTCATCTCGGGCGCGAAACGGAGGAAGAACGCGGTGCGGAACTCGTCGCTGATGCGCCCGAGCGCGTCGGCGAGGCGCACGGCGTCGTCGTCGGTCAGGTCCTCCAGCGGCTTCGACGGTTCGAGGGTGACCACCGCGAGGGACCCCAGCGGTGCCTCCTGGCGTGCGAGGTCGAAGAGGTCGCGCTCCGCTGCGTCGTCGAGCGGGTAGGGGATCGGACGGCTGAAGAACGACGGTGTGATCCCCGTGCGGTCCGCGTAGGCGCGGGCGTTGTCGGAGGACCAGTCGAGTTCGGGGCCGAAGTATCGGCCGTCCGCAAGGGCGGTGGGGTTTTCGAGGGGCGGTTGGTCCGAGGTGGTCGTGGTCGAGGGCAGGCCGGCTGCCTGCGCGGGAATGCCTCCGGCGAGGAGCCCGACCATCGACGCCACCAGGACCCAGGCCGCCATCCAGGCCCGAGTCCGCGACGTGGTCGCCGTCATCGGGTCGATTCCCGCTGTGCCTTTGCTTTCGCAATGTCGGACTGGTAGTGCTCGTATCCGCGGTAGCGGACAGCCTCGATGATGACGCTGAAGATGACAAGGTCGAAGATCACCCAGACGATGTTCACGGACGTCCCCAGGAGGTCGGCCTGGCCCACGGCCATCCGGATGATCCCGATGATCACCGCCGCCACGAGCAGCCCCATGGCCCACAGCTGGGGCTTCACGAGGTCCCACCGCAGCTGGGCGTCCTGCTGCAGGGTCTTCGGCGTCACCGCGAAGTCGAGGCTCCGCCCGAGGTAGACGTTGCCGAACGCGGAGGTGATCGACCGGATCCAGACGGGGAACAGGGCCAGCGAGTACTGCTGGCCGCGCCAGGTCTTGACGCCCTTGCCGACGACGGCGAACAGCAGCTGGTTGACCAGCAGGAACGGGATCAGCCGGACGAAGAACTCCGTGCTGATCGAGTTGACCGGAAGGATGCCGAAGATCAGGTAGATGATGGGCGCGGCGATATAGACAACGGCGGCGAACCCTGAGAGATAGCTCCACATCGTCGCCCCGTACATGAGCTTCTGCGCGAAGGTCAGCCCCTTCTGCGCGAAGGGGTTCTCCCGGAACATCACCTGGATCGTCCCCTGTGCCCAGCGGAGGCGCTGGGTCAGCATGGAGTTGAGGTCCTCAGGGGCGAGACCGTCAGCCAGCTTCTCGTGGTGGTAGGCGGACTCCCAGCCCAGGGCGTGCAGCCGCATGCAGGTGGCCATGTCCTCCGTGACGGAGATGGTGGCCATGGGCATGACGGCCTGGGCCTCGCCACTCCGGTCCGCATTGACCGATTCGATGAGCACGCGGACGGCCTCGATCGCGGCGAGCGGCGACCAGGAGCGCTGCGCGAGCTGGTCGAGTGCGCTGTCGTCGACGAGGGCGAGGCCGGGGGTGGTTCCGGACGCGTCCTGCGATCCCGACTCCAGGCCTTCGATGTCGAGGTCCGAGAGGGAGGCGAGGTCCTCCTGGAAGGCGGCGATGTCCGCGGCGACCAGATTGCGGGTGACGGCGGCGACGCGCTGCTGGAACTCGTAGGTGACCTCCGAAATGCCGTGGCCCTTCTGCAGCCGGCGCCGGACCCTGCGGAGGTCCTTGGCCACCAGGTCCAGTGCCTCGCCCACGCGTTCGTTCCCCGGGCCCAGGCTCTTCTTGGCTTTCGCGATCACCTTGTTCGAGGTCTTCAGCGCCCTGTAGAGCGCGAGTTCTATCTCCGAGACATATCGGGTGACGCCGAGCTGCATGAGGGCCTCACGGCGGATGATCGCGTTCGATCCGCAGAAGAAGGCGGCGTTCCAGCCGTCTTTGCCCTGCTGGATGGGCCCGTAGAAGAGCGGCGCCTGGCTGCCCAGCGGATCGGAGTCCGGCACGTTGATGAACACCTGCGGGGTCTGCACCAGCGCCATCTTCTCGTTGGTGAAGTACCCGAGGGTCCTGTCCAGCAGGAGCGGATCGGGGATCTGGTCGGCGTCGAGGATGACCAGGAACTCACCGTCCGTGGACATCAGGGCGTTGTTGAGGTTGCCCGCCTTCGCGTGGCGCGGCATGTCCTTCCAGTCGGCGGACCGGGTGATCCAGCCGATGCCCTCGGCCTCGGCGGCCTCGCGCACCTCCGCCCGGTTGCCGTCATCGAGGATCCACGTCTTGTGCGGATAGCGGATGGCCTTCGCGGCACGGGCCGTGGTGAGGACGAGGTCCAGCGGCTCGTTGTAGGTGGTGATGAAGACATCGACGGTGAGTCCCTCGGGGGCCTTCGGCGGCACGCGCTTTTTCAGCTTCCAGACCGTGAAGCCGAACAGGAGGGAATCGATGAGCGAGTACGTCTCGGCGAGCACCAGGGGGATGGCGATCCACCAGGCGTCCCAGTTGATCGAGAACAGCCACCGCCAGACGATGTAGTTCAGCCCCAGGACTGCCGTGACGAGGACGATCGCCCGGATCAGCAGGGTCCGCCCGCCCGAGGTGGCATTCTGGTCGGCGCTTTCCTGATCGCTCTGGAAAGAATCGCTCGGTGACGGCTGCATGCTCCAGCACTCCACTTCCTGCTCGGCGTGCGCGAGGCACTGTTCCGGTGACTTGTGTGCGCCGGGATGGCAGCACGGAGACGCTCACCGGCCCCTGAAGGGCCATGAAGCACTTGAACTAAGGTACCCGGTCCTGCGCGCAGCCGTCCGGCGACACCGGCTGCGGCGATGCCGGGTGATTTCCGTGGGTGATTTCCGTGCTATCGACCAGGAGCGGCAGGTGCGCGGGCGGGAGGGGGAGCCCGATGCATGGCCGGGCGGGAGGGGGAGCCCGATGCATGGCCGGGCCGGGGAACCCGATGACCGGCCGGACGGGGCAGGTCAGGCCATGTCGGCGTATCGCCTGGCCTGCCCGAGCGCCTCGCGCACGCCGTCGGCATCGTGCGCGGCGACGTAGGCCGGGGTGTCCCGCTGGAAGCGCCAGCCCTCCGCAAGAGGCCCCGCGTCCACGGCGTCGAAGCCGAACTCATCGAGAAACTCCACCACGGCCTGCTTGGCGTCCGAATCGTCACCGGCGATGGCCAGCGCACGGCGGTCCGGTGTGCCCGCGGGAGTACCGTCGGTGGTCAGCTGCGCGGCGAGGATGTTGTTGAAGACCTTGACCACCGAGGAACCCGGGAGGTGGCGCTGCAGGAGTTCGCTCGTCGTCGTGCTCTCGTCGTCGAGTTCGGCGATCTGCCCGTCGCGCTGGGGGTAGTAGTTGCAGGTGTCCATCACGAGCTTGCCGACGAGCGGCTCGACGGGAACCGAGCTGATGTCCTTCAGCGGGATGGTGACGACGACGACGTCGCCCTCCCTCGCCGCGTCCTCGACGGACCCGGCACGCGCGGCGTCACCCAGCTCGCCGATCAGGTCCTGCAGCGTCTCCGGGCCGCGGGAGTTGCTCATGACGACGTGGTAGCCGTTCGCAACGGCGAGGCGTGCGAGCTGCGAGCCGATATGGCCGCTCCCGATGAAACCGATCGTGCTACGCGATGCGCCTGTCCGGCCTGCTGTGTTTTCACTCATGCCCAGCACAACCCCCGTTCGCGGGGGTTATTCCTCACCCCCGCTGGGCGCCGTCCGTCCACACATAGAACTTCTCCGGGCGTCCCGCCGAACCGTACTGCGGGACGATCCGCGCCTGCCCCCGCGAGACCAGGAATTCGAGGTACCGCCGGGCGCTGACGCGGGCCATGCCGAGGCGGTCGGCGACGTCGGACGCCGAGGTGCCCCGGCCGTGGCTGCGGAGGTCGAGCATCACGGCGTCGAGCGTGGGGGCTGACAGGCCCTTCGGAGTTGCGATGGTCGCTGCGCGGGGCGACGCAGCCGCACTGCCGGCCCCCGCCGTCGTCCGCAGCAGTTCGTCGATCCTGCCCTGGTCGAGGGACGCGGCACCGTCGGCCCCATGCGTGTCGAGGTTCCGCCGGTACGCCACGTAATGGTCCAGCCGCTGGTTCAGCACCGCCGCGCTGAACGGTTTCACGAGGTAGTGCAGCACCCCGCCCGCCACCGCGGCACGGACGACGTCGAGTTCGCGGGCTGCGGTGATGGCGATGACGTCGAGGGGCTCGCCCGGCCGATTCCGCAGCGCCCGCAGCACGTCGATCCCCGTCATGTCCGGGAGGTGGATGTCCAGCAGGACCAGCCGGGGCTGGAGCTCGTCCGCGAGTTCGAGCGCCCGCGCGCCCGTGTGGGCGGCACCGATGACGTCGAACGCGCCGTGGGCGAGGAGGAAGCCGGTGTGGATCCCGGCGACCTCGTGGTCGTCGTCGACGACCAACGTGGGGATCAGGGGAGGATCCGCCGGGGGACGGGCGGCAGCATTCACGAGAGGCTTCATCGGGACGTTCCGCCGCTCATGGCACCTGCAGGGTGGAACGTGGAGCGTCGATGAGTGACGGCGCGAGCCAGACCGTGAATTCGGCACCGCCGAGCTCGGAATCGTCGACGACGACCTGTCCCGAGCGGCGGCGCGTGATGCGGTCCACGAGCGCCAGGCCGAAGCCGCGCGTACCGGTATGGCCGCCGTCCTTGGTGGAATAGCCGGACGAGAAGATGTCGTCCATGTCCTCTGTGGCGATGCCGGGGCCGTTGTCGGAGACGGTGATGCGGACGGCGTCGTCGGCTGTGTCCAGGTGGACGGCGACCTGCCCGTCGGGGCGTCCGCTGCCCGTGACGGCTTCCATCGCGTTGTCGATGAGGATGCCGAGGACCGTGACGACGTCGGTGGTCCCGTCCGGCTCCAGCGTTGAGGTGTCGTCGATGGACAGGGTGATGCCCTTCTCGGCGGCGATGGTGCTCTTGGTCATGAGCAGGCTGGCGGCGTCCGGATCCTGGATCCCGGGTGCGATGGACCCCGAGACGAGCGAGCCCCCGTGGCCCGACCGGGAGATGAAATCGACCGCCTGCTCGGTGCGGCCGAGCTCGAGCAGCCCGGAGATGGTGTGCATGCGGTTCGCGAACTCGTGCGCCTGGGCCCGCAGCGCCTGGGTGACATCGCGCTCACCGTCGAGGTCCGTGAGCAGCTGGTAGAGCTCCGTGCGGTCGCGCAGGATCATGACGCGGCCCACGCGCCTGCCGTCCACCAGGGCATCGGAGGTCCGGGCGAGGAGCACGCGCTCGCCGGACAGCACGGTCTCGTCGGTGTCGGCGGGATCGGTCAGGAGGCGTGCGAGGGCCGGCTCCATGACGTCCTCCACGAGCCGGCCCGTGGCGGCGTCGTCGAGCGCCAGCAGCCTCTTCGCCTCGTCGTTGAGGAGCGCGATGCGGTGGTTCGCATCGACGGCGACCATGCCCTCGCTGATGCCGTGGATCATGGCGTCGCGGGTCTCGAGGAGCGAGGCGATCTGCTCGGGCTCGAGGCGATAGATGCGCCGCCACACGAGCCGGGAGATCCAGATGGCCCCTGCCGATCCGACGAGCGCCGCCACGATCAGCCAGGCCAGCAGGCGGGGGAGGTCCTCGTAGAGGTCGGCGTCGAGCTCCGATTCGAGGGTGCCCACCGAGGCCGTGCCGATGATGCCGCCGTCGGTGTTGTAGATGGGCACCTTGACGCGCCAGGATTTGCCCAGGGTGCCGGTCTGCGTTCCCACGAAGGTCTCGCCCGAGAGCGGGATCGAGGGGTCGGTGGAGACGGGCTCGCCGATCAGCTCGGGGTTCGGGTGGGAGTAGCGGATGCCGTGCCGGTCCGTGACGACCACATAGGTGACGCCCGTGGACTGGCGGATGAGGTCGGCGATGGGCTGGATGGTGGCGCTGGGATCGGCCTGGTCGAAGGCCTCGACCACCGAGGGCAGCTGCGCCACCGACTGGGCGACCCCGACCATGCGGTCCTCGTACTGCTCACGGATCTGCAGGCGCTGCATCGTGACGGCGGTGGAGCCTGCCACGGCGACGATGACGAGCACGATGGCCAGTTGCAGCAGGAACAGCTGCGATCGAAGCGACATCGTTCGAATCATCCTCTTAGTGTGACACGGCGTGTCGCGTCACATGCGTGCGCCAGGGATCCCGTGACCACAAAGACCAATACGAGCACTACGACCGCATGCTTTACCGCCCGCTCGCGGCCTTCCTACTCTGAAAACAGCAGTGGTGACACGCATCACACATTCCGCAGTACACCTCAAGGAAGAGAACATCACGATGATCGATCGCACAACGGCGCGCCGTTCGACCCTCACAACCCTCGCCCTCGTCTCGGCCCTCGCCCTCTCGGCCTGCAGCTCGATGACGCAGAGCACCACCGCCTCCGACGAGGAGGGAAGCATCGAGAAGCTCAACATCGTGGTTCCCGCCGATCCGGGTGGAGGCTGGGACCAGACCGGCCGGGCCATGGAGACGGACCTCAAGGAGAACGAGCTCGTCGGCAGCGCCTCCGTGGTCAACGTCGGCGGAGCCGGCGGCACCAACGGCCTCGCGAAACTCGCCACCGAGACCGACCCCAACACCCTGATGGTCATGGGGTACGTGATGGTCGGCGCCGTGGAGACCAACAATGCGGCGAACCGCATCGAGGACACGACGCCGATCGCGCGCCTCACCGAGGAGCCCCTCGTGGTCGTGGTTCCCGCGAACTCGCCCTACCAGACCATCGACGACCTGCTGTCGGACATCCAGGCGAAGGGCCAGGGCGTTTCCATCACCGGCGGTTCCGCCGGCGGCGCCGACCACATCCTCGCCGGATCCATCCTGAAGGAAGCCGGCATCGCGCCCGACAACCTCAACTACATCCCCTACTCCGGCGGTGGCGAATCCCTCGCGGCACTCCTCGGCAACAAGGTCAACGCCGGGATCTCCGGCGTCGGCGAGTACGCGGAGCAGGTCGAGTCCGGCAAGCTGCGCGCCCTCGCGGTCTCCGGCGAGGAGGCTGCCCCGCAGCTGCCCGACACCCCGACCCTCACGGACGAGGGCATCGACCTCGTGCTGACCAACTGGCGCGGCGTCGTCGCCCCCGGCAGCATCGACGAGGCGCAGGCCGAGAAGCTCACGGCGCTCGTCACGGACCTCCACGAGACCGACACCTGGAAGGCCACCCTCGAAGAGAACAACTGGTCGGACGCGTTCCTGGCCGGCGAGGAGTTCCAGAGCTTCCTCGACGAGGACATCGCCAGCGTCAAGACCACGCTCACCGACATCGGACTGCTGTAGCCCATGAGTACCTCAGTACAGAACGTCCCCGGGAGCGGCACGGCCGCCGCTCCCGGGAGGCCGATCGGCGAGCTGATCTTCGCGCTCATCATCGTCAGCATCGGCGTTGTCGGATTCGTGGCGGGCGCGGGCATCCAGACCCCGCCCTCGGCCAGCGACATCGGGCCGCGCGCCTTCCCGTTCGCCGTGTCGGCCCTGCTCGTCGTCGTCGGCGCGGGCCTGGTCATCCAGGTCCTGCGCGGCCACCGCGGCTCGGCTGACGAGGGCGAGGACGTCGACCTCGACGCGAGCACCGACTGGCTGACGGTCGGCAAGCTCGCCGGACTGGTCCTGCTGCACGCGTTCCTCATCGTGCCGCTCGGCTGGCCCGTCGCCGCCGCGATCCTGTTCTTCGGAGCAGCCTGGTCCCTCGGCGCCCGCCCATGGTGGCGCAACCTCATCACGGCCATCCTCCTGGCACTGGTGCTGCAATTCGTCTTCGGCGGGCTCCTCGGTGTCTCGCTGCCTCCCGGCTTCCTCGAAGGGTTCGGTGTCTTCGGTGGATAACTTCTTCATGCTGATGCAGGGCTTCGCCACGGCGATGCAGCCCATGTACCTCCTCTTCGCACTCGGCGGCGTGCTCGTCGGGACCGCTGTGGGCGTCCTGCCCGGCATCGGCCCGGCCATGACCGTCGCGCTGCTCATGCCCATCACCTACAGCCTCGAGCCGACGGCCGCGATCATCGTCTTCGCCGGCATCTACTACGGCGGCATGTACGGCGGGTCCACCACGTCCATCCTGCTCAACACACCCGGTGAATCGTCCTCGATCGTCACGGCGCTCGAGGGCAACAAGATGGCCAAGGCCGGCAGGGGAGCGGCGGCGCTGGCCACCGCTGCCGTCGGCTCGTTCGTCGCGGGCACCATCGCCACCGTCCTGCTCAGCTTCCTGGCTCCCTACGTCGCGGCGTTCGCGGTGCAGATCGGTCCGGTCGAGTACGTGGCCCTCATGGTCGTGGCCTTCCTGACCGTCGGCGCGCTCCTCGGCTCGTCCGTGCTGCGTGGCCTCGCATCGCTCGGCCTCGGCCTGTTCATCGCGCTCGTCGGCTTCGACTCGCTCACCGCCCAGCAGCGCTACACCTTCGGCAGTCCCTTCCTGGCGGACGGGATCGACGTCGTCCTCGTCGCCGTCGGTCTCTTCGCCGTCGGCGAGGCACTGTACGTGGCGTCCCGCCTCCGGCACGGACCCATCAAGGTCATCCCGGTGACCGGTGGCTGGACGAGCTGGCTCCGCAAGGACGACCTCCGCCGCTCCTGGAAGCCCTGGCTCCGCGGCACCCTGATCGGCTTCCCGGTGGGTACTATCCCCGCCGGTGGTGCCGACGTCGCGACCTTCCTGTCCTACGCATCCGAGCGCAAGCTCGCGAAGGGCGAGAACAAGAAGCAGTTCGGCAAGGGCGCCATCGAAGGCGTGGCCGGCCCGGAAGCCGCGAACAACGCAGCTGCCGCCGGTGTCCTGGTGCCCCTGCTGACGCTCGGCATCCCGACCACGGCGACCGCCGCCATGATGCTCGTGGCCTTCCAGCGGTACCAGATCCCGGTGGGACCGCAGCTCTTCGAATCGAACAGCGCACTCGTGTGGGCACTCATCGCGAGCCTCTACGTCGGCAACCTGATGCTGCTCGTGCTGAACCTCCCGCTCGTGGGCATCTGGGTCAAGATCCTCCAGATCCCACGGCCCTACCTGTACGCGGGCATCCTGGTGTTCGCAGTGCTGGGCGCGTTCTCGGTGAACTTCACGCCCATCGACGTGATCATCCTGCTGGTCGTCGGCGTCCTCGGGTTCTTCATGCGGCGCTTCGGCTACCCGATCGCGCCGATGGTGGTGGGCCTGATCCTCGGTCCCATCTTCGAGAGCCAGCTCCGCAGGTCGCTCGCGATCTCGCAGGGCGATCCCGTGGCCCTCGTGCAGTCGCCGGTTGCCGCGACGATCTACGTGGTGCTGATCATCATCTTCGCGCTGTCCTTCCTGCTCAAGCGCCGCCAGCGCCAGTTCGAGGCGATGGTCGCGGCGAACGCCGACGCACCCGATGTCGTCCGCGGGTCCGCAGCACCCGAGGCCGCTGTGGCACCCGCCGCGACCGCCGCTGCACCCACCGCGACCGCACCCACCCGAGAGGATACGGACCGATGAGCACCATCGTCGTGGGCTATGTGCCCAACGCCCTGGGCGACGCCGCCGTCACCGAGGCGGTCGAGGAGGCCCGACGGCGGAACGCGGAGCTCGTGGTCATCAACACCACGCGTGCCGACCGGCTCGTCAACCCGGCCTACGCCGACTCGGCGGACGTCTCGAAGCTCGAGGAGATGCTCGACGCCACCGGCGTACGCTACTCCGTGCGGCACAGCATCTCGGAAGCGACCGCGGCCGAGGAGGTCGTGGACACAGCGGAGGAACTGGACGCCGAGCTGATCGTGATCGGCCTGCGGCACCGGACGCCGGTGGGCAAGCTGATCATGGGCTCGACGGCGCAGAACATCCTGCTGTCCGCCCGGTGCAACGTCCTGGCGGTCAAGCTGCCCTGACGGTTCCCTGCACTGCAGGCATCACGACGGCGGGCCACTCCGGAAGGGGTGGCCCGCCGTCGTTCTGCGTGGCGGTGATGCACGGCCGTCGCGCGGGCATCGCGCCCTCAGGCACGGCTCACATCGATGATTAGTGAGTGGTAGCTAGAACGGCGGGTCGTCGGCTGTGGCGGTGTAGGTTCGGCCTGCGATGGACGTCGCGGTGAGCACGCCGGGACGTGCCTGTTCGTAGTGCCAGAGGCCTTCACTCTTGAACATGTGGTGCTTACGGCACAGGTGTGCCAGGTTGTCGTGGTTCGTCCCGCCTCCGTGCGCCCACGGCGTGGTGTGATCGAGCTCGCTGCGCGAGGCGGGGATGTTGCAGCCGGGGTGTCGACACGTACGGTCACGGACGCGCAGCCAGTTCTTGAGGTCGGAGGGTACGGCGTAGGTGGTGCGGCCGACGCTGAGGACGGCGCCGGTTTCCGGGTGCGTCAGGAGCCTCGTGAAGGAGGGGGCATGAGCTGCGATGCGCCTGGCGAGTTCGGCCGGAATCGGCCCGTAGCCCTCCAACTGGGCGGGTGCATCATCGACACCGAGCAGCGACAGGACCGGGACGGTGACGTTGATGTGCGCCCGCAGGCCGTCAGGGAGAGGAGTCGCGGTCAAGGGCTCGGCACCGCCGGTATTCTCGCCGGCGTCCCAGCCAGCATCCTCGCCGTGATCCACGGCCTGCGGGTGTCCCTCACCGGATGCCCTGGGAGCACGCGCACGCGGACCCCTGAATGCTCCCCGGAGTTCTGCATCCGGACCGGGCTGCACCAGCCGGGGGCTGGCTGCAGGAACTGGAAGCAGGAGGTCGACGAAGATGTCGGTGCGCAGCTGAGCCAGCGTGCGGCGCTCGGCGGGCCCCTGCAGCTGCCGGGCTGCGCCGGTCAGGTGGGCGTCGATCGCTGTTGCCGAGGTGGCGGGCAGGTAGACGCTGAGCCAGGCCATGGCGTCGTCGTCCGGTTCCATCTCAACCCGGCGCCGTGCCTCGGCAGACCGGGCACGCTGGTCGATGCTGTCCGGGTGGTATTGGTTCCGGAGCCGACGCGCCTGATAAGCCAGCTTCGTCGTCGTCGTGCGTATCGCCACGGGCAGCAAGGCGGCTTCCACGGCCAGGGCAGTCGCGGCAGGCACCCCGGTGTATTCGTGGATCAGGGTTGTGGCATGGTTCCAGGAGATGCTGCCGTCGCGCAGGGCCGCGAGCGTGGTGGGATGGTAGGTGCAGAGCATCTGGGCCTGCTGAACCAGCCGGAAGGCGCTGCGCTCCGACGTGCGGAGGAGGCAGGCCACCTCGGCCGCGGCCAGCGTGTCGCCCAGGTTGCCGCCGCGGTTCCGCGCCGACTGCAGGAAACGTGCGCTGGCCCTGCGATCGATGAGGCACCGGACCCGCTCCACGGCCACGACGACGCAGGCCTGCAATCGCGCCTTCTCCGCCTCGAGGGAGGAGAGCTCGGCAAGAGCTTCATCGAGCTCATCCGTCAGCTGCGCCACCGCTTCCATGACTCATCATCCCGCGCGCCACCGACAGAATAAGGGTAGAAACGCGCCATTCCGAGTACCCGCCAACGGAAGCGGACTGCCGTCTCTGCAAGGCCAGCACCGCGCCACGGTCAGTGGTGCTGGCTACCCCGGCACTGAACTTTCCTGGGGAACGCTCGAGACGCCTCGGAGCCGGCGGTTAGCCCTTCGGCGCGAAGAGTTCGAGTGCGATGTTGTCCGGATCCCGGAACTCCAGGATGTATGCCGCGCCGATGTCCTTCACTCCGCCATGTCCGATGCCCTTGCCGTCCAGCAGCGCTGCGGCGTCGTCGAGTACCTGCCGTCCGTCGACGCGGAAGGAGAGGTGGTCGAGGCCCACGCGGTTTTCGCTGAAGGTGTCGTCGGCCACTGGCCGGAGCCCGAGCAGGCTGTCTCCGAGCTGGTAGATGACGCCGTCGTACAGGAAACCGAGCTGCTCACGGGTAGCTTCGTCAGCCCCTTCCGGCACCTCGAAGGCGACCGGAAGGGCGAACAGCGAGTCGTAGAACGCACGGGAGGCATCGATGTCGGTGACCGTCAGTCGGACGTGGGCGTAGGCCTTGATGGGGATCGTCATGGCCGAAGTCTTGCATGGCCCTGTGGTCCGTGGTTCCGCCCTCCGACGCGACATGCACGTGCCGCGTAGGTGTGCTAGGTCCTCGTTAGGCTGGCCGGGTGACTGCCATCCGGGACACCCTTGCCGCCCTCGCCCCGACTGCGGGCGCCGTCGTGCTCCTGATGGTGGTCACCGTCGGCGTCCTCACCTGGTCGCGGTCACCCCACCGGTTCGCTCCCGCACTCGCCGTCCTGCGCGGGGCGGTGCAGCTCGGGCTGATCAGCCTCATCCTAGGAGGAGTCATCACGAGTCCGCTCTGGGTGACCTGCGCGCTCCTCGTCATGTTCGCCGTCGCCGCAGCGACAGCGACCCGGCGCATCGGATTCACGGGTCCCCACGCCGCGCTGGTGGTCCTCGGCATGGGGCTGGGCGTGGTCGTGGCCCTCGTCGTCGTGTTCGCCACGGGAGCGATCCTCGCGGAACCGCGCTACCTGCTCGCCCTCGGCGGCATCGTCATCGGCAACACGATGTCCATCGCGACGCTCGCCGGACGCCGTCTTCGGGAATCGACCCTGGAACGCTGGGACGAGGTGGAGGGCTGGCTGGCGCTGGGGGCGCGGCCGCGGCAGGCCACCCTGGACATGGCGCGGGCCGCCGTCCATTCGGCGCTCATCCCGTCCACCGACCAGACGAAGACCACCGGCCTCGTCACGCTCCCGGGTGCCTTCGTCGGTGCCATCTTCGGAGGGATCTCGCCGCTCGAGGCCGGCCGCTTCCAGATCGTCGTGCTCGCGTCGATCATGGCGGCCGGTGCGCTGACCGCCGTCGTGCTGGTGCGCGGGCTCGCCCCTGTGCGCGTCCGGCCGGACCCGCTGAACTAGGCAACCCTGGGCCACGCCGGCGCAGCCGGTGCAACCGCTCGGTACAGCCGGCAGGTACGGCCGGCAGTTACGGGGCTGACCTCGGAGGGGGGAATGCCGGGACGCTCCCCAGCGCTTCACGGGGCATGAAGAAGATCGGTTTCCTGTCATTCGGCCACTACCAGGACGTCCGTGGTTCGCTGGTGCCGACCGCACGCGAGTCCCTGGTGCAGGCCGTCGAGCTCGCGGTGGCAGCGGAGGAACTCGGTGTGGACGGCGCGTACATGCGCGTCCACCACTTCGCGCCGCAGTACTCGGCGCCCTTCCCCCTGCTGGCCGCGATGGCCGCGCGGACGAAGACCATCGAGCTGGGTACCGGCGTGATCGATATGCGCTACGAGAACCCGCTCTACATGGCGGAGGAAGCCGCCGTCACCGACCTCATCAGCAACGGGCGCCTGCAGCTCGGCATCAGCAGGGGATCACCGGAGACCGCGCTCGACGGTTCGCACACGTTCGGTTACCTCCCTGAGGAGGGCTCCACCGACGCCGACCTGGCACGCGACAAGGCCGCGCTGTTCCGACGGGCGATCGCGGGCCACGGCATCGCCGACGCCAACCCGCGCATGACCGGCAGCACCGGAAAGCTGGCGATCGACCCGCTCTCGCCGGGGCTGCCCGAGCGCATCTGGTGGGGCTCCGGCACGAGGGCCACCGCGCAGTGGGCGGGGGAGCAGGGCATGAACCTGATGAGCTCCACGCTCCTGACGGAGGACACGGGAGTACCGTTCGACGAGCTCCAGGCCGAACAGATCGAAGTCTTCCGCAAGGCGTGGGCCGGGGCCGGACACGCGTGGTCGCCGAGGGTCTCGGTGAGCCGCAGCATCCTGCCCATCGTGAGCGAGACCGACGAGTACTATTTCGGCCTCCGCGCACAGCGCGAGTCGACGGATCAGGTCGGGATCCTGGACGGCGCCCGGTCCCGGTTCGGCCGCAGCTACATCGGTCCTCCGGACGTCATAGCGGAGCAGCTCGCGGCCGATGCCGCCGTGCAGGCCGCCGACACGCTCCTGGTGACCATCCCGAACCAGCTCGGCGTCGATTTCAACGCGGCGCTGCTCGGGAACATCGTCTCGCTCGTCGGCCCCGCGGCGGGACTGCGCTGACGACGGCGGGGTGCTGAAACCGTGAAGGTTTCAGCACCCCGCCGAGAAGCGGTGAAGCCGGGAGACAGCGACGCCGAGGTCCAGCACCCGCCGGGCGATAGTGAAGCCGTGAGCGGCGACGCCGGGACGAAGCCGGGACAGCGACGCCGGGACGGGTGGACCAGCGTCAGGAAGCCGCCGTCGACCCTCCGGTCAGCTCCGACGCGACGTCCGCGACCGAGCGCCGGGCCTGTTCGGCGCGTGCCACCAGTTCGCGGAAGGCGCTGCGATCATCGACGCCGAGCTGCGCCATGAGTATGCCCTTCGCCATGCCGATGCGGTCGCGCATCTGCAGGGCGGCCGCCAGCTCGGAGCGGATCTGCTGGGGCGTGTCCGTGGTCTGCACGTGGCTCAGCAGCGCGGCGGCGGGAACCGAGAAGCGGGTGAGGGCACGCTCGGTGGTCTCGTCGAAAGCGCCGGCCTCGGTGGAGTACACCTTCATGGCGCCGATCGTGGTGCGGCCCTGGATCAACGGCACGCTCTGGCAGGACCGTACCGACATCTCGGCCGCGGCGGCAGCCCATCGGGGCCAGCGCTGGTCCGGTGTGGTGGTGTCGTCCGTCCGGACGGGGGCGCTGGTCGACCACGCGCTGAGGCAGGGGCCTTCGGACAGTTCGTACTGCAGTTCGTCTGCACGTCGAACCAAGGTGTCGGTGGCGCCGGTACTCGTCCGCTGTCCATGGTGGATCAGGGAGACGCCTGCTCCGACGGCGCCCGGGATCAGGTCCCGAGCCGCTTCGGCGAGGAGGTCCACGGCATGCTGCACGGTTTCTTCGGTGAGCAGGAGTCCGCGAACGCGACCGAAGACCACTGCGAGTTCGTTGAGGTTGGGCTCAGAATCCAAGATAAGCCTCGAAAAGTCCTGGCGCCGGGTGCACCGGCAATCATCAGCGCCCACTTCTAGACCCATTCAAGATAGTCAACTCGGGCAAGCGAGGCAAATTGCCTCGATTCCGCCGCCGATCGCCGCGGCTGGCGCCAATCGGCGGACTCGCCTGTCGCGGGAGCGCTGGGCTGGCTACCATTGAGTCCAGTTGTTCAGCAGCCAGCAGCTTTCCTTCTCGCCGTGCCTGCCTTGCTCGCACGTAATTCAAGGGGAATGTGCAATGGATGACGGTCTCAGCGTCCGGCCGGAGGTGCAGGCAGGAAGCCTGCTCGAGCACCTGCTGCTCGCCAGCGGAGGTCTCGACGAGTTCCTCGGCGGGCTTGTCGAGGCTGCTGCGCCGGCGCTGTCGGGCGGGCACCTCGAGATCCTCGCCAGCGTGATCCTCCTGCGGCCCCGTACCAAGGCCACGATCGCGGGCACGAGCCAGACCGCGCGTCGCCTGGCAGACATCCAGTGCCGGTTCGACGACGGCCCGTGCATGAAGGCCGCCACTACGGGAAGCGCCGTCGGCGTCGAGGATTCGGGTGTCGACGCCACGTTCCCGCTCTACAGTTCGGCAGCCCTGCAGAAGGGCATCCGTTCGGCCCTGAGTGTTCCGATCCGCCTGGACGGGCCGGAGAAGGCCGTTGTCACCTACTACTCACGCCAGCCGGGCGCTTTCCCCCAGGAGAAAGTCGAACTCGCGGAACGCTTCGCCGGAGAGGCATCGACGCCGCTGCGGCTTGCGATCCGCCTTGCCAGGCTGACGGACAGGGCAGAGCACCTCGCCGCCGCGATGGAGTCCCGCACGACCATCGACCTGGCGGCAGGCGTAATCATGTCCCAGAACCGGTGCAGCCAGGACGAAGCGATCGAGATTCTTCGGGCGGCATCCACTGCCCGCAACATGAAGCTCCGCGACCTCGCCCTGAATGTCCTCACCAGCACCGTGGACGCACCCGTGACCACGCATTTCGACTGACCGTCCGGAGCGGACGGTCAGGACGGTTCAGGACGGTTCAGGACGGTTCAGGACGGTTCAGAACGGACGTCCTAGAGCCGTCTCCCAGGGGGGCGATCGACGCCACAACGTGTTCGGCGACCAACCGCAGCTTCATGTTCCTGCTGCTGGATGCGCGCTGCAGGATCGCGAGAGCCTCGGCCTGCGAACACTTGTTCTGGAACATGATGATCCCGACGGCTGTGTTGATGGTCTGCCGCGAGGCCAGTGCAGCTTCGAGGTTGTGCGCTTCATCGTCCAGCGACGCTGCCCTGATGGCGAACCTGAGGGACGAGGACGCGGTCTCTGCGAGCGCTTCCGCAGCCCTGATGGTCGCCGGCGAGAAGGAGTCGGGCTGTGCGGAGTAGAGATTCAAGGCTGCGTGTCCGCTGTCCTCGAGGGCGAAGGGGACGGCGACGATCGACCGGATCCGCCCGGTGTCCAGGCGCTTGAGGTAACCGGGCCACCGCGAATCCACCAGGGTGTCGGAACAGTACACGGAGTGCTGGGTCACGGCGGCTTCGAGGCACGGGCCCTCCTGGAAGCGGTTCTGGAACTCGTCCGCCGTGCGGGCGATCGCGTCGCTTGCCGCCAGCGTGCCGGCCCTCTTCCGCCGGACCAGGGTGATGGCACAGGACGCCGAATGCTCCCCGGAGAGCCGGTGGGCGGCCGCCACGGCGAACCCGTCGAGGAACTCCTGGATGCCCGCCGTTTCGGTCAGGAGGGAGAACAGCTCGTCATTGACGTCGCTCAGTAGTTCCTGCTCAGTCACAGCTCTTCCCTCGGCCAGGCGGATACAGCTGATGTCCCTCATAGACTACGCCGTGGGCGCGGTGGTGGAGCCGGAATTCCTCAGTCGTCGAGGCTTGCGGCGTCGGATTCCGCGGATTCCTCCTCGTCCTTCGCCTCAGCGACCGAGCGGGTCGCCTCGGACACCTTCCGGTCGAGGGCTGCAGCCTCGGCGTCCAGGTCGGCGAGCTCCCGCCGGAGCGCATCCAGGCGCTCCTCGAGGTCCTCTAGAGAAGCGGTCAGCCCGTCCCTCCGGACGGTGAGGCGCTGCGACTTCCGTAGCAGGTCCGCCGCCGCGTCCTCGGCGGCGGCGCGTGCCTCCCGTGCCGCGGAGAGCCGTGCTTCGGCGTCCCTGCGCTGACGGGCTGTCGTCGGGTGCCCCGCCCGGGTGTCCGGCAGGCCGTCCTCCGTCCCGGTCGTGTCTCCGCCCTGGAGAGGGGGAGTGAAGGGGCCGGCAACGGCGCCTTCGAGGTCCACGGGATCCCAGCCGGTGGCCTCGAGCGTCCGGACGAGCCTCCCCGTGAGCACTGCTGCGGCAGCCGCCGGGTCGGCCAGGGCGGCCCGCAGGGTCTGCTCAACGCCCGGCAGGGCGGCGGGCCCGACGTCGTGCCCCATGTCTGCGGCGGCATCGAGGGACTGACGGGCGACGGCGGCGAGGAGACGCTGGCGCTGCTGGCCGAGCGCATGCAGTTGCGCCCGGTCGAGGCTGGCCTGCGCTTCCTTGAGGGAGGCACCGAGTTCGAGCACCTGCTCCACCTCCTCACGGCGGCGGTCGACGAGCACGTTGACGAGCCATGCGGCCGAAGCAGGTTTGGGCAGTTTGCGCAGTGTTGCGGCGAGTTCCTTGTCGCCATCCTGCGTCGCCTTCTTCGCGGCGGCGTTCCGCTCCTCCGTGAAGCGATCGAGCGGCAGGGCGTAGAGGGCGGCCGCCTGTTCCACCAGGTCCATGTCGTCTGCGTCCTTCCGCGAGGCTCGCCCGATTATAGGCACCGGCACCGAGCGGCGACAGGGGAGGGCGCGCCTGTACCCGGTGGCTGTGCGCGCGTACAGATGGAGGGGAAGCCTGCCGCCCCGCCGCGCCCTAGGAGAACCCGTGTACACCTCGGTTGCAGACCAGACCACCGACGAGCTCGGCGGACCGCTCAGCGTCCTCGTGCGGCAGAAGCGGGACCACGTGAAGCTCAGCGCGCTGCTCGAGAGGCTGCGCGGTACATCCGGCGAGGACCAGGCCGGCGTGCTGCTCGACATCTACCGCCTCGTGTTCCCGCACGCCTTCGCGGAGGAATCCGTCCTGTGGCCCGTTCTGCGCAGGGTACTGCCCGACGGCGGTGAACTCACCCTGGAGGTCGAGCGCGAGCACCAGGAAGTGAACGAACTGGTGAAGAAGCTCGAAGGACTCGAGGACGGCTCCCCGGAACGGGCGGACGTCCTCGGGCGTCTCATGGAGGTGCTCGACGACGACGTGCGCGACGAGGAAGACGCCCTGTTCCCCCGGCTCCAGTCCCGGGTCTCGCGCCGGGAACTGCAGGTGCTGGGCGTCCTCTGGGAGCTGGTACGGCGCATCGCACCCACCCGCGCCCACCCCGTCGTGGCGCGCCGCCCACCCGGGAACGTCGTCGCCGCCCTGCCGCTGTCGGTCCTCGACCGCGGCCGCGACGTCGTGGACTCCGCACTGCTCGGTGCTCCCGACCGCGTCGTCCCCGTGCTC
The DNA here is from genome assembly GCF_030433645.1 of Arthrobacter burdickii. Classification (NCBI taxonomy): domain Bacteria; kingdom Bacillati; phylum Actinomycetota; class Actinomycetes; order Micrococcales; family Micrococcaceae; genus Arthrobacter; species Arthrobacter burdickii. The sequence continues at coordinate 352,684 of NZ_JAROCG010000002.1, forward strand.
CACCGGGTCAGCTCGACGCTGGCACGGGCGTCACACGCCGTCGAGCTGCTGCCGATCATGCGGTCCGGGGAGGACCCCTCCACGCGGTACATCGCCCGCAAGCCCCCGTTCCCCTGGGGGACCGCCGTCGTGTCCGCGGCGGGGGCCGGCCTGGCCGTGGCCGCGGCCTGGCGCGCGCTCCGCCGAGCGGCCTAGCGTCTGGCCGGCCCGTCCAGTCCGTGCAGCTGTCCCATCATCCGGTGGCGTTCGCCGGGGAGGCCGTGTGTACTGGGACGAGGTGCCGGGTCCGTCGATGGACCAGCCGGACGACCTGAAAGGACACTCGCCATGGAAGCACGTTGCCCGAGCTGCGGTTCAGCGCTGATCGAACTGGGGGAGGACCAGTGGCCTGCCGAGGGGCCGGTTCCCGCCGGAACCCTCGCCGTCTTCCAGTGCGAGGAGAACCACAGGATCACCGTGGGCCAGACCCAGATCCAGGCCTAGCCAGATCCAGGCCTGGCAGACCCGCGCTCAGGCCTCTCGGTCGTCTGCGTCGTTGATGATGCGTGTCAGTTCGTCCCTCAGTGCCACGGCCTCGTCCACGCTGACTTCGAGGCGCTCGCCCTGCTCGACCCACCCGATGCTGATCAGCGGCCGGCCCTGGCCGTCGGCCGAGGAGGAGAGCCCGACCGCTACCGCGCGGCCGCCCGTGTGCGTCACGTCACCGACGATCATCTCGCCGCCGTCATCCCCTGCAACTGCCATGGCTCCTCCTCCGGTCGGTCTGCTCCTCCCATGCTAGGCGCGGGCGGGACTGCGGTGTCCACTCTTTCTTCGGAGCGCAGCGGCTGCAGGCACCGGTCGGACGGCGACCGGTGACGGGTGCACCGGGGGTGGTCCCTACCCGGCGCCTGCCGGCCGGACCGCGAGGTTCGGGTGCAGCAGTTCGAAGCCCTCATCGGTCAGCGCGTCGCGGTCCATGTCGTCCGGGAGCAGCACGGCCGTGACCCTGCTGTCGCGGATCGCGGCACCGGCCGCTCCGCGTTCGAGCGGGGCGCATTCCAGGCCCACGCCGAGACCCTCCTCGACCAGCAGGCAGACCGTGTCCCCGGTCCCGTTCCCCTCCACCGGCCTGGCCGCGAAGTACTCGACGCCGTCGCGTTCGGCAAGGAAGCGGGTGCTGGCGAGGTCGATGCCGTCGAGGTCCGTCTGGATGGTCAGGATGTCCTGCTCGGTCTGTTCCTTCTCGAGGAGACCGAGCGCCGGGCCGCCGGTGCAGCCGGCCAACGCGAGTACCGCCGCGCACAGCCCGGCAGCCAGGGCAAGGGAACTGGGTGGGCGGCGCATGGATCTCCTCGGTATCGACGGGGAACGGTGGCTCCTTTCCAGCCTAGCGAAGGGTGCCGACCGACTCGTACAGCGGCACCGCTGCAGCCGCGGATCGCCGGGCTAGCGGATACCGCTCCGCGCGAGACCCTGCACGAAGTATTTCTGGAATGCGAGGAACATGACGATGATCGGCGTGATGGAGACCAGCGCCAGGGCCATGATGGCTCCATAGTCCGCACCGTACTGTCCCCGCAGGTACAGGAGACCGATGGGCAGCGTGAAGAGCTGGCTGTCCTTGAGGGCGATCAACGGCCACGCAAAGTCGTTCCACTGGTACATCACCGTGAGCAGCACAAGGACCGCGATGAGGGGCTTGCACAGCGGCAGGACGATCTGCAGGAAGATCCGGACGGTGCCCGCCCCGTCGACCTTCGCCGCCTCGATGAGCTCGTCGGGGATCGCGATGATGAACTGCCGTGCGAGGAAGATGCCGAACGCCGAGGCCGCCGACGGGAGGATGACGGCCCAGAACGTTCCGTAGATGCCGAGTTCGGTGACGAGCCGGAACTGCGCCACCATCAGGACCTGCACGGGGATCATCATGGTGCTGAGCACCAGCAGGAAGAGGGTGCCCTTGCCGCGGAAGTCGAGCTTCGCGAAGGCGTAGCCGGCCAGCAGGTTCCCCGTGACGGTGAGGACCGTGACGATGGCGGTGATGACCACGGAGTTGCCGAACCACGTGGCGGTGGGGAAGCTGCTGAAGATGGTGCGGAAGTTGTCGAGCGTCCACGAGGACGGCCAGATGCGCAATTCCCGGCTGAAGACGTCCGCATTCGGTGAGAAGGCGAGGGTGACCATCCAGTACAGCGGGAACATCATGACGAGGCCGACGACGACGGCGGTCACCAGGCGGGCGATGGCGGACACGCGCTGGGCAGGCCGAATCTGCTTCACCCGGGGCGCGAAGCTATCCGGTCCAGTGGAGAGCCCGACGGTCCTGGTGGACGCGCCGTCGCCCCTGTGAGGGAGTGGGTGGGCCATGGGAGTCCTGTCGTGGTGATCGGGGAAGGCTATCCGACGGTGTCGCGCGAGCGGTTGCCGCGCCATTGGATTGCCGTGAAGCTGAGGGTGAGCAGGAAGATCACGATGCCGATCGCCGCAGCATAGCTCTGGTCGCGCGTGACGAATCCGTTCTCGTAGGCGTACGTGACCAGCACCGACGTCGATCGGCCCGGGCCTCCGCCCGTCATCACGAAGATGGTGTCGAAGATCTGGAACGAGTAGATGACGTCCATGATCAGCAGGAAGAAGGTGGAGGGGCCTACGAGCGGCACCGTGAGGTAGCGGAACTGCTGCCAGGAAGTCGCACCCTCGAGCCGTGCAGCTTCATAGAGTTCCGGCGAGATGCCCTGTAACCCGGCCAGGTAGATGACCATGTTGAAGCCCACACGGATCCACAGCGTCACCAGGATGATCGAGGCGAAGGCGGCGGATCCCTGGGATTGCCAGGGGATGCCCGCCAGACCGCCCCCGCGCAGGAGCTTGTTGATGATGCCGGTCGCCTCGTCGAACAGGAGGACGCCCATGAGGGCGGTGGCGACTCCCGAAATGACCATCGGCAGGTAGATGAGGGTGCGGAACAGTCTCCGACCCGGGAGCACGGAATTCATGAGGACGGCGAGGCCGAGTCCGAGGGCCAGGCTCAGCGGGACGGTGAGAAGCGTGAAGGTCGCCGTGTTCAGCGCCGACCGCCAGAACGTGGGGTCGGTGACCAGGCGCCGGTAGTTGTCGAGCCCCACCCAGCCGCTGGCGCCGAATCCGTTGGACTCCTGGAAGCTGATGAGGAAGGCCCACGCCAGTGGCAGGAACAGGAAGACTCCGAGGAGGACGAGATTGGGCGCCAGGAAACCGTAGGCGGCGAGGGTGGCCCGCTGTCGCCGGGATGCCCTCCCCGGCGCCGCTGCAGGGGTGATCGCCGGGGAGGGCGGCGGCCCGGTATCGTCGGTCGACTCCTCGCGGGACGAGGTGCCGGCGGACATCAGCCGGCTGCTCCATCGACGGCGGCAGCGATGTTCGCCAGGGTCTTCCCGACCGGCTGCCCCTGCGTGAACGCGGCCTCCAGCTCGTCCCGGAGCTTCGGGTTGATCGTGGCCATTGCTGGGGCGGTGAGCTGCTCGACGTCACCCGGCTCGAGGGTGGTCGCCTGCTCGACGAAGATGCCCGCGATGTCCGGCCTCGTCTGGTAGTCCAGTTTCGTCCCCACAAGGCTGTTCAGGGTCGGCAGTTCCATGGCCCGTGCACAGAAGTCGGACATCTGCTCCGGTTGTGTCATGAATTTCAGGAAATCGGCCGCGAGGTCCGGATTGCGGGCGTTCTTCGTCGCCACCAGGGCGTTGCCACCCAGATCGCAGGCTCCGCGTTCGTCGCGCGGCAGGTACGTAGCGCTCCACTCGAAGTCGGTGACGGCCTCGTCGAGGCTCGGAAGGACGAAGTTGCCGACGAAGGCCATGGCGGTGGTACCCGCGGAGAACGCGCCGTCGGCGTAGGTGGAGGACTTCACCGAACTGCTCGGAGGAACCAGGCCGTCGGTGAAGAATCCCTGGGTGAAGGAAAGGGCCTTGGTGCCGGCATCGGACTCGATGGCCGATCCCGTGAGGTCGTCATTGAACAGCCGCCCGCCCGCCTGGAACAACCAGCTCAGCCACCGGGTGGAACCGCCCAGCTGCCAGTTGTACACGAAGGGGTAGAGGTCATCGGGAAGGGAGCCCCGGAGCTGCTCGGCCACCTGCCGGAACTCGTCCCACGTCCAGGCCGAATCCAGGCTGTCAGGGACGCTCGTGATACCCGCCTGCTCGAAGAGGTCCGTGCGGTAGACGAGGGCGGAGGTGTCCGTCTGGTGGGGCACGCCGTAGGGCTTGTCGTCGAACTGGACGGCCTGCCACATCGCGGGCAGGAACTCCTCGCCGGCTGCGGTGTCGAAGTAGCTGGAGAGGTCCAGGAGCTGGTCCTGGCTGCTGTACGCGCCGATGGTGCCGTAGTCCACACGGAACAGATCAGGTGCAGTGCCGGCCTGCAACTGCGCGTCGATGTTCTGGAAGATCTGTTCGTAGGGCACGAGGTTGAGCTCGACCTTGACGCCGGAATTGGCGCCTTCGAAGGCCGCGATACCGCGCTTGAAACCCTCCTCCTCCGCAGGACTACCCCAGGTCGTGAACGTGAGGGTGTTATCCCCGCCCTCCCCGCTGTCGCTGTTTCCTCCGCCCGAGAACCCGGAACAGCCATTGAGGGCTGCCGCTGCTGCCAGGAATCCTGCTCCACCGAGAATCTGCCGTCTGGAAATGGTCATCGTGTACCTTCCGGGTCAGGGGTGAACACAACCTACAGCACGGCCCCGACGCTGCACAGGCTGTTGAAGTCCGAACGGACCCGCGCTACGGACCCTGCAACGGTGCCCTTCCGCTCGAAGACCACGCGCCCACCCACGACGGTCAGGTCCGCCCCGACCGTGCGCGGGCCGGCCGGGTCCAGCCCGAAGGGGGCTGCCGACAGCACGGCGAGATCGGCGGGAGTTCCTGCGCGCAGAGTACCTGCCGGCGATCGCGTCAGGCGGGCGGACCCGGCCGTGGGAGCGCCTGCGCGTTGACGGTCACCCCGAGCTCGCCGAAACGCTGAACATTCTGCGGGTGAACGAGCTGCACGTGGGCCATGTTGTGCCGCGGCTGCCAGGAGTACGCCAGCTGCCGGTGGGCCGACCGTGGGTGGCCCGGCCGGGGGACAGCGGCACGTGCAAGCGCGTCGAGCCCCGTCCGCACCGCGCGGTCCCGGATGGCGTGCCGGTCAGAAGCCGACGAGCGCGTGGGGAACGTAGTGCTCCTCCAGGGCGCGGACCTCGTCCTCCGTCAGTTCGAGGTCCAGCGAGGCCAGGGCGTCCTCGAGGTGGCGCGGCTTGCCCACGCCGACGATCGGCGCGGACACCACGGGATTGCGCGACACCCAGGCGAGGGCCACCTGGGCGCGGGGCACACCGCGCGCTTCCGCGACGGCGCCGACGGCGTCCGAGACACGCCGGTCGGAATCCAGCGTGCCGTAGAGGGTCTTGCCGAAGGAGTCCGACTCGGAGCGCGACGTCGTCTCGTCCCACGGCCGGGCGAGCTTGCCGCGCGCGAGCGGGCTCCACGGCAGCACGCCGATGCCCTGGTCCGCGCACAGCCCGTACATCTCGCGCTCTTCCTCGCGGTTGATGAGGTTGTAGTGGTCCTGCATCGTGACGAAGCGGGTCCAGCCGTTGATGCGCTGCAGGTAGAGCGCCTTCGAGAACTGCCAGGCATACATCGACGACGCACCGATGTAGCGGACCTTGCCCGCCTTCACGACGTCGTGCAGCGCTTCGAGGGTCTCCTCCAGGGGTGTTTCGGGGTCGAAGCGGTGGATCTGGTAGAGGTCCACGTAGTCCGTCCCCAGGCGCCGGAGGCTGTTGTCCAGCTCCGCCAGGATCGCCTTCCGCGACAGCCCTGCGCCGTTCGGCCCCTCGTGCATCCGGCCGTGGACCTTCGTCGCGATCACGGTGTCCTCGCGACGCGTGAACTCCGCCAGGGCGCGTCCGACGATCTCCTCGCTGGATCCGTCCGAGTAGACGTTCGCGGTGTCGAAGAAGTTGATGCCGGCGTCGACGGCGGCCCGGATGAGGGGGCGGCTCTCCTCCTCGGGCAGGGTCCATGCGTGGTTCCCGCGGTCGGGGGTGCCGTAGCTCATGCATCCGAGGGCGAGCGGCGAGATGTCGAGGCCTGTGGAGCCGAGTTTCACGTAGCGCATGGATTCCCTTTGCTGGGGTCGGAGGTTTTCCTCCACCCTAGTGCGGCATCCTCCGCGGAGGGGGCCGGTTGCGATATCCGTCGCTCCGGGAACTGCAGCGGGAAAGGCGGGCGCCCCGGGGATGCCGTTAGCACCCGAGGGGAGCCCGCAGGCAGGACCCTTGGGTCCGGCAGGGACCTCCCCCACGGAGCCCCTGCCCTGCCACTTCCCAGCCTAGTCCCGACGGTCACCGAAAAAAACCGTATGACCGGTTTATTCGAGGCCCTTGCGGAAGAGGGCCACGTATCGCGGCACATCGTCCTGCAGATCCCTGGCCACAACTCCCGGCAGCAGCATCTCCCACAGGTCGCCGAGCCGGTCGAGGACGTCCGCCCTGCCGGTAAGGATGTTCGAGACCATCTGCACCCCGGTGTAGGCGCCGACGACCAGACGGGCGAACGCCTCGGCGTCGAGGTCGGGACGCAGGTCGCCGTCCTGGATGGCCGTGCGCGCGAACTCGCTGAACCGGGAGGTCCAGTCGAGGTACGGCTGATGGACATCGTGCCCGAAGGCCGATGCCTCGAACATCAGCCGGACCCCTGCGCGCATGACCGAATGCTCGATGAGCTGCAGCGCGAAAACGCGACCGATCAGGATCATCGTCTCCAGGGCGGGCCGTCCCAGGGCGTGCACCCGGGCGCCCTCCGCCGAGGCGATGGCCTGCTGCTCCCCGATCACGGCCATGGCGAGGTCCTCCTTGGCAGCGAAATGGAAGTACAGCGCCCCCTTGGTGACCCCGGCGCGCGTCGCCACCGTTGCAATGGAGGTGCCGCCGTAGCCATGCTCCTCGAACACAGCGGCAGCCGCGCGGATGATCGCCGACCGGGTGGCCACGGCGCGTTCCTGCGGCGCCACTACGCGCCCCTACGCGAGGGGCTGCACACATCGGTGCAGGTGCGGGATCGCCGGGACGGAACCGGGAAGGTGCCCCGTGCGGGGGAGGGCCGGACGGGTAGTGCTGCTCGCCTCATGCCCCCATTGTGCGACAGGCGGTCCCGGTGTCGGATGGGAGCGCGCCGGACGGCGGGAGCCCACTTCGCCATCGTTCGGCGGGGCAGGGCGCACCGCCGTCCGTCCGGCGGGGGCGGGGCACGCAAGCGCCCTCCCCGCCCTCCCTGCAGGCGCGGGGCGTCCCGGACTAGGGCAGGATGGCTACGTGACACGCGCGAACTCCCCTGACACCTCTCCAGCCGCAGTCCGCCCCCGGCGGTGGAGGCCGCGCGCCGCGCCGGGCGCCACCGAATCGCACGGCTCCTCGGTGGCCCGCCGCTTCCGGCCCCACGCCTTCTCTGACGGGCTCAGAGTCAGTGCCGCGTGGACGGGACGCAGCATCGTCGTCCTCGCGGGCCTGGTGATCCTCTGGTACCTCACCCGGGCGCTGTGGTCGATCATCCTGCCGACGCTGTTCGCGCTGCTGCTGGCCTCGGTCCTCTGGCCGGTCAACCGGTTCCTCCGCAGGGGCCTCCCGAAGGTCCTCGCCGCGCTCGTGACGCTGTTCGGGTTCATCGGCATCGTCGTCGGGATCGGTGCTCTGACCGTCCCGTCCATCGCGAGCGGTATCACCGATCTCTCGGGTCTGGCCCGGGACAACGTCGCTGACCTCATCGACTTCATCGCGCGTCCGCCGCTGAACCTGGATGCGGCGAACCTCGACGGCATCGTCGACACCGCCCTGGGGCAACTGCAGGCGAATGTCGGGAACGTCGTCACCGGCATCACCACGGGCCTGAGCGAATTGACCTCGGGAACCGTCGTCGTGCTGCTGGCACTCGTCTTCACGTTCTTCTGCCTCAAGGACGGGGACCGCTTCCTGCCGTGGGCGTCCCGCTGGACCAACTCCACGGCCTACGCCCATGCCTCCACGATCGCGAGCGGCTCCTGGAAGACGCTGTCCTCCTACATCTTCGCGCAGGCGACCGTCGCGCTGGTGGACGCCGTGTTCATCGGGCTGGGCCTCGTCCTGCTGCACATCCCGCTCGCCATCCCGCTGGCCGTGCTGGTGTTCTTCTCCGCATTCATCCCGGTGGTCGGAGCCATCGTCTCCGGCCTCGTCGCGACCCTCGTGGCCTTCCTCGCCTACGGGTGGCTCACGGCCCTGATCGTGCTCGGGCTGGTGGTGCTCGTGCAGCAGCTCGAGAGCAACTTCATCCAGCCCCTGCTCGTGGGGCGGACGCTCGAGATCCACCCGGCGGTCGTCCTGGCGTCCGTCACGGCGGGCGGCACGCTGTTCGGCATCATCGGGGCGTTCCTCGCCGTCCCGACGACCGCGGTGGCCATCGTGGTGCTTCGGTACCTGCGCGACCTGTCCATCGAAAACCGGCCGGAGACCGGCGTCGCCTCCGGGAATCCCGATGCGGTCCCCGCCAACCCGTCGGACGACACGGCAGCCGGACGCATGCCGGATGCCGCCCTGCCGACCAGCGGGGCCGTGGGGCACCGATCGGAGCAGGCCGGTGACTAGGCGGCCCGTGGTGGCGGTGCTCGAGGGCGAACGGCCGGTGCGGGGACTCGAGCGCGTCGCGGAACTCGCCGACGTGCGGGTGGCGCAGGCGCCGACACTGGACAGGGCCCTCGACGGCGCCGACGTGCTCTACCTCTGGGACTACTTCTCCGGGGCCCTGCCCGCCGCGTGGCATGCGGCCGGTTCCCTGCGCTGGCTGCACGTGGCCGCAGCCGGGGTGGACAAGCTCCTCTTCCCGGAACTCGTGGCGTCCGACGTCGTGGTGACCAACGCGCACGGCATCTTCGACCAGCCCATGGCGGAGTACGTCCTCGGCGCCATGCTGTACGCCGCGAAAGGCTTCGGTCCGCTGCACGACCAGCAGCGGGACGCCCGGTGGGTGTGGCGCGAGGGCCGCAACATCGCCGGCTCCCGGGCCCTGGTCGTGGGGACGGGCAGCATCGGCCGGCACACCGCGCGGCTCCTGAAGGCCGTGGGGGTGCACGTCGAGGGGGCGGGGCGGACGGCGGCGGAGCACGACGACGATTTCGGCTCCGTGCACGCTTCCGCCGACCTGGCCTCCGTGGTCGGCGGCTTCGACTGGGTCGTCCTCGTGGCGCCGCTGACCCCTGCCACCGAGAACCTCGTGAGCGCCGCCGTGATCGGGGCGATGAAGCCTTCCGCCGTCCTCATCAACGTGGGCCGCGGCCGGCTCGTGGATGAGGCGGCCCTCGTGGACAGCCTGCAGACCGGGACGCTGGCGGGCGCTGTCCTCGACACCGTCGCCGTCGAGCCGCTGCCCCCGGACCATCCGCTGTGGTCCCTGCCGACGGTGCTCGTCACCCCGCACATGGCGAGCAATGCCGATTCCTGGCTGGACGACCTCGCCGTGCAGTTCGAGCGGAACTTCCTGCTCTGGGTGGAGGGGCGGCCCCTGCCCGGCGTCGTCGACAAGGTCCTCGGGTACGTACCGTCCCGGCCCGGGCAGGGTTCCTAGGCGGCGGCCGGCTCACCGCGCCACCACTGCACCGTCTCCGCGACGGCGGTATCCAGCGGAGTGGGTGACAGGCCCAGCACCCGCTCCGATGCCGAGGAGTCCAGGACGAACGGCCGGTCGAACTGGTAGGACAGCTCGCCCAGCTCCCGCATGGACGGCATCACGACGCCGAGTGCACGCACCAGCCGGCCCGGCGTGCCGGTCAGCCGGGGCGCGCCGATCCCGGCGGTGGTCGCGACCGCCTCGGCGAGCGCGCGCTGGGTGAGTGCGGGAAGGGTCGGGGCATGCAGCACCCGGTTCCGCGTACGCGGCAGGTCCGCGGCCGCGATCATGGCGGCCGCAAGATCCGGGACGTAGGTGAACGAGTGCGGGGCATCGGGGTTGCCGATGACCTGGATCCGCTTCCCGCCCAGTACGGCGGGCACCATCCGCTCACCGGCGTGCGCCATCCGGACCCGGGGGCCGAAGAAGTCGGACGCGACCACGGAGACGGTGTCGGTCGAGGACGCCGCCCTCGCGGCCAGGAGGGCGGTACGGACTCCGCGCTTGCCGCCCGCGGCTGAACGCTCACTGTCCTCCGTCATGACGCTCTCGGGGTGGCTGTACGAGTACAGGCTCTCGGGGAACACGACGACGGCGCCCTGCCGGCCTGCTGCCTCGAGCACCACGGCCTCGGCTGTGGGGAGTTCGCGCTTCCAGGTGTCGGCGCTGTAGGAGCTGCCGTGGACGCAGTGGAAGATGGCGGAGGCTCCGGCGATGGCGGACGCGAGGAGGGCTGCGTCGGACACGTCGACTCGACGCCTCTCGATGAGCGGATGATCGGGGCCGCTGCCGGACCGCGTGAGGATGCGTACCGAATCACCCCGTGCCGCGAGTTGCTCGGCGACGGTCCATCCGACCGGTCCTGCTCCGGTGACGATGTAGGTGGTCATGACGTGCCTTTCGGGAGGAGGAGTGAGAGCAGTGCTCTCAGGTCCAAGCGTGCGCCCGGTTGCGGTCTACCGCTACGTCACCAACCGCGACGAGCCCGCGTCGTCACGCTGCTCGCACGCATCCTGGACGATGCCGGACGGCAGGCGACCTCGAGGGCGGACCTGCCGGGGCGCCCCCGGAGCTCGCTGGGTCTTCGGTCGGACGCAACCTGAGAGGTGTCCCATCCGGGAATTAGCGGAGGCACCGCCGTGAATGAGAGACTTGCCGCTGCCGCCACCCCGCCGACCAGGAGCTCCCGTGCGCATCCGCCTGCCCCATCCGGAGACCCGCAACCGTGCGCGCTCGGTCTGGCTGTTCTTCGCCCTTCTCCATGTGGGGTTCCTCGCGCGGCTGCTGCCCTTCATCCTCGGCGGCGACGTGCTCAGTGACCTCCGGTTCTACCGTGAGTGGGCGGACCAGGCCCTGAACGACGGCGTCTGGCAGGGCATCGACACCGCCTGGGTCTATCCCGTGGGTGCCCTCGTGCCGATGGTCGTGGCGACGGTCTTCGGCTCCTCCCTGTACCAGCTCGCCTGGTTCCTCCTCTTCGCCGGCCTCAACGCCGTCGGCACCGCGGCCCTGATCCGGCAGCGCACGCCGTCGTCGTTCACCGCCGCGTACTGGTGGCTTGCGGCCACGGCGCTCCTCGGGCCGGTGGCGGTCGGAAGGATCGACGGCCTGACCGCGCCCCTGGTGGTGGCCGCACTGCTCATCGTCGCCGCACGCCCGTTCGTGGCATCACTCGTGCTCAGCGCGGCGACGTGGATGAAGGTGTGGCCAGCCGCCGTCGTGCTCGCGTCGCTCGTCACCCTCCGGCGGGGGCGGCTCCGCATCCTCGGCGCCGGCGTCGCGCTCACCGCGGGCATCGCGGGCGTCGTCGCGGCCTTGGGCGACATCCGCAACCTCACCGGCTTCCTCAGCGCCCAGGGCGCGCGCGGCATGCAGCTGGAGGCTCCGCTGAGCACTCCCGGGGTGTGGCAGGCGATCACCGGAACGTCGGGCGCCTACTTCTTCGAGGACGAGGTCATCAACACCATGGAGGTGCGGGGTGCGCTGAGCGGGCTGGTCGGGGGCCTGATGACGCCGTTGCTCGCCCTGACCGTCGTCCTGGTCGCCGCATTCCTCGCGATCGCGCTCCACCGCGGCGCTCGGGCCGACGCCCTGCTCGCCACCGGGTCACTGGCCCTCGTGAGTACGCTCGTGGTCTTCAACAAGGTCGGCTCGCCGCAGTTCATGCTGTGGATCGCGGCCGTGATCGCCGCCGGACTCGTGCTCGACCGCGCGGCCGAATGGCGCTACCCGGCGATCGCGATGCTGGTGACCGCCGGCCTGACCACCCTCGTCTATCCGGTCTTCTACGACGCCCTGCGCTACGAGCTCAACCCGGCCGTCGCCGTCCTGCTCACCCTCCGCAACCTGCTGGTGGTCAGCATCTTCCTCTGGTCCCTGGTACGGCTGGGACGCCTGACGGCGAAGGCGGGCGTGCCTGCGGTCGCCGGCCCGACTACGGGTGCCTGACGCCCTTTCCTGCCAGCACCGCCCGGTAACCCTCCCGGTAGGTCGGGTAGGCGAAGGAGAAACCGGTGGACCGCAGGAGGCTGCTGTCCATGCGGCGGGCCCCACCCCGCGTGGACGACGTCTCGCCGGATGGCGGCTCCGGCAGGCCGAGTTCGGCGGCGAGGAACTGCAGCACCTCGCCGAGGTCCACGGGCTGTTCGTCGCTGCCGACGTAGACTGGCGCGGGATCGTCGAGTTCCATGGTCAGGTGCACGATCGCCGCCGCCGCGTCGTCGCGATGGATCCTGTTGGTCCACTGGGCTTCGGCGGGCAGGACTGCCGTTCCGCCCTTCACCTGGTCGATCAGGCGCGTGCGGCCCGGACCGTAGATGCCGGACAGTCGAAGGACCGTGCCGCGGTCCGAGCGGCGGAGGAGTACCTGCTCGGCCTCACGGACGAGGCGGGCAGTCGGGGCGGCGCTCTCCGCCGGTGACTCCTCGGTGACCCAGCCGCCGTCGAAATCCCCGTACACCGCGGTGGAGGACACGAAGAGGATGCGGCGCGGCCGGACGCCGTCGCGCTCGAGGGCATCCAGCACGTTCCCGGTCGCGTCCACGTAGGCGCTGCGGTAGGCAGCCTCGCTGCGGTCCCCGGCCGCGGTGGCGATCACCACGACGTCGGTGTCCTGCGGGATCGGTGGCAGCGGCTGCGTCAGGTCGGCGGCTCTACCCTCGATGCCTTCGGGGATGCGTTCGGGTGAGCGGCGCCATCCGATCACCCGCTCGCCGCGAGCTGCCAGCCGCAGCCCCACTTCGGTGCCCAGGTCCCCGCAGCCCGCTATCAGCACCGTCATCGCATGTCCGTCCTCACTCCACCGGCCCGTCCTGGTGGCCGGGCCAAACGCCAGTCTAGGTGCCTTGCGTGGTTCTGCCGTGCGGGGTGGAGATCGACCTCAGCAAACCGTTGAAGGACAAGCAGGAGGAGATTCCTTCCCTCCAGTTCTTCGATGCGGTCCTCGATTTTGTACTTGGTGAAGATGTCACGGACGTTGTCGGAGAACGCGTTGATGTAGGCGAGGAGATTCTCGCGCAGGTTTCACCGGCCCCTCTGCTTACGCGACAGGGTGGCAAGACAGGGCCCGCGACCGTAAGGCTGCTGGATCTGGACCGCCGCCGCCGCCGTCGCCGACGACGGCTGCGGGCGGTTCTGGGTCACCCGGGACGGCGAGCAACGCACCCTGCGGCCGCAACGCCACGCCTACGAACACCTCACCGAAGAAATCCTGCACCCCGGCAACCCTCTCATGCACGTCTGCGACGTGCCCTTGTGTGTCCACGCCAGTCAGCTGCGGTGACGCTTGTACCGGTGGTGGCGCAGCGGTAAGCGTGGAAGCGCCGGTCGGGTGGTTACGGAGGTGATCGATTCGGTGATACCAGCCGCAAACATGGTGACGCTCACGATTCGCCTCCTTTCAGATATGGGACTGTGGGGCCACCACACGGCAGCCCCACAGGTAGTTGGACTACTGGCGGGAACCGCTATCGGTTCCTGTGCCGCCATGTACACCTACGAACCGCCATGTGTACGAGCCGTTATCGTTCAGGCTCATACGCAGGTGACCCCACGTATCGCTGAAACGCTTCTGGACGTACGCCGGGCTGGACGTGAACGCCCTCAGACCGATACCACCCGTGGATACCTGAAACTGCTGCATCCCATCGGTGGTGCACTGGTCAGCGTTGTTGACCGGGCACGTGCGCTCGTAGTTGTGCTGGCTACCCGAGAGCAGGACCTTCACCCTGTTCTTGTGGAACACGTCGATCCAAGGCTTGGCCTCCGTGAAGCGGCTGTGTGAGGCCGTGTTCGACGTGAAGTACGGGTCGTGGTAGACGACTGCCAGGTGCTTCCCCCGAGCCTTGGCGGCTGCAAGGTTGGCGTCAATCTCGGCTGTCATCGCCTGAGCACGTGTGGCGTTGTAGCTCCACGCTCCGGTGGGGGCGAACAGGATGTGCCAGTTGCCCCTGTCTACCGAGTACCACTCGTGAGCGGCCTGAAAACCTGCTGCCGTGCCTGAGCCCTTAGCGTTGGTGCGGGTCGGGTCAGTGCTGGTGGCCGACTTGGCGGTGCTTCCACATGCACCGTCCATCCACTTGTCGAACTCGGCGTTACGTCCGGGCTGGTGGTCGTGGTTCGGTCCAGCCGTCCACAGGGTCTTCGCCTTTACGGGACCCCATCCTGCGGCTTCCCACTTGGCGAACGTGTCACCCGTGTAGCTGCTGTTCGTGCAGTTGCCGGCGCTGTACTGGAAGTCACCGATACCGATGAAGTTGTCGAGCGTCCCATCGGCCAGTCCCGCCTTGATGCTGCTGGCGTTCTTGCCCGAAGCTGAGGTCGTTGATGTGTTGCCTGACGGATTCATGTCACCCACGGCGGCGAAGTCGAACGACCCTCCTGTCGAAGGAGGCGGCGTCGGGGTAGGCGTAGGAGTCGGCTGCGTGATGGTTGCAGGGTTGTGGACGCGGACCCAATCGACCCGCATTTCACCTGCACCGTTGGCGGAGCTGTTCGGGAACCAGTCAAGCTGCAGAGTCTGGTGCATCGGGCCGGGAGGCTGATGGCCGGGCGTCTTGTCCTCGAACCACTTCACACCATCCACGTATCCGACGATCCCGGCTGGGGACCAATCGACCGCGTAGTTGTGGAACTGGCTGACATCGAGGGCCTTCGACCCTGAGGTCTGCAGGTTGTCACACGAGTAGTGGTTGAAGAACTTGATGACGTTCCAGTCGCCGGTTGTCTCAGCGAAATCAACCTCACCGTCGCACGGCCAGTTCCCACTGTCAGGCCAGAGGATGCTGACCATGTGGTACTCGTCGTCGCCTGAGCCTGCGGCCCTGACTTCCCAACGCCCGTACATCTGGTTGGCGAACTTCGCGCTCATCCCGGCTGTCGTACCATCCGGGGTGCCAGTCAGGACTGCCTTCGTCCCGTCGACGGTGACCTGCGCTGGGCTGCGGAGCCCCTTACCTGCGTGACCAGCCGAGTTGTAGACACTCCATTTAGCGGCGTCAGGCGCTCCTGTGTAGTTGAACTCGTCCCCAGCTACCACTGGACCCCAGTTCTGGGTGGAAGCAGCTGTCGTACCATCACCCGTTAGGGGATGAGGAGGCGTTGTCGGGGTGGTCCCGGTCGGCTCTGTGGTGATGACGAGCTTCGGGCGGAGAGCGGGGTCAGGGGACTCGTCGGACTTGAACCCGATCCACTTCTGGGCACCCGATTCGAGCTTGAAGTTGTTCGCCCCAGCCACCGTAGCGGCTGTCACGTCCCACTCCACCCACGAGCTACCTGCGAAGCCACCAGCCTTGCCCAGCCACGTCCCACTGGCGGGTGCGTTGTTCCACGTAACACCCGTCTCGGTCCAGTCGCCGGTCGTCTTGTGCACGTTAACGAACTCAGTGGCCGTTGCGCTCGCCTCTGAGTAGGCCCGGAGCCTGGCGGACACGATCCGCTCTCCTGCCGGTACGACCACATTGAACTTGAGGAGGGCGTTGCGCCGCATGGAGTTGCGGCCCTCTGTGCTCCAACGGACGCTGTTGCCGTAGTTCGTGGTCGGGAAATCAGCCTGAACGTACGTGTCCGCTACCGGAGCGATGGAGACTGGTGCGCTTACCGCTGCACGAGTCCCTTCAAATGTTGGTGCTGAGCACCCTGTGGCAACCAACGCCGACAGGGCGACCACGGTCAATAACTTCCTCATAGAGAGGACCGATCAAGTAGAGCGCTTGTTGATTTTTTAATGACGTTCACTTTCTGATGGGCATGGCTGAGAAGGCCACGCGAACAAGCTGACGCCTCCCCAGACGACACAGCACCATGAAGGGCCCCGGAGCGTTGTTCCACGAGTGAGTGAGACCGCAGCGCCGGGCTTTCAGAACTAGGTGATTGAGATGTGACCAGTGTTACCCGTGGTCCTGGAGTGAAGAGACACTCAGACGGCCAGGAGAGCCAATATTGTGCAGATACTGCGTCCGCCTTTGACAAACGAAAGGGCGGCCCCCGTACGCGTGGCCGCCCTGCTGTACATCACGAGCCGAGGGGCTACGGGCTTCCGCCCACGCTGTCCTCGCTGTTATTGGTGACGACCCGCAACAAGTCGGTCAGCGCACCCCAATCCGCCTCGAGGTTATTCACCTGCTCCTCATCCACCGCTATCTCGGCATGCAAGTTGGTCGAGCCCGACCTGATGAGGACATGCGCGCGTTCGCCCGGCTTGGATGGTCCATGCCGAGTTCAGCGCTTGCCCCGTTCGGGGTCATCTTGGATATGTCGTTCGACAGTGGTTCCCGGCTCGGTGACATCCCGGGCGTGACCGTGGTGCGGGTACCGATGGCCATGATGCCGGAATTCGAGCTCACCGGGGGTGAGAAAGGTTGGTCGTTGTCGAGGCCGGCAGTGGTTACGCATTCCAGGAGCGAGCAGATAGATGACTGGAATCGACATTCCGCGACTGCCGAGCGAATTAGTTCTTGGCTCTCTGAACACAACCGCGAACTCATCGGCGGCGTTGGATGGAGTAGCACGGGTGCAGGCGACATGTCGGCAGGGTCCGCGCGCTCGACGGACTCGACCTCGAGGTCCGCCGCGGCGAGATCCACGGATTCCTCGGGCCCAACGGTGCGGGCAAGTCCCTCACCCTCCGAATCCTGCTGGGCCTGGCCAGGGCCACGGCCGGCACGGCCCGCGTCTTCGGTCTCGACCCATGGGCGCAGTCAGTGCAGGTGCACCGCCGCCTGGCCTACGTCCCCGGTGACGTGCGGCTGTGGCCCAATCTCTCCAGCGGCGAAACCTAGGTAGCTCGCCAGCCATCGCATCCGGCCAACGGAGGCGGCAAGCAGTAGTTCCGCGGTGCCGCCCGCCTCCTCCTGGCGCAGCCGGAGGATCGCCTTGGTGCTGGGAGCGGCCTCGGTGGTGCTGATCATGGTCCTGACGGCATTCGGCGCCTGGGTCTCCCTGACCGTCTCGCACGACACCTCCGTGGAGGGGTGGACCGTGTGGGAGACAGCCGCGGCCCAGCTTCCCGCAGCACTCATCTACCTCGCCGTCCCCGCGCTGGTGTTCGTCCTCCGACCCTCGGCCACCATCGCGATGGGCTGGGCACTCCTAGGAGCCGGCATCGTCCTCGGCATCTTCGGTGGGATGGTGGGCCTGGACAAGGATGTCCGGAACATCTTCCCGTTCTCCCACACCCCTGTGCCGGACGGTACGACGACGGGCTGGACCGGTGCGTGGTGGATGCTCGGCATCGCTGTCCTTGCCGCTCTCACGTCCCTACTCGGCATGAAGCGGCGGGAGATCACGACGGCATGAGGGCGGCAGGAGGCAAAGGTCGCTAAGAGGTCCCGGGATGGTGAATCTCCTGCGGACCGAGTGGCCCTGGGCCTCGCGCTACTGCTTACCGTACTTCCGGTGGACTGCCTGCTTGCTCACCCCGAGGCACTGGGCGATGGCCTCCCATGACAATCCGGCCTGACGGGCGCTCCGGACGAGGCCGGCCTCTGCACGCCCTACCTCCCGGTGCAGTTCAGCAATGATCTGCAGGGATTCAGCGGGCCCCTTACCATCCATCGATCCAACGAGTGTCTTCAATCCCTTCACCTCCATTCGTCAACACTAGTTGACACTCGGGGAAGAGGCAAGGGCTCGTGGTCCGGTCCGGCTTCTGTGCACTGCGACCCCTTAGTCGCGTCCGGGGTCGGAGCCGTCCGCTCTAGTCGCGGATCCGCACCGCGGTCTCCCGCAGGTACAGGTCCACGCGCGTGTAGGCGTCACGGGTCAGGGCCTTCCAGAGTTCGACGGCGAGCCGCGGGTCTTCCTTCTCGACGGTCCGGATGGCCTGTGCGGTCAGCACCTTCACGTGCACGCTGTCCAGCGCCTTCACTGTGGTCTCCTGCCGGTTGTCGCTGCCCAGCGCCAGTTCACCGAAGGTCATCCCGGCACTCAGGGTGGTGAGCTTGAGGCGCTCACCGGAGGGCCCGGGGACGGAGGTCACGATCTTGCCCGAGAGGATGAAGAAGACGCCCCCGAAGGACTGCCCGACCCGGCGCACCACGTGGCCCTTCTCGTAGGTGCGGTCCTCCATCCGGTGCGTGAGCGCCTCGACATCTTCGTCACTGAGGGGGCTCAGCGCAGGGCACTGCGCCACCTCCACCTCCGACGGGAGGATGAGGTCACCGCCGTACCGCGTGATGAGCTCGTTCTCACACCATTCGACGGCGGCGGTGCGCGTATCGAAGGTGGGCACGGGGCGATCGACGTCCCGGAAGGTCTCCGCCAGCGTGCCCTCGCCGTCGATCAGGACCAGCTCGCGGTCCACCTTCGCCAGGTTCTCCCGGCACTGGCCCAGCAGGCGGAGGGAGACGTCGGCCACCTCGTCCACCCGGCGCAGGTCGAGGATGACGAAGTCGACGTCGTCGTCCAGGCTGCTGAGTGCACGCACCATGGACTCGGTGCCGGCGAACAGGAGGTCCCCGTTGAGTTCGATCACCATGGCGCGGTGCCCCTGGTCGCGGAGGACCTCCATCGCCTCGTCGGTCCGACGGATGCCCGAGGGTGCGGCCGTGATGTCATAAGTGGCCCGGATCGCGGACCGGCCGGCCCGCGCCGCACGCACGAAGTGCAGTTCCATGTCGCGGGACAGCCGCTGGCTCGTGGCCATGCCCCGCACGCTGCTGCCGTGCTCGTCGAGCGGTGGCGAGTACACGGCGAGGCCCACCTGCCCAGGCAGGACGGCGATGGTCCCGCCGCCCACTCCGCTCTTGGCCGGCATGCCCACGGTGCTGATCCATGATCCGGCGTCGTCGTACATGCCGCAGGTGGTCATCACGGACAGGACTCTCTCGACGGCCAGCAGGTCCATCGCCTCGACACCCGTGAGAGGGTTGCGCCCGGAGTTGGCGAGCGTCGCCGCCATGACGGAGAGGTCGATGCAGTTCACCATCACGGAGCACTGCCGGAAGTAGTCCTCGATGACGGGCGTGGGGTCGTCCTCGATGATGTCGAAGGACCGCAGGAGGTAGGCCAGGGCACGGTTGCGGTGGCCGTGCTCGACTTCTGACCGGAAGATCTCCTCGTTGACGCCCAGCTGCCGGCCCGCGAACTGCGAGTAGGTGTTCACGATGCGCCGGAAGCGCGTGTTGCCGCCCCGGGACTGGACGAGTGAGGTCGCCGTCAGGGCACCGGCGTTGATCATCGCATTCGAGGGGCGTCCGCTGCCCGGTGCCAGCGAGATCTCGTTGAAGGAGTCGCCCGAGGGCTCGACGTCGACCTTCGCGTCGACCGCCTCCATCCCCAGGTCGGACAGGGCCAGCCCATACGTGAACGGCTTGGAGATCGACTGGATTGTGAACTCCTCCCGGGTGTCACCGATCTCGTACATGTACCCGTCGACGGTGGTCAGGCAGATGCCGAAGTTGTCGGGATCGACGTTCGCCATCGCCGGGATGGTGCTGTAGGGCTTCCCGTCCCGCAGATCGGAGATCTCCCGGTGGATGGTCCTGAGGTAGCTTTCGATCGGCGATTCCATGCTGTCCACCCTACGGGGACGGCAGCCCCGCCTCCCCGTGCACCGGCCGTCAGCGGGTGCGCAGCGTGTGGCGGTTGGAGAGCACGAAGAGCTGGGCGACGGCAGTGGCGACGCCGAGGAAGATCAGGGGCGGGGCGGCCGCGACCGTGTAGTTGAACCAGGGGTTGCTGTAGGGCGTGCTCATCTGTCCCAGGGTGAGCTGATCCACGTACTGCTGCTCGTGGATCATCGGGGCCGAGAGGAAGTACACCCCGAGGGCCACGAGCGCGGCCGCGACGACCCAGGCCCAGACATCGAAGGGATTGCGGGGCGGCAGGCTGGGCTCTGGTGGCCGGGGTGCCTCGGATCCCACCTCGCGGATCACCGAGGGGGTAGCGGTGTCCTCTGTCGGCCAGTGCAGTGCTGGTGCGCGCGGCGCGGGGGACACCGCGCTGGATGCGGCCCCCGTAGGATTCCCGCGCTGGTAGATCCCGTCGTAGCGCGGGTCGTGAGTGTTCTGCATGCGGTCGCTGACCATCCGTTTTCCCCCCTGGAATGACGAATGCCAGTAAAGCACGGGCGGAGCCCGTACACGCTCAGCGCAGCAGCGCCGGGTGGCGGCCGCACCGGACGGCGCAGCTAGACTGGCGAGCCGGTGCAGTCGCACCGATGACGGATGTATGACGTGATTCCACGACGGAGGGACCATGGCCAGGAAAGCACTGGCGAGCGCCACGAACGCCCCGCGACTGTCCCTGCGGGAACCGCGGGACGTCACGCGGGTCGAGGAGCCGCACCTGCTCGACGGCGACCACCGGGAAGGGGAGCTGTATGAACGCGCCTCCTTCGACGGTGAGGAGCTCGCCGGGATCACGCTGCAGGAATGCGTCCTGCAGGGAGTGTCACTCAACGACGCCGAGCTGCGCGGCGCGCGGTTCATCGAATGCGCCTTCGAGGACCTGTTCGCCCCGGTCTTCCGCGCTCCGCGGAGCAGCTGGCGTGAGACGTCGCTGCGGAGCACGCGGTGGGGTTCGGCGGAGCTTTACGACAGCCGGCTCGACGGCGTGCACCTCGACGGGGGCAAGCTCGACTACGTGAATTTCCGCAGCGCCCGGCTGACGGACGTGCTCGTGAGCGGGTGCATCATCGGAGAACTGGATCTCACGGGCGTGCGGGCAACCCGGCTGGCCCTGCAGGACTGCACGATCGGCACACTCACGCTCGACGGCGCCCAGCTGAAGGACGCCGACCTCCGCACCAGCAGCTTCCGGGGCATCAGCGGCCTCGACGGCCTGCGCGGCGCCACGATCGATGAGTACCAGCTGCAGCTGCTGGCCCCTTTCCTCGCCGACAGCATGGGCCTGCGCGTCGAGGGCTGACAGGCGACAGGCCGGCGGGCTCTACCGTTCCGGGGTCTACCGTTCCTGGTCCTACCATTCCTGGTCCTACCGTTTCCGGCGAACACCCTTCCCGGCCAGTGCCGTTGCGGGTCATCCCGCTGCGGGATACCCCGGGCCGGTGGGATGCGACGTCCCTGAAGGATGCCCTGGTCCCGGCGGATGTGCAGGGCCGGTGGGGTGGCGGTCTGCGCCGTCGTCCCGCCTGGCCGGGTGCGACCCTGCCGCCGGGCGCTGCGATTCGAGGGGCGCGGGGGCTCCCGATGGCACGGGTCCAGCGGATGGCACGGGTTCGGCCCACGCGTCGGACGAGGGGGCCGGCCGGCCGACGACGGTGTCTCCCATACTCCGCGCCGGTTGGGCGGGGCGCGGCGCGGGGTGCGGCGCGGCAGCGGGCGAAGGTGTGGGCCGGGCAGTGGGGACAGTCGGTGCCGGAACCGGCCCGACGCCCGCGGGCTGCTGCGCGTACCGCGCGCGGTCGTACTGCGACGGGTCGTAGCCGCCCGGCTGCTCCTGGGACAGTTCCTGTGCCCAGGGGTTGCGAACCGGTGCTTCCTGGTACCCGTACGGCGCACTCCCGCCCACCGGAAGGGCGTACGAGGGGTAGGCGTGCTCGAGCGGGGCCTGCGGAACGACCGTGCGGGTCCGGTCGATGCCGCGGCGGTTCGCGAGGCGGACGATGACGCCGGCGGTCACCGCCATGGTCGCCACGGACACGAGGAGCCCGCTCACGGACCCCTCGCTGGAGTTCACGTCGACCAGGCCGAAGGCACCGAGCACGAAGATGGTCATGTTGTTGATCGCATGCACCGCAATGGCCGCTTCCAGGCCGCCGGTGCGCCAGGTGATCCAGCCGGCGACGACGGCGAAGATCGCGACGTCGGCCTGGCCGAGCGGATCGTAGAGGTGACCGAGGACGAACAGCGGCACGGGCAGCAGGATCGCGAAGGCGGGGTGGCGGAGCCAGCCGCCGACGGCCTGCATCAGGAAGCCGCGGAACACGTACTCCTCGGCCGCAGCCTGGAACGGGACGGCAAGGAGGGAGAGGGCCAGCAGGACGACCAGGGTGGACGTGTCCTGCTGCACGGGCGCCGCGGCGGCCTCCTCCGGGAAGAGGAATCCGATGAGGGTGGAAATGCCCAGGCTCACCAGGAACACGGCCAGCGCTGCGGCGGCGCACAGGGCCAGCCAGCGCCAGCGGATGCGGCCGGCCACGGACGAGAGCAGGCCGAAGGGCCGCGGGCCGGTGACCAGCACAGCGAGTGCGAGGGCCGGGATCATGAGGATCAGGGAGATCAGGGTGAAGGCGAAGATCACCGGGTCGCTCAGGTCGATCGCCGCCGCTGCGTCGAGGTACTGCGAGACGTCCGCCGATGTGCTGAGTGCCGCGACCGCTCCGGCGATCAGCAGGACCACCGTGAAGACCACGTAGAGGGCGACTCCGAGCAGCGCCGTGAGGAGCGGCTTCCACCACCGGTACTGCGGCCACGAGCGGGCCAGGCGGTGGAATTCGAACTGCTGGTCGACCTGTTCCATGCTTCTACCGTAGTGCGGTTTCCTTGGCGCTTCCTGCGACGGCTGCCTTGCGGTCCCGACGGTGGCGGAGGTGGCCCAGGAGGGTGACGACGGCGGAGAGCAGTGCGGAGACGGCCACGCCGAGCCAGAGGTCCACCTTCAGCGTGAGGGCGCCGACGACGGCGCCGGCCATGATCAGGGCGATCGCGGAGGAACGGCGCGCCCAGAAGGGACTCTTGCCGCCGGCGAGCCGGGAGTCCGACGCCAGGCCCGTGATGGTGGACGTGACCACGACGGTGGTGATCTCGGCGACCTTCAGGCGTTTGGCCGTCGCTGCCTGGATGCCCATCATCGTCGCGAGCACCGAGGTGGTGATGCTGCCGAGCACCTCCTCGGCCTGCACGTCGACGAGCGCGACGTACACCGCGAGGGCGGTCAGCCCGAGGGCCACCGTGAGGAGCGTGCCCGTCGTCCGCCCGGACCACCCCTCCGGTCCCTTCCGCAGGACGCGGCCGGCGAGTGCCGCGCCGACCATGAAGAAGGCGAGGGCGAGCGCGGGCCGGAGGACGGGCAGACCGGTGCCACCCGTGAAGGCCATGCCGAGAAGAACGACGTTGCCCGTCATGTTGCCCGTGAACACGCGGTCGAGGCCGAGGTAGCCGACGGCGTCGATGACGCCGGTCGAGAACGTCAGGCCGAGCATGAGCCAGAGATGGAGCCTGTCCGTTGCCACGCGGTTCTTCACGATGATGTCCCTCGTCTGCAGTCTTGCCGTGAATGTATACGACGCCTAGGGTCGTACCGTTGATTGTATTCAATCCGCACCGGCCCCTGAGAACGCCCCCGCCGCTGCGCACGATCGCCCTGGGCGCTCCCGTCGAAAGGCAGCCGATGACGTACACCTCCCCTCCCTCCTTCACCACGCGACCTACCCTGCAGGGCACCTTCGGCATGAGTGCATCGACGCACTGGCTGGCCACGGCATCGGCGCAGGCCGTGCTGGAACGCGGCGGCAACGCGTTCGACGCCGCCGTCGCCGGGGCGTTCGTCCTGCACGTCGTCGAACCCCACCTCAACGGACCGGGAGGCGACATGACCGGCGTCTTCGCCACCGCCGAGGAGCCCGGCAGGCCCGTCGTGCTCATGGGCCAGGGCCCTGCGCCGGCCGCCGCGAGCCGCGAGCACTACCTCGCCGAGGGACTCGAACTCGTCCCGGGTGCGGGCGCGCTCGCCGCTGCGGTCCCGGCCGCCGTCGACGCCTGGCTGGTCCTGCTGCGCGACCACGGAACGTGGGAGCTCCGGGACGTCCTGGCCTTCGCGATCGGCTATGCCCGCGACGGCCACCCCGTCCTCGGCCGCGTCGGAGCGACCATCGCCGCCGTGGCGGACCTTTTCACCGAACACTGGCCCACGTCGGCGGCCCTCTGGATGCCCGAGGGCAGGCCGCCACGCGAGGGCGAGATCATCCGCAACGAGGCATACGCCCGTGTCCTCGGGTCCCTGGCCGACGCGGCGGCCGACGGCGCCACGCGGGCCGAACGCATCGACGCCGCCCGCCTCGAGTGGCGCACCGGACTCGTGGCCCAGACGGCCGCCGGGTTCGTCCGGACGCCCCACCGGCACTCCTCGGGGCTGGACCACGCGGGTGTCCTCACCGTCGAGGACTTCGCCGGCTTCGAAGCCGGGTACGAGGAGGCGACGACCCTCCAGTTCCGCGGCCACACCATCGCCAAGACCGGGCCCTGGGGTCAGGGCCCGGCGCTGCTGCAGACCCTCGCCATCCTCGACGGGTTCGACGACGAGCGGCTCGACCCGTCCACCGCGATCGGCGCGCACACCATCCTCGAGGCGCAGAAGCTCGCCATCGCCGACCGGGAGGCGTACTACGGCGACGCCGACGTCCCGTTGGACTACCTGCTCTCCCCGGAGTACGCCGCCGAGCGGCGTGCCCTCATCGGGGACGAGGCGTCGCTCGAGTTCCGGCCCGGGAGGGTCCCGGGTGTCGAACCCTTCACCCCTCCGCTCCGGGTCGACTACACCCCGCCCGCCCTCGCCGGCGGCAGCGGGTTCGCCGGGGTGGGTGAACCGACGGTCTCGCGCAGCGGGGAGACGCGCGGCGACACGTGCCACATCGATGTCGTCGACGCGCAGGGCAACATGGTCTCCGCGACGCCGAGCGGGGGATGGCTGCAGTCCTCACCCGCCATCCCCGAGCTCGGATTCTGTCTCGGCTCCCGGTTGCAGATGACCTGGCTGGAGGACGGGGCACCGTCCACCCTGCAGCCGGGCAAGCGGCCCCGCACCACACTCACCCCGACACTCATCCTCAAGGACGGCAAGCCCGTCGTCGCCCTCGGATCACCCGGCGGCGACCAGCAGGACCAGTGGCAACTGCTCTACATCCTCCGCACCATCGTCGGAGGCTACACGCCGCAGCAGGCCATCGACGCACCGTCCCTCCACACCACGTCCATTCCCGGCTCCTTCTGGCCGCGCACCTGGGAACCGGGCGGCGCCGTCGTCGAGGACCGGCTGGGCGAGGACGTGATCGCCGACCTGGAACGCCGGGGCCATGTCATCACCCGGGCGGGGGACTGGGCCCTCGGTCGGCTGTCCTGCGTCACCCGAGACTCCCACACCGGCGTGCTGTCCGCCGCCGCCAACCCGCGGGGAGCACAGGGCTATGCCGCAGGACGCTGAGCACCAGACGGGCGCGGCGGATGCGGCCTGAGCAGGACGCCTCAGCGCCGCAGCGTGTCCTCGACGCCATCCGCCGCGGCATCATCCTCGGTGAGCTGCCGCCCGGGGCCCGCGTCACGGAGGCGGCGCTCGCCGCTCGGTACGGTGTCTCCCGCGTGCCCGTGCGGGAGGCACTGCGTGCGCTGGAGGCGGAGGGCTTCGTCGAGTCGAAACCCTACGCCGGCTCCACCGTGGCGAAGATCCCGCTCGACGACGCCGAGGACCTCTTCGCCGTCCGGCGCGCCATCGAAGCGACCATCGCACGCCGCGCGGCACGCCGGGCGGCAGAGCAGTTTGCGGCCGATGCACCGAGCACGGGTTGGTTCCCTGCGAGGCGTGCTCTCGCGGACATCCTCGACTACGGCGACCGCGCCGTGGCGGCCGACGCCCTCGCGGACCTGCCCGAACTGAACATCCGCTTCCACCTGGGGGTCGCCGAACTCAGCGGCAGCGCATCGCTCGCCGCGCTCCTCCGGCAGATCTCGGGGAAGATCGAGTGGCTCTATGCAGCCGACGTCGACAACCGCGGGAAGCAGTCCTGGAGCGAGCACCGGCTGATTCTCGCGGCGATCGACGCGGGGAACGGGGACGAGGCGGAGCGGCTCATGGCCGGGCACGTGGAATCCTCCCAGCACGGATACCTGGAGCGGTTCTCCGCGCCGGGTCGGACGGCGTCCGGTGCTACAGGAACGGGCGCAGCGGAGCGAGGATGAGTTCGCTGACCCTGGCCACGACGTGGCGGCTCTCCCATTCCTCCCGGCTGAGCCGCCGGCAGTTGGAGGAGTCCACCGCGAAGATCTCCTCCATGGTGGCCGCGAGTGCGCGGTCGAAGATCTCCAGGTTGATCTCGTAGTTCCCGGTCAGGCTGAGACGGTCGATGTTGGCGGTGCCGATGGTGCTCCACTCGCCGTCGACCGTCGCCGTCTTCGCGTGGATCATCGAGTTCTGGTACAGCAGGATCTGGACCCCGGCGCCGATCAGCGCCGAGTAGAAGCCTCGGGACAGCCAGTCGGAGACCACGTGGTTCGAGTCCTCGGGCAGGATCACGCGCACGTCGACGCCCCGGCGGCTCGCCCGTAGGAGGGCGTCGAGGATCTGCCGGTCGGGGATGAAATACGCCATCGTGATGAAGATGTGCCGGTCGGCCCGGTTGATCGCGTCGAGGTAGACGCCGCGGATCGGGAACACGAGGTTGGCCGGGATGTTGTTCACCGCACGGATGCGCGGCTCCCAGAAGGAGGCGCTGAGATCGGGGAGTTCGGGCCGGCGGGGGATGGCGCGGAAGTTCCAGAAACTGACGAACGCCTCCCGGAGCTCCCACACCGACGGCCCACGGATCTCGAGGTGGGTATCGCGCCATTTCGTCGCGTAGTCCGAGCCGATGTTGTATCCGCCGACGAACCCGACTTCGTCGTCGACCACGAGGACCTTGCGGTGGTCGAAGCCCGTTCCACGGATGTTCGTGAAGACGATCGACGGGCGGACGACCGGGAAGCGGTAGATGTTGACGAGCGGGTGGAACCTGTAGAAGAAGGGGTTGACCACGAGGTTGGCGAAACCGTCGTAGATGACGAAGACCTTCACGCCACGCTCCGCAGCACGGTTCACGGCGTCCCGGAACCGGGTGCCGACATGGTCGCCCTTCCAGATGTAGGTCTCGAGCAGGACCTGGTGTTCGGCCCTGTCGATCGCCGCGATCATGGCGTCGTAGAGGTCCTCGCCATAGGTGTAGACCGTGGTGTCCGTATCGGCGATCGTCGTCCTGAAGGTCCCCGGCTGGGGGAAGCCGTCCCGCTTGGTGCGCTGACGCTTCTGGTACGTATCGACGCCGACGAGTCCTACGATGACCACCGCCTGCGCCGAGAAGAGCGCGATCGCTGCACGCTTGACCGTGCTCCGGGCGAAGCCCATAACCGTTTGATGCTTCAGCCAGCCCATGCGCCCAGCGTATCGCCCCCGGCCGCGCCGGGTGTCGCCACGAGGAGCGCGCCTAGTGGCCGCCGACTGCGATAGCCTGCGCCACAGCGGTGTCCACGCCGGCGCTCCAGGGGAAGCCGTGTCCCGGCAGCACGGTCCGGGCCCCGGTGGAGCGCAGCCCCTCGAGGGAGCGCAGGGCCGTCGCGGTGTCGGCGGTCGCCGCGCGCGCGACGACCTGCGGGCCGGGATGGCCGGTGTAGGGATCGAGCGTCACCAGCGCGTCCCCGCTGATCACGGACTCGCGGTCGGGGAAGTGCAGGGCGCAGTGGCCCTTCGTGTGCCCGGGGGTCGGGACCAGGAGCGGCGAACCGGGCAGGGCCGCGGCGGCCTCGGGAGTGAGCGGGAGGGTGTCCGGAACCCCCTTGACGGCAAGTGCTCCCGCGGCGCTCATACGCAGCAGGCCGGGGATGGCGCGCGGATACCGCACCGGATACAGGAACGGGGAACGCTCGTGCTCGTAGCTGTACGGGTGGGCGGCGATGAAGGCGTCGTCGGGGTGGCAGTACACGGGGATGCCGTACTTCGTCCGGAGGTGCTCCGCCGTGCCCACGTGGTCGAAGTGACCGTGGGTCAGGACGACGGCGCGGATGTCCTGGATGGACCTCCCGATGCGGGAGAGTGCCTGCAGCAGCAGGGCCTTCGAGCGGGGCAGGCCGGTGTCCACCAGCAGGACGCCGTCGTCGTCCTCCACCAGGTAGACGTTGGTCCGCGCATGCTCCAGGTAATGGATCCCCGGGGCGATATCCGTCCTGATCATGCCTCTCCTTCCGTCGTCACCTGCGTCCGACCCTAGGCGCGGTGGAGCGCTGCAACAAGGGAGCACCCGTGCGGCCCCGCGGACTTCCCTTATTCCGCGCGCGTCGCTAGCTTGGGAGCCGGATGGACAGGACACGACGACGGTGCCGCTTCGGACGCGCGTCCGAAGCGTTCCCGGAAGGCACGGAGATGACGACGGGCATGGGTGAACACGAGCAGCGGCGCGGTACGTGCGCTGCTTTCCGCTCGACGGACCTGAGCCTCTACGATCTCTGGCTGCGGTACTTCAGCCTCGGCGGCAACGCGGGGGAGGAGGAGATCGACGCCTACCTCTACAGCTCCCTGTTGCTCCCGCCGTTCGAACGGGACATCCTCGCGCTCGCCGTCAACGAGTACATCGCCGACCTGCCGCCGGCTCCCCGGGCGACGTTCAGCGCGGAAAGGGCAGGACCCGGAGCCGAGCTGACCTGACATCGCGCAAGCCGCCCGGACCGAACCGGACCCGGAGCCGAACTGACCTGACATTGCGCGATCCGCCTGCAACGCGATCCGCCCGGCGCCAGATCCGCCCGGAGCTAGAGGAGCATCTGCTGCTCGCCGTCGGCCGTCACGTCTCCCGGGAGGGGCTCGATGAGATCCGGGCCGTTGTTCCGCACCGAGCCGACACGGGTCCCCACGCGGCGGGGGACGAGGTGCGGATCGGGGATGGCGTCGAGCAGTTCCTGGACGGCGGGGCGGGAGTCATTGCGCGGATCGAGCCAGTCGCCGCGCAGCACGGGCGGCACGATCACGGGTGTGCGGTCGTGGATCTCGCCGAGGGCATCGCTCGCCGGGCGGGTGATGATGGTGCAGCTCACCACCCAGGACCCCTGCGGGTGCTCCTCCGACGCCGTCCCCGGATCACGCCAGAACTCGTACAGGCCGGCGAAGCCGAGGGCGGCACCGTCGGGGTCGTGCAGGTAGAGGGGGGTCTTGGAGCCGTCGTCGTTCTTCCGCCACTCGTAGTACCCGTCCGCAGGGACGATCCCGCGGCGCTTGAGCGCGGCCGCCCGGAAGGACGGCTTCTCCAGGACGGTCTCGCTGCGGGCGTTGATCATGCGTGCGCCCACCGCTGCGGACTTCGCCCAGGAGGGGATCAGCCCCCAGCGCGCGGGTTCGAGCCGCCGCGTGAGCTCCCCGGTGTCCGGATCGAGCCGCTCGACGACGAGCTGGACGGTGTTCGTGGGTGCGACGTTCCACGAGGGTTCGACCTCGTCCACCAGCGCTTCATCGACGTCGAACGCGTCGATGAGGTCGGCCTTGTTCCCCGCGATGACGAAGCGTCCGCACATACCGAGGTCTCCTGTCTCCCTACGGAAGGAAGTAGCGTGGCCCTGCCGGCGGCAGGGCCACGACGGGCCTACTTCTTCTTGCTGTCGAGCAGGAGCGACAGTGCGACGCCCACGAGCCAGACGTCCTTCGCCACGGACGTGCCGTCCTGCGTCGGGCGGATGCCATCCTCCTGCGTGAGCTCCGGAGTCCTGAGGTACATGGTCATCATCCCCGTCGAGAAGGCGAGCAGGGCGAGGCCGGCCAGCTTGCTCGGGATGAACGGGGCAAGCAGCGCCGAGCCGATGGCGATCTCGGAGGCCGCCAGCGCCTTGCCGAACTGCTGCGCCTGGAGCTGGCCGATCTGCGGGAAGGCCTTGGCCGCCATGGCCTGCATGTATCCCGCGGACCCCTCGTCCAGGTTGGTCTTCCCGAGTCCGGAGTTGAGGATGAAGGCCCCCGTGGTGAGGCGGAGGGGGATGTGGCTGGGCCGGAATGCCATGATGCTTCCTTTCGCTGCGCGGTTGGTGCTTTGAGTGGAAGCCTACGACGCGTGCTGCCGCCCCGCCAGCGCTCCTGGGCGCCACGGCGGCCCTTGGCAATCGGTCCCGGGCCGGGTGCACGCCGGAGGAGGCGGGCGTCCCGCGAGGGCGCCGGTAGAAGTTTCCCTGATGTTCGCCGACCTGCCGGGGCGGGTTCAGGTGATCGGCAGGTGCCTCTGCTGGAATGGTGGGAGTCTGACCAACAGCTAGCGGAGTAGGTTCCCATGCACCCCCGGACAGCAGAACACCCCCGGCCACAGCACTTCCTCCTGCACCTGAGCGACACGCACCTCGTCGGCAGTGACGGCACGCTGTACGGGGCGGTGGACAGCGAGCAGCGCCTCCGGGAGCTGTTCGAGGACCTCGAGGCGTCGGGCGCGCGGCCGCAGGCGATCGTCTTCACCGGGGACCTCGCAGACAAGGGGGATCCGGGGGCATACGCGAAACTGCGGGCCATCGTCGATCCGGCAGCCGCCCGGCTTGGCGCCCGCGTCATCTGGGCCATGGGAAACCACGACGACCGCGCCGCCTTCCGGGCAGGCCTCCTCGACGGACAGCCCTCCTCCGCCCGTCCCGATGAGCCGGTGGACGCCGTCCACTTCGTCGACGGCCTGCGCATCATCGCCATGGACTCCACAGTCCCAGGGCACCACCACGGCGAGTTCACGACCGGCCAGCTGCGCTGGCTTGCCCATGAACTTTCGGTCCCGGCGCCCCACGGGACCATCCTCGCCCTGCACCACCCTCCCGTCCCCAGCGTCCAGGAGCTCGCCGCGCTGGTGGAACTGCGTGACCAGCGCTCGCTCGCCGACGTCGTCCGCGGCTCCGACGTGAGGACGATCCTCGCCGGCCACCTCCACTACTCGACGACGGCGATGTTCGCCGGCGTCCCCGTCTCGGTGGCGAGCGCCACCTGCTACACGCAGGACCTCCTGTTCGAGGCGGGCGGCACCCGCGGACAGGACGGCGCCCAGTCCTACAACCTGGTGCACGTGTACGAGGAGACCATCGTCCACTCGGTGGTCCCCGCCGGCCAGCACAGGTCCGTCGGAGAGGTGGTCCCACGGGAGGAAGCCCGGCGCCGGCTCGCGGCCCACAGCGTGACCATCGACGACGGAAGCAGGGCCCGCCGCCGGCTCACGTCGGCCGGAGGCCCCGGGTAGGAGGCCGGGCGTCAAGGCACCAGCGACCCGGGCAGGCCGACGGGGAAGAGCGTCCTCGGGTCCTGCAGCAGCGCGGGCGGGTCGAAATCGGAGCGCCGCAGCCAGCCGTGCAGCCGGGCCGGCCGCAGCAGTCCGTCCTCGTGCATGAGTACCGGGCCTACCCGCCCGGTGCGGAAGCGCTCGCCGTCGGGATCGGCGATCGCTACGGCGTCCCCCTCCTCGATGGCCTCCTCGAACGTATGGAGCTGCCGCTCCCACTTCGGGGCCGCGCGCCCGCTGGGCGGCTCGGGCGGCATGAGCAGCGTGGCGTCACCCTCCGGTGGATGCGACGCCGCCCGCCAGACCCACAGGCGCGGTCCCTCCGGCTCCGCGGGGATGCGCTCCTGCTCGGGGGAGGGCCAGTAGTACGGCAGGTCCTCGGGGACGCCCGGGAACCTGCTCCGGTAGATCTCCGGCGCCTTCTGGATCAGGTTGGACTGGTGGCTCACGTGGAAGGCCGGATCACCGAGCCAGGGCGGCATCGGCACGGCGGGATCGTCCAGGACGTGCGGGGCGAACTCCAGGATCTGCCGGTTCGTCGAGTCCGCATGGCCGCGGGAGACCCACTCGGCGACCATGGCCAGCCCGTAGACGGTCAGGGCGGGGACGTAGCCCATCCACATGCGGATCGCCGGGTGCTGCCGCCAGCCGTAGTCGGGGATCACGAGGGCGCGCAGAGCCTGCAGGGTCTCCACCCGCTGCTTGCCGAGCCTCGCCTGGTCCAGGACCGCGGCGCTCGCCGCGAAGTCGGGGTAGGGCAGGAAGGTCTGCATGCGGCCAGTCTTGCACGCGCCGCCGCAGCCGGCCCGGGAGGCTCAGATCTCCCAGGGGGCCTTGACCGGGAAGTACTTCTCGAGGAATTCGGTCACCAGGTGCGCCCGCTCCTCGGCCGGTACCTCGGGGAAGCTCCCGTCGTTCAGGCAGAAGAAGTCGTGGTTCCGCTTGTCGAGCAGCTTGTTGAGGCTCTTGAGCCCGGAGCGCATCGTCGTGTCCACGTACTTCACCCTCGCCATCTCCTGCGTCACCGCGCGGCCCGTCAGCAGGGCGTAGTAGTGGTACAGCGAGTTGGTGACCGAGATGTTGTCCTTGGCGCGGAAGCGGGATGCGGCGGTGGCGGCGAAATCGGCGGCGAACTCCGCCTCCATCTCGAGCAGGACGCTCTTCCGCAGGGGCGCCGCGGTGTGTTCGAGGTGCCGCGTTGTGATGCGGCCGAACCGCGCATGCAGCAGGCGCCGGTTGACGCGCGCCGCGTTCTCGAAACCGCTCCGCTCGGCGTCGTTCTCACCCAGACCGATGCGGGTGTCCGCCTCGATGAACTTGGTGATCCCGCCGGGGGAGAAGAACATGTCCGGTGCCACGGGACGCCCGAAGAACATGTCGTCGTTCGAGTAGAGGAAGTACTCGGACAGTCCGGGGATGTGCTGGAGCTGGGCTTCGACGGCCTGCGAGTTGTGCGTGGGCAGGACGGAGGGATCCCGGAAATGCTCATCCGACGGTACGAGCGTCACGGACGGGTGGTCGGCGAGCCACGCCGGGCGCTCGGAGTCGGTGGCGATGAAGATCCGGCGGATCCACGGCGCGAACATGTAGACCGAGCGCAGCGCGTACTTGAGTTCGTTGATCTGGCGGAAGCGGGCTTCGTGGTCGTCGCCTTCGCCCACCACCACGCCCTGCATCCGGGCGGCGCGGGCGGCACGGTACTCGGGGCTGCTGCCGTCCACCCACGAGAAGACGAGGTCGACCTCGAAGTCGATGTCCGTGGCGTGGTCGGCGAACATGTTGTCGATCGTGGGCCAGGTGAGGCCGTGGCGCTCGACCTTGCCGCGGACCACTTCGGCCGCCGGCAGCGCACGCCGGGTCAGGGAGTTCTCCACGGGCAGTTCGATCGTGGTCCCGCCGAGCGCCCAGAGTTCGATCTGCACACCGGCCGACGGTCCGTAGGTGAGGCCTCCCACCGGCTCGATGCGGGGGCGGAACAGGCGGAAAATGCGGGCCTTGCCGCTATGGGTGAGTTCCCCGTCACTGACCAGCAGTGTTGTCCGGCGCTTCGTGTCGACCGTGCGGGAGTAGAAGGGCTCGTCACGGCACGCCTCGACGAGCGCGGCGCGGAGGGCTTCACGGTCCTTGAGGTCGACGGCGATGACGGGGCGCTCGTCATTGCCGCGGACCAGGAGGAACCCGATGCCGGCCGTGTCCAGTGCCGAGCGGATGAACAGGAGGTCCTCCACCATCGCCTGGTGCGGTGTGCGGTCGGAGTTGATGAGGGTGAAGCGTCCCTTGACGGTCGTGATATCGGATCGGCCTTCGAGACGGGCTACCGCGGCGCGAGACGCAGATTCAAGGATCTCGGCTTCATTCTCCGGCTCTGGTGCACCGAAATAAATGTCGTGTTGGGTAACCAGGTCTGTAATCGGAGCCTCCGGAAATGTAGGTGGGTTTCTTTCCCATGATAGGGCCTGCAGGGACGCCGGGAATGCGAAGACGAACGATACCGCCTTGGCGCGATACAGTCCAGACCTCCGGCCGACAGGTTAGAGGTTGCGGCAAGCGGGGCGCACACTAACCTCGATCCTGACCCCTTCGGGCGGAGGGGAGGCCACCACCGGATGGAGGGCCGGTGAACGCCAGGCGAAATCCGGCCCGGTGCCCGCTACTCCTGGCTGCTACTCCTGTCCCGGGCGTCCCGGATGGGAGCCGTGGGCCAGTTGCCGCGTGAGGGTGTCGATCTGCAGGCTCACGCTCTTCAGCTGGTCCTGCATTCGGGCGTCCGATTCCGCGGTCTTCGCCTCCGCAGCGCGAGCCGTGGCGACGTTCTCGACCAGCCACGAGGCGAACGCCGCCGTCACGGCGCTCAGCACGCCGATGCCGCCGATCATCAGCCCGGCCGCCACGAGCCGTCCTGCACCCGTCACCGGGTAGTAGTCGCCGTAGCCGACCGAGGTCACGGTGGTCAGCGCCCACCAGAGCGCGTCCGGAAGGGTGAGGATGGTCGCGCCGGGGGCGTCCTGCTCGACGTCGAGCACCGCGAGCGCGCCCGCATAGCCGAGCACCGTCATGGCGCCGATGACGTACAGGACGATGTGCCCCCGCAGGGCGTTGCCGCCGGAGCGGTTGAGGATGCGCAGCAGCGGGAGGAGCCGCAGCAGCCGCAGGGGCCGCAGCATGGGCAGCAGCAGGATGACGAGTTCGTGCAGGTGCCGGACGAACCAGCGGCCGCGCTCCGGTGCGGACAGGAGGCTCACGAGGTAGTCGACGAGGAAGAGGGCCCAGACGCCCCAGATGATGCCCTCGAGGGCGCGGCCCAGGGCGGGCCCGGGCTGCAGCGTGACCTGCACCGAGTAGGCCACGAGATAGACGACGGCCGCGACGATCAGCGGCACCTCGGTGCGGCGCTGCCACTGGAGCTGCTTCATGGGACCCTGCTCATCGTTCCGTGCCCATTCCTGGGTGCTTGTGCGGTCAGTACTCACGGTAGAGCTCACCGACCGGGACGTCGTCCACGAGTCGGTTGTCCGGACCCGGCAGGGGGCAGGCCCACTCCTCGTCGTAGGCGCACGACGGGTTGTAGGCGAAGTTGAGGTCGACGACGAGACTGCCGGCAGCACGTCCCTCCCCGAGGTGCGCGCCCTTGACGGTGTCCAGGACGTAGCGCCCACCGCCATAGGTGCCGCCGGCTCTTCCTGCCGTTCCGTCCCGCAGCGGCAGGAAGAGCCCGCCCCCGTAGGAGGCGAGCCTCCACAGCGCGAGCTGTCCGAGCCCTGGCAGCAGGAGGGTGCCGAGGCGACGGAACGGCACGACGCCGTCCGTGCCGGTCCCCACGTCCATCACCTCGCCGGCTCCGTCGTCGTTCAGGACCGCCTCGAAGCGGAACGCCGGATCGTAGGGTGCGATCGCCAGTCCCGCGAAGGATGCCCTGGCGTCTTCCCGCAGGGCGGATGCCGGATGGTCGCGGAACAGCTCGTCGCGGCCCACCCTCCACAGGGCGTGGGCGGCTTCGGGCGACTCGGACACCGCACGGTCGCGGACGGCACTGTAGAGGCCGAAGACGCGCTGGCGCCAGTCTGCCGTAGCGAGGGCGGTGGTGAGGGCCGTCATGGGTTCAGGCTACCGCCGGTGCCGCCGTCCGCGGCAGGGCAGGGAGGGAGGCGGGGTTGCGTACTGTAGCTGGGGTGACTCTCGGCATCTTCTGCATCGTGCTGGCCTCCATCCTCGTGGGGGCCGTCGCGCAGCGCATCGCAGGCCTCGGCTTCGCCCTGCTGATCGCCCCGTTCCTCGTGATCATCCTCGGACCGCACGCAGGGGTCCTCCTCGTGAACATCTGCGGCGTCGTCTCCTCGAGCATCATCGTGGGCCGTGTCTGGAGGGACATCGACTGGAGCATGTTCCGCTGGCTCGTGGTCCCCTCCCTGTTCGGGTCGATTCCCGGCTCGATCCTCGCCGTGTCCGTCCCGTCGGCGCCCCTGTCGGTCACCGTCGGTGCCGTCGTGCTCGTGGCGCTCACCATCTCCCTGGTGCTCCAGCGGTCCGACGTCGTGGTGCGCGGCAACGTCCCGAAGGCCGTGGCGGGATTCACGGCCGGGGTCACGAACTCGATGGCAGGCGTGGGCGGTCCCGCCGTGAGCGCCTACGCCCTGCTGGCTCGGTGGCCGCAGCGGCCGTTCGCGGCCACGCTCCAGCCCTTCTTCGTCTGCATCGGCACCGTGACGCTGGTCGCGAAGCTGCTCCTCGACCCGTCCCAGGCCCCGGTCCTGGCGCCGTGGATGTGGATCGCGATCGGTGGAGCCATCGTGACCGGCATCTTCACGGGTGAGAAGCTCGCGCGGTTCGTCCGGGACGCCCAGGCGCGGCTCTTCGTCGTCGTGATCGCGTTCATCGGTGCAGGCCTGGCCGTCGTCAAGGGCCTCGCCGACATCCTGGGGTGACGGGCACCACGGTGCAGGGTCCGGCTCCGGCCCCGCGTCGCTCGGCTCCGACGGCGGCTGCCGATGGCACCATGGAAGGGATGAAACTCCCTCCCAAACCCCGTGCCCTTCCCATGCCCCTGTGGCTGCAGGGGGTGCTCGAGCTCGGCCAGTCCGCCGTGATCTCGGCACTGCTCGTAGCCGTCCCGGTAGCCGCGGTATGGCTGACCGGCGGGTTCGCGGACCGCGCGCCGGAGTCCGCCGCGCGCCTGGCCGGCCAGGCGTGGCTCGTCATGCACGGAGTACCGCTCGTCCTCCAGTTCCCGGCAGGCGTGGCCGGGGCCGACGCCGCGTCGGGCCTGCTCCACGTCCTTCCGCTCGGACTGATCCTGGTGCCGCTGCTGCTCGCCTGGCGGGCAGGACGCCGGCTCGCCCGGGCCTCCTACACGGACCAGCTGTGGCAGGCGTTCCTCGGCGCGATGGTGGCCTATGCCGCGATCGGTGCAGCCGTGGCCTACGCGTCCACCACCCCTGATGCCTCCGCTCCGCTGGCCGCCGGGGCCCTGATCCCGCCGGTGTCCGCGGCCATCGGCCTGATCACCGGTGCCTACCGCGAAGCGGGGGCCTGGAGCAGGCTGGTCGGCGTCGACTTCGCCGCCTGGGTGGGCCGCACGAGCCAGCACTCGCGGTGGGCAGGGTCCTACGCCTGGTCGATCCTCCGCTCGGGCTTTCTCGCGGTGATGGTCGCCGCATGCCTGTCGGCAGTGCTGCTCGCCGTCGCGATCGGGCTGAACTGGGCGGGTATCGCGGCGATCTACGAGCGGATCGACGGCGGGATCGCGGGTGCCACGATGGTGACCCTGTTCCAGCTCGGGCTCCTGCCCAACCTTGCGGTCTGGACGATGGCCTGGTCCACCGGGGCGGGATTCGCCCTCGGCACGGGCAGCTCGCTGACGCCGCTCGCCAGCACCGTGGGTCCGCTGCCGGCGCTGCCCATCCTGGGAGCCTTGCCGGCAGGGACGCTCGACTACGGCTACGCCGCGCTGGCCATCCCCGTCCTCGCCGGCCTCCTCGCAGGGTGGTGGTTCTTCCGGGACGGGGAGAACCACTTCGACGAGTGGCTCGTCCTCCGCAGCAGCCACCGGTGGCTGACCTCGACGGCCTCCACCCTGGCCCTCGCAGTGCTCATCGGCATCGCCGCGGGACTGGGCGGCGTCGTCGTCGCCCTCATCTCACGCGCCTCGCTCGGTCTCGGGCGCTTCACCGACCTCGGGCCGAATCCGCTGGCAGTCGGTCTGTGGCTCGCACTGGAGGTAGCCGTGGGCGCTGTCCTGGGCCACGCCGTCGGACCGCTGCTCGAGCGGGAGCCCCGGCGCCGCTGATCCCGCCGCTGATCCCGTCCGCCAGCGGGTGCGAGGTGCCGCCTGTACCCGGTGTTACCGCTGTTACCGGCCGACGTTCCCCTGCCCGAAGCCCTCGAGCCTTTGCAGGCCCTCCTGACAGTCGTCCCGCGCCTGCAGCGTCAGGGCCCGGGACATGCAGTCCTCGTAGTTCTGCGTGACAGGCCACAGGAGCACCGAGACGCCCGTGCCGGCCGTGAGGAACAGGGCGGCAGCCAGACCCAGGGATGTCGAGAGCACCACGAGCCGGGACAGCTTCGCGCCGATCGCCTTGACGAGGGCGACGACGCCGGCAGCCAGGGCGAACAGCGCCAGCACGAGCCCGAGAACCTTCCAGGGCAGCATCAGGCTGCTCGCCAGCGCTCCGCCGAAGAACGACAGCAGGAACAGGCGCAGCCACAATCCTGCGGACGCGATCCGCGCGCCCGCGGCGTCATCGGGGGCCTTGCGCCTGGTCTCCGCACTGCGCGACCCACCCGGTCCGGTGCCCTGCTCCCTCATCGTTCGTCCCTCGGCATGGTTCAACCCTAGGCGAGGCGAGACCCTAAGGTTGAACCATGCGCATCGTAGTCCTCGTCTCCGGAAGCGGATCGAACCTCCAGGCCGTGATCGACGCCGTCGCCGACGGCAGCCTCCCCGTGGCCATCGCCGCCGTCGGCGCCGACCGGCCCGGAACCGGCGGGGTGGAGCGGGCGCGGAACGCGGGGATCGCGTCCTTCGAGGTCGACTTCCGGCAGTACGACGACCGGGCGGACTGGAACCGGGCCCTCACCGAGGCCGTCGCCGCGCACAAGCCGGACTACGTGGTGTCCTCCGGGTTCATGCGGATCGTCGACCAGCACTTCCTCGACCGGTTCCCGAACCGCTACCTGAACACGCACCCCGCGCTGCTGCCCAGCTTTCCCGGCGCGCACGGCGTCCGCGACGCCCTGGCCTACGGCGTCAAGGTGACCGGCTGCACCGTCATGATCGCGGACGCCGGCGTGGACACCGGCCCCATCCTCGCCCAGGCTCCTGTCGCCGTCCTGCCGCACGACACGGAGGAGACCCTGCACGAGCGCATCAAGGTCGAGGAGCGCAGGCTCCTGATCGCGACCCTCGGATCGCTCGCCGCCGCCGGAACAGGCGCTGCCTGACATGCCCCTCGTCGCGAACGCCGTCTACGTCGCCGGGGAGAAGCGCATCCCCGAGACGCTCGACCAGACCTTCGAGATCATGCGCGAGAGCGGCGGCATGGGCTGGATCGGCCTGTACCGTCCCGAACGCGAGGAGATCCACGCCGTCGAGGAGGAGTTCGGGCTGCATCCCCTCGCCGTGGAGGACGCCACCAACGGACACCAGCGCGCCAAGCTCGAACGCTACGGGGACACGCTCTTCGTGGTGCTGCGGCCCGCCCGCTACCTCGACGCCGAGGAGAAGGTGGAGTTCGGTGAGCTGCACCTCTTCATCGGGAGCGACTTCGTCGTGACGATCCGGCATGCCGAGTCACCGGACCTCGGCATCGTGCGGAGGAGGCTCGAGGCCGATCCTGAGCTGCTCCACACCGGGCCGCAGGCCGTCCTGTACGCTCTGCTCGACCAGGTGGTCGACGAGTATGGGCCCGTGGTCCAGGGGCTCGAGAACGACATCGACGAGATCGAGGACGAGCTGTTCGGGGGAGCTCCCGACGTGTCGCGCAGGATCTACGAGCTGCACCGCGAGGTCATGGAGTTCCAGCGCGCCGCCCAGCCCCTGCAGGCCATGATGGAGGCGCTCCTGCTCGGGTCCGAGAAGTATCGGATGGACCCCGAACTGGCCCGCAGCCTCCGCGACGTCCAGGACCACGTGATCCGCGTCGTCGAGCGCGTCAACACGTTCCGTGCGCTGCTGCAGAACGCCCTGACCGTCCACACCACGCTCGTGGCGCAGCGCCAGAACGAGGAGATGACGCGCCTGACGGAGACGTCCCTGACGCAGGGCGAGGAAGTGAAGCGCATCTCCTCGTGGGCCGCGATCCTCTTCGCGCCCACCCTCATCGCCTCGATCTACGGCATGAACTTCGACGTGATGCCCGAGCTGCACTGGGCTCTGGGGTACCCGTTCGCCCTCCTCCTCATGGTGGGCATGGGTCTGGGCCTCTATGGGATCTTCAAGCGCAACGACTGGCTCTAGGACGCTCCCGCCATAAGTTGCCTCGGGCACCGGTAAGGTGGGGGAGGCCTTTGGCCACCTCTGCTCTCGAACACCGTTGGGACCCCCATGAACTCTCTCCGCATCGCGGCCACCGCCGCCCTCGCCCTGCTGGCACTCACCTCCTGTGCCGGCACCTCCGAATCCCCGGCAGCCGCCCCCTCGCCCGCCGCGCCCTCGCCCGCGAGTTCGTCGTCGGCCGCCGTCAACATCCAGCAGCCGCCGAGCAACGACCTCGTCGGCGACGTCAGCCCTGAAGGAGCCCGTGCGTTCCTCTACTACTACTTCGACCTGAAGGCCTACGTCCTCCAGACCGGAGATGCGCCCGCGATGCTCGAGGTCCTTGACGGGGCTGCGGGCGAGCAGGCCGAAGCGGAACGGCTCCAGGCCGTGTACGACGGCGGCGGCTGGGTGCTCGGCGGGCAGCCGAAGGTGGAGAACGTCTACCTCACCACGCCGGAGGAGGAGGTCGCGGAGGGCGTCGACGTCACCGCCCTGATTCCCGTCAACCCGGACGCGTACACCGAGTTCTCCGAGGACGGTTCGATCACCGAGCAGCGTCCCTTCTCCCCGAACGGGACCATCTACAGCGCCACGATCCGTTACGCCGACGGGGCCTGGAAGGTCACTGCGCTTGAGGAGACCCCGGACGCGGAACTGCCCGAGGCCTGATGCCCGGTACGATCCCGGCGAAATGACGAAAGAGGTGCCACCGTGGTGGCACCTCTTTCGTCGTCGTACGGGTCAGCGCAGCTTGGCGCTCCGCGTCTCCGGCGCATTGAAGGCCATGAAGACGACCGCGAGGACCACGAGCGCGCCGGTCAGGGCGAAGGTGAGCGGGAGGCCGAGGGCGGGCCACAGCAGGGTGCCGAAGATCAGCGGCACGAGGCCCGCGCCGATCCGCGAGATGGTCGACGCCCAGCCGAAGCCGCTGCCCCGCAGTTCTGTCGGGTACAGCTCCGACACGTAGGTGTACAGGACGGGGATGGCCACCTGCACCACGAAGCCGAAGCCCAGCAGCCAGGCCGTTGCGACGGCCGGCAGGTCGAGCATGAGCGCGAAGACCACCAGGATGGCTGCAGACGCCGGACCCGTGATGGCCAGGAGCCACTTGCGGCCCACGCGCTCCACGAGGAGCGCCGCGGCGATCACGCCGAGGAAGCCGACGCCGGTCATGAACGTCGTCGTGATGAACGCGACCGACTGCGCGTAGCCGGAGGCGATCAGGATGCGCGGCATCCACGTGAGCGCCCCGTAGTACACGAGCAGGATGGTCAGGAACAGGCTCCACGCGGTCAGGGTGATACGCCAGTTGTAGCGCCACAGCCCTGTGAGCTGGCCCGAGATGCTGCCGAGGGACAGCCGTGGCGTCTCCTCCGGATCCGGCAGCCGCCAGGCGCGCTGCTCACCACCCGTCCTAGCCACGAGGTCGTCGATGACGGCCCGGGCCTCCTCCCGCCGGCCGCGCTGCACGAGGTAGAGCGGCGATTCGGGGACCCCGCGCCGCACCCAGAACACGAGGAGTGCGGGAAGGACCATCACGAGCATCGCGTAGCGCCAGTCGCCGAACTGCGCGACGACCGCCGTCGTGACCGCCCCGCACAGGAAGGCGCCCACCGGCCACCAGGCGTCCATCGCCGTGAGGACCCGGCCGCGCTGGCGGCGCGGCGTGAACTCGCCCACGAGCGCGTAATCCACGGGGATGCACCCGCCGAGGCCGAATCCGGCGAGGAACCGGAAAATGCAGAACCAGACGATGTCGGGTGAGAACGCCCCGAGCACCGTGAAGACCGAGAAGACGAGCAGGGTGAGGGTGAACGCCCTCTTGCGCCCGATGATGTCCGCGACAGACCCCCAGGCGAAGGCGCCGACGGCCATGCCGATGAGGTTCGATGTCGCGATCGACCCCGCCTGTCCGGGGGACAGCCCCCAGTCGCCGATCAGCAGCGGGATCAGGTAGGCGTTGAGGGTGACGTCCCAGGCGTCGAACATGAAGCCGAGGCCGCCGATGAGGAAGATCCTTCCCTGGACCTTCCATCGCCACGGGAGGTCCTGCACCACCTGGTCGCCGGTGGGGAGCTGGGTATTGATGCTCATGATGCCTTTGAAGAGGGGCCGGGTACTGCGAGAACTGTACCGCCAGCGCGCCCGCCCGCCGAAAGGACAGAAATGACCACCAAAGGGCTCATCCACCAGTATTTTCTGTCGTCTCGACGCGAATGGCCGTGCTGCTCCTGTGGAGAACATCGAGGTACCTCAGGAACCGCCCACGATGAGGTGATGCAACCGGATCCCCACGACGCGGCCCTGATGCGTCTGACCGCACAGCGGTGTTTTTCCGTGGAGGCCGCCAGGGACCTCGGCCTGCCCGACCACATCCTGCGTCGTGCGCTGTACCGGCGATCATCCCGGAGCCTCCGCTTCCTCGATGCTGCTCCGGCGGAGCTGTCCGACATCGTGGCATGCCTCGGGTCGCTGACACCGGGCACGGCCGCGAGCCACGAGACGGCGGCACTGCTGTGGGGGCTGCCTCTACCGCTTCGGCCCGACGATGCCCCACTTCATCTCACGCGGCCCGTTGGAGCTTCTCGGCCCCGGCGGGCAGGCGTCGTCGGTCACGTCTCCGCGTTGCGCGACGGCGACGTCGTGATGGTCTATGGCGTGCCGCTCACCTCTCCGGCACGCACATGGTGCGACCTCTCTGCGCACCTGGCGCTTCCCGACCTCGTCGCCGCGGGTGACGCGTTGCTCCGGCGCCCCGATGCACCCCGGCGGCCGGCCGCCATCAACCTGCCGGATCCGCTGTGCAGCGTTGCTGCGCTCACCGCGGCACTGCTTCCCCGGGCTGGAGCTCGTGGCATGGCCACGGCTCACGCCGCGCTGCCGCTTCTTCGGGCGGGAGTCGATTCCGCGCCGGAAAGCCTGCTCCGCCTGCTCATCGTCGCTGCCGGGCTGCCGGAGCCGGAGGTCAATGAGTGGATCACGGACGACGCCGGTCGCCGGGTCTCGCGGCCGGACCTCCAGTACCGCGTCCAGCGCCTAGCCCTCGAGTACGAAGGGGAGCACCACCTCACGGATCCGCGGCAATGGGCGCGGGACATCGATCGGGACGACCGGCTCCGTGCACTGGGCTGGACCGTCCTGCGCTTCACGAAGCGTCATCTGGGTGCAGGGAGGGAGGATGCCCTGGCACGGATCAGCCAGGCGCTGACTCGTTGTGCCGTACCCGATCAGACGTGAGCTTTGTGGGCGGCGCTCCTCCTGCTTCCGCCGAGAGGACAGAAATGACCTCCGGATCGCCTATTCGCCGGTCTTTTCTGTCCTCTCGAGCGTCCCGGGGCCCAGGAGGCCTCACAGCACGACAAACACCACACCTATAGACTTGCAGCGACCCCCAGCGAAGCGACCTGACGGAGATCTGCGTGAGCCTCACCCACCTTGACCGTGTCCCCATCCGTCGAGCACTCATCTCGGTGTTCGACAAGACCGGCCTGGAGGAGCTGGCGCAGGGCCTGCACCGC
The DNA here is from genome assembly GCF_030433645.1 of Arthrobacter burdickii. NCBI lineage: Bacteria > Bacillati > Actinomycetota > Actinomycetes > Micrococcales > Micrococcaceae > Arthrobacter > Arthrobacter burdickii. Next base: position 395,737 of record NZ_JAROCG010000002.1, read on the forward strand.
GCAGGCGTCTCCATCGTCTCGACGGGCTCGACCGCGCAGCGGATCGCCGCCGCAGGCGTGCCGGTGACCGAGGTCTCCGAGGTGACAGGGTTCTCCGAGACCCTCGACGGCCGGGTGAAGACCCTTCACCCCAAGGTCCACGCGGGCATCCTCGCCGACCGCCGGCGTCAGGAGCACATCGACCAGCTCGCCGAACTCGAGATCGAGGCCTTCGACCTCGTGGTCGTGAACCTCTACCCCTTCGTCGAGACGGTGCGGTCGGGCGCGGAGCCGGACGCCGTCGTCGAGCAGATCGACATCGGCGGGCCCGCGATGGTCCGGTCAGCGGCCAAGAACCACCCGTCGGTCGCCGTCGTCGTCGATCCCGGCGCATACCCCGACGTGGTCACGGCTGCCGCGGAAGGCGGGTTCGACCTGAAGGCACGACGCCGGTTGGCTGCGCTCGCCTTCGCGCACACCGCCGCCTACGACACCGCGGTGGCGTCCTGGACTGCCGAGCAGTTCGAGACGGACGACGACGCCTTCGCCTGGCCCGGCTACGCGGGCCTCGCACTCGAGCGTTCCGAGGTGCTGCGCTACGGCGAGAACCCCCACCAGCAGGCGGCGCTGTACGTGGAGAAGGGCGCGACGCCAGGCATCGCCCAGGCGGACCAGCTCCACGGCAAGGCGATGAGCTACAACAACTTCGTCGACGCCGACGCGGCCCTCCGCGCGGCCTTCGACTTCGACGAACCCGCCGTCGCGATCATCAAGCACGCCAACCCCTGCGGCGTCGCCGTCGGCTCCGCCGATGCGGAGGATCCCATCGCGGACGCCCACGCCAAGGCCCACGCCTGCGACCCGGTGTCCGCGTTCGGCGGCGTCATCGCCGCGAACCGGGAGGTCACCGCGGGCATGGCCACGACGGTGAAGGACATCTTCACGGAGGTCGTGATCGCGCCGTCGTTCTCGGCCGAGGCGGTCGAGATCCTCTCGCAGAAGAAGAACATCCGCCTGCTGACCCTGCCCGAGGGCTACGGGCGGAACCCCGTAGAATTCCGCCAGGTCTCCGGGGGTGTGCTGATGCAGGTCGCCGACAGGCTCGACGCCGACGGCGACGACCCCGCCGGCTGGACGCTCGCGGCCGGAGACGCGGCCGACGACGCCACGCTCGCCGACCTCAGCTTTGCCTGGAAGGCGTGCCGCGCTGCGAAGTCCAACGCCATCCTGCTGGCGCGCGACGGTGCGTCCGTCGGCGTCGGCATGGGCCAGGTCAACCGTGTCGACTCCTGCCGCCTCGCCGTCGAGCGGGCCAACACCCTCGCCGACACCGAGCGCGCGCGGGGCTCCGTCGCGGCGTCCGATGCCTTCTTCCCCTTCGCCGACGGACTCCAGATCCTGGTCGACGCCGGCGTCCGCGCCGTCGTCCAGCCGGGCGGTTCGGTGCGCGACCAGGAAGTGATCGACGCGGCGAACGCGGCCGGCGTGACGCTGTACCTCACCGGGGCCCGCCACTTCTTCCACTGATGATTCCCGCAGGACGCCGGGCGGCCCGTCCGGCCGGCGTCCTGCGAAACCCGCCCGTCAACGCCGTCGTTCCCTGCCTGCCCGCCGTTAGGCGAAGCCCGGAGACCTCGGTAAGTTAGAGCCGATGGGCAACGCCCAACCGACCGCACAACGTCAGAGCACCAGGGAGACGCCAACCCATGGCCAAGATCATCTACACCCACACCGACGAAGCGCCGATGCTGGCTACCTATTCGTTCCTGCCGATCATCGAGGCGTTCGCGTCCACGGCGGGTGTCGAGGTGGAGACCCGGGACATCTCGCTGTCGGGACGCATCATCGCGCTCTTCAACGACCGCCTCACCGAGGACCAGCAGATGGCGGACGCGCTCGCCGAACTCGGAGCGCTGGCGAAGACGCCGGAAGCCAACATCATCAAGCTGCCCAACATCAGTGCGTCCATCCCGCAGCTCAAGGCGGCCATCGCCGAGCTCCAGGGCCAGGGCTATGCCCTGCCGGATTACCCCGACCACCCGTCCACGGACGAGGAGAAGGACATCCGCGCCCGCTATGACAAGGTCAAGGGCAGCGCCGTGAACCCCGTCCTCCGCGAGGGCAACTCGGACCGCCGCGCTCCCGCGTCGGTCAAGAACTACGCGCGCCAGAACCCGCACAGCATGGGTGCCTGGACGCCTGAGTCCAAGACGAACGTCGCCTCCATGACCAGCGACGATTTCCGCTCCAACGAGCAGTCCGTGGTCATCCCCGCGGACGGCACCATCTCGATCCAGCATGTCGCCGCCGACGGCTCCGTGAGCGTCCTCAAGGACTCCTTCCCGGTCCTCGCCGGCGAGGTCGTCGACGGAACCGTCATGCGCGCCGACGCCCTCAACGACTTCCTCAAGGCCCAGGTCGCCCGGGCCAAGGAGGAGGACGTGCTGTTCTCGGCCCACCTGAAGGCCACCATGATGAAGGTCTCCGACCCCATCATCTTCGGACACGTGGTCCGTGCCTTCCTCCCCGAGCTCTTCGAGACGTACGGCGAGCAGCTGACCGCCGCCGGCCTGAGCCCCAACAACGGCCTGGCCTCGATCCTCGGCGGTCTCGACAAGCTTCCCGAGGACGTCCGCGAGGGAGTGCAGCAGGCCATCACGAAGGGCATGGAGGACGGCCCCGCGATCGCCATGGTGGACTCCGACAAGGGCATCACCAACCTGCACGTGCCGAGCGACGTCATCGTCGACGCGTCGATGCCCGCAATGATCCGTTCGTCCGGCCACATGTGGGGACCGGACGGTAAGGAAGCCGACACGCTCGCCGTCATCCCCGACAGCAGCTACGCCGGCATCTACCAGGTCGTCCTCGACGACTGCCGTGCCAACGGCGCGTTCGACCCGACGACCATGGGCACCGTACCGAACGTCGGGCTCATGGCGCAGGCGGCCGAGGAGTACGGCAGCCACGACAAGACCTTCGAGATTCCCGCCGCAGGCAAGGTGCAGGTAATCGACGCCGATGGCACCGTGCTCATCGAGCACGACGTCGCACCCGGCGACATCTGGCGCGCCTGCCAGACCAAGGACGCCGCCATCCTCGACTGGGTGAAGCTCGCGGTCAACCGCGCCCGCGCCTCGGCGACGCCGGCCGTCTTCTGGCTCGACGAGGGCCGGGCCCACGACGCGAACCTGATCGCCAAGGTCAAGGAGTACCTGGCCGAGCACGGCACGGACGACGTCTCGCTCGAGATCATGACGCCCGTCGACGCCACGGCCTTCACGCTCAAGCGCATCCGCGAGGGCGACGACACCATCTCGGTGACCGGCAACGTGCTGCGTGACTACCTGACCGACCTGTTCCCCATCCTCGAACTCGGCACCAGCGCCAAGATGCTCTCGGTGGTGCCCTTGATGAACGGTGGCGGACTCTTCGAGACGGGTGCCGGTGGCTCCGCTCCGAAGCACGTGCAGCAGCTCGTGAAGGAGAACCACCTGCGCTGGGACAGCCTGGGTGAGTTCCTCGCCCTCGCCGTCAGCTTCGAACACCTGGCGACGTCGACCGGAAACGCCCGTGCGCAGATCCTCGCCGACACGCTCGACCGCGCCACGGGAACGTTCCTGCTCGAGAACAAATCGCCCAGCCGTCGCGTCGGGGAGATCGACAACCGCGGCAGCCACTACTTCCTCGCCCGCTACTGGGCGGAGGAGCTTGCCAAGCAGGAGCAGGACGTCGAGCTCGCGCAGAGCTTCTCCCGTGTCGCCGAGGCCCTGACCGGGAACGAGGACACCATCGTGTCCGAGCTGCTGGCCGTCCAGGGTTCGCCCGTCGACATCGGCGGCTACTACCACCCCGACGTCACCAAGGTCACCCAGGTGATGCGTCCGTCGGCGAAGCTGTCCGAGGTCCTCGCGATCCTCGCCAAGTAGGCGCTTCCCACCTTTTCATCAGCCGGTGGACCGTTACGGTCCACCGGCTGATGAATTTAAGGCGATGCTATTTACAGTCCGCCCGACGCCGGTTTATGGTTGCCTCAGGTCTCAGCCTGGGGGGTACGTGCGATGAGGATGCAAAAGCGTCGGTCTCTCGCTACGTCCGTGCGTCTGACCCTCCTCACAGGAGCCGGGGCGCTGGGCTGGATGGCTCTGGGCGCCAGTGGAGCGTCGGCCGCCGAAGTCCCTTCCGATGCCGGGCTGCTCGGCTCGGTGACAGAGGCTGTCGAGAGCAGTTCTCCGGTGTCGTCGACGCTGTCCGCCGTTGTGGACCCTCTGCAGGCGGCGACGGCCGAGGCGTTACCGGCGGCGGGTCCATCCACCAGCCTCTCCGGTGCCGCTTCGCTGGTTTCCGATCTCGCGGCACAGGTGCCTCAGCTCACCTCCCAGCCGACCGGCACGATCCTGGTCCCGGTGACGTCCCTCGTCGACGAGGTGGTCGCCGAGGTGCCCATCGTGCAGTCGGTGTTACCTGCCGGGGCGCTCACGGAGGCTACCGCGCCGATCGTGGGTGCCGTCGACGGGACGGTCGGTGGCGTCACGGAACCGGTGCTCGAGGTGGTGGCTCCTGTCGTGGGCGTCATCGATCCGGTGGTCGACGTCGTAGTACCCGTTCCCGGGATCGACGCAGCCGTTCCGGTGGTGCCCCTCCCGTCGCCGGCGGCCGACGTCCTGCCCGATGTGCCGGGTGCCGGTGTGCCGGGTGCCGGTGCGTCGAATGATCCGGCTCCAGCAGCCGCTTCTGCTGCTGCCATTGCCGAACCGACTGCTGCCGGCGGAGCGACTGCCGGTCCCGTGGTCCCGGCGCTCTCCGACGGGGTGGTGACCGACGCGGGTAAGGGCGTTGCCACCAGGAGCGCCGGTCCCGGGTTCGCGGTGCAGGCGTCCACGACCTTTGCCGATGCCTCGGTCGACGTCGTCGTGCCGGCTGTTCTGGCGGGCGTCGCCCGGATGGCGCACGATCTTCCCGAACTCCCCGCGGCGCCCCTTGCGTCGTGGGCCGGAGCCCTGTCCTCCATCACGGGTGCCGGGACGGCGGGCCCTTTCGCCGCCATCGGCGGCGCAGCCCTCCTGGTCCTCCTGGGGCTTGTCGGCCCGGGTCACCGGGGGGCGGCGGCTGGTCTGCCCGCGGGCCCGGCGTTGGAGCCCGGTTCATCTCCTGATTAGTGGTTGCCCCGCCGCGCCTTCGTGCGTGGCCGACGGCTCATGGTGCCCCGGGCACCTCCAACCCACTTTGATCTACAGGAGAACATCATGCGTACATGCGTGCAGCGAGGGCTCTACGGCGTCCTCCTAGCCGGGGGCCTCGTAGTCCTCGGAGCAGGGGCGGCGACAGCTGCGGACCTGTCAACGACATCGGATGCAGAGGCTGCTTCGGGCCTCGGCGCCATCATCACCGCGCCCCTTGCGTCCGGAACGACGAGCGGGTCGAGCATTGAGGAGGCCGTTGTCTCCCTCGACGCCTCGCTCGATCTCGTCGCCGGAACTGGTTCCGGCGACGGCCTGCTGGGCGGTTCCCCCACCCTCGGCCTGCTCGACGGCGGAGTGGCGAATGCTGATCACGTCGCACCGCAAATCGCCGTACCGGTGAACGTGTCCGGGAACTCGGTGTCGGTGATAGGGGACTCGTCCTCCACCGGAACATCGGGTGCTACGGGCACGACCGCCGCCGATCCGAGCGGCACCGTGCCGGCATCGACCGATGGCGGGGCACTCGACGGGAACGTGGTCTCGCCCGAAGTCGTGGTTCCGGTGAACGTCTCCGGGAACTCGGTGTCGGTGGTGGGGGATTCGTCCTCGACTGGTGATTCGGGTGTGACCGGTGAAGCCACCGGTGGCAGCACGGGTGGTTCGACCGCAGGTTCCACCGACGGTTCCACAGGCGGCGTGCTGGACGGCGACATCCTCGACGGGAACGTGGTCTCACCCGAAGTCGTGGCTCCGGTGAACCTCTCCGGGAACTCGGTGTCGGTGGTGGGGGATTCGTCCTCGACGGGTGATTCGGGTGCGACCGGTGAAGCCACCGGTGGCAGCACGGGTGGTTCGACCGCAGGCTCTTCTGATGGCGGGCTGCTGGACGGCGGCATCCTCGACAGGAACGTGGTCTCGCCTGAGGTCGTGGCTCCGGTGAACGTCTCCGGGAACTCGGTGTCGGTGGTGGGGGATTCGTCCTCGACGGGTGATTCGGGTGCGACCGGTGAAGCCACCGGTGGCAGCACGGGCGGTTCGACCACAGGTTCCACCGACGGTTCCACAGGCGGCGTGCTGGACGGCGACATCCTGGGCGGGAACGTGGTCTCGCCGGAGGTCGTGGTGCCGGTGAATGTCGGCTGCAACACCGTGGCCCTGATCGGTGACAGCGCGTCGGATTGCACGACGGGTGCGACCGGTGGAACGAGCGGTGGCAGCGCGGGCGGTTCGACCGACGGCGACACCAACGGTTCCGTCGAGGGCGGCGTCCTCGACGGCGGCGTGCTGGACGGTGGCATCCTGGACGGGAACGTGGTCTCGCCTGAGATCGTGGTTCCGGTGACCGTCGGCTGCAACGGAGTCGCCCTGATCGGCGGCACCAGCACCGACTGTGCCGCCGCAAATCCTGCGGCTCCGACCGATCCTGCGGCTCCGACCGATCCTGCGACGCCGACTACGCCTGCGACGCCGACTACGCCTGCGACGCCGACTACGCCTGCGACGCCGACTACGCCTGCGACGCCGACTACGCCTGCGACGCCGACTACGCCTGCGACGCCGACTACGCCTGCGACGCCGACTACGCCTGCGACGCCTGCGACGCCGACTACGCCGACTACGCCTGCGACGCCGACTACGCCTGGGACGCCTGCGACCCCGACCGGTCCTGAGGCGCCTGCCTCGGGCGGTAACGGCGGGGCGGACACCGATGGATCCAACGTTGGTGGCTCGGACAATGGTGGTTTGGCGGGCACGCCCATCGGCACATCCGTCGGTATCAACCCGGCCGGCAACCCCGGCCTCAGCACCGGCGCAAGCACCGGCGTCAGCGCCGACATCAGCACCGGTAGGGTCTCGCTCGCAATCACGACGGTGAAGGCGGCCGCTCCCGCAGCGGTTCCTGCTGCCTCCGGGTCATCGACGCCGAGCACACTCGCCTCCACGGGCTTCGACCAGCAGCAGGTCCTGCTGTCCGGTGTACTCCTGGTCCTCAGCGGAGCGGTTGGCCTGCTGGTCGCCCGCCGGCCGAAGGCAGTCGCCTAGCCCTGTAGCCTCCCGGAAACGGAAAAGGACGGGTCTCCCGCGGCAGAAGCCGCGGGGGACCCGTCCTTCAGCACGGGACGAACCGGGGGAGGAGCTGGGAGGTGGAGGGGAACCGGTCAGGCGGCGGCGTCGTCGTTCGCGTAGCGCAGGCCGATCTGCCCCCGCACGCCGTCGAGCAACTGCATGGTCTTGACGGTGTCGCCGACCGGCATGGTGGGGCTCTCGGTCAGTCCCTGCTGGATGCAGCGCGTGACCTCGCGCAATTCGTAGGTGTACCCCTCGCCGACCTGCTCGAAACGCTCCACCCGGGCGTCGTCCTGGCCGATCCTGATGGTCAGTTCCTTCGGATTGTGGAGGTTGCCGCCTCCGGTCTTCAGCCAGCCCTTCGAACCGCTGACCGTCGCCTGGCCCGGGCATGAGGCGATGAGCGACGACGACAGCTGGGCGTATGCGCCGCCCTCATAGCTCAGGGTCACTGCGTTCTGCAGGTCGACGCCGTCGCTGTTGAGCGTTCCGACGGCAACGACGGAGTCCGGGAACCCGAGGGAGCCCAGGGCCCAGGTGAGCGGGTAGACGGTAAGGTCCATCAGGGCACCGCCACCGGCCTTCGGGTCCCAGAGACGGCTCGCGGGGTCTTCCGGCGCAGGGAATCCCAGGTCGCCCTGCACCCATCGGATGTCTCCTAGTTCGCCGGAGTGGATGATCTCCCACGCACGGTTGATGCTCGGCAAGAAGCGCGTCCACACTGCTTCCATGAGGAACAGGTCACGCTCACCCGCCAGCCCCGCGAGTTCTTCCGCCTCGGCGGCATTGATGGTGAACGGCTTCTCGCACAGCACGTGCTTGCCGCCGGTCAGCGCCGCCTTGGCCACGTCGTAGTGCTGGGCGTGCGGCGTCGTGATGTAGACGACGTCCACTTCGGGATCGTCCACGAGCTGCTGGTAGCCGGTCACACCGCCGTCGTTCCCGTAGCTCGTGGCGAATCCGAAGCGCTCGGCGAAGGCGGCGGCACTGTCCGCGCTGCGGGAACTGACCGCGTGGAGGACGGCGTCCTCGAGCAGGGCGATGTCCTGCGTGACCTTTGCGGCGATGCCGCCCGTGGCGATCACGCCCCACTTCAGTGGACGGCCTGTGGCCACGATCGGGCTGGGAGCTCCTGCTTCGGCGCAGGGGGGAACGGCAATGCGGTTCGGGAGGTTCATGATCCCATCCTTGCCGCTGTGGAGTCCCGCGTCCATCGCGTGCACGAGCGTTACACCGAACCCTGCAGCTGAACGACGAAGCGCCCCGGCCGGAGCCGGGGCGCTTCTGGTCCTGCTGCCGGAGGAGTCCGGCGTGGTGCTACTTGGTGAGAGCGGACAGCGTGGGGTCGTTCGCGTACGCTTCCGCTGCATTCTCCTTGGTCACGATCTGCGGATCGAGGAGGTAGGCGGGAACGGTCTTCACGCCGTTGTTGTAGGAGTCGGGATCGTTGATCTCGGGCTCCTCGCCGGCCTGGAGGTTGCCGACCATCTCGATGACGTGCTCGACGAGCGCGCGCGTGTCCTTGTTGATCGTGGAGTACTGCTTGCCCGCCATGATGGACTTCACGGACTCGACCTCGGAATCCTGGCCGGTGACGACCGGGATGGCCTTACCGGCACCCTCGACCGACGTCAGGATCGCACGGGCGAGTGTGTCGTTGGGGGAGAGGACGCCGTCGAGTTCTTCGGAGCTGTAGTTGCCGGAGAGCAGGGTGTCCATGCGCTTCTGGGCGTTCTCGGCCTTCCAGCCCTGGGTGACGGCCTGGTCGAAGGTCTTCTGGCCGGAGACGACGACGAGGTTGCCGTTGTCGATCTCGGGCTGGAGGATGCTCATGGCGCCGTCGAAGAAGACCTTCGCGTTGGCGTCGTCAGGCGATCCTGCGAAGAGCTCGACGTTGTACGGGCCCTCGGGCTTGGCGGCCTTCATGCCGTCGAGGAGGGCCTGGCCCTGGAGCTCGCCGACCTGGAAGTTGTCGTACGCCACGTAGTAGTCGACGTTCTCCGTGTTGGTCAGGAGGCGGTCGTAGGCGATGATCGTGATGCCGGCGTCGGCAGCCTGCTGCAGCTGGGTGCCGAGCTGCGCGCTGTCGATGGCGCCCACGACGAGGACCTTCACGCCGTTGGTGATCATCGAGCTGATCTGGTTCTGCTGCTCGGAGACGCCGCCGTTGGCGAACTGCACGTCCGGCTCGTAGCCGGCCTCGGTCAGGTCGTCGTTGAAGAGCTTTTCGGCGAGTACCCAGTTCTCCGACGTCTTCTGCGGCAGTGCGACGCCGATGGCCGACCCTTTCTCGAAACCGGAGGTGGCAGCGCCGCTGCCCTCGGCTGCGGGGGTCGCTTCTTCGCGACCGCATCCTGTCAGCGCCAGCGCTGATATCGCAGCGATGGCTGCGAAGGACTTTGCGAACTTACGCATTCTCGTTCTCTTTCTGTTGCTCTTGCTTCGGGGTGGTGTGGGGCGTTGGAGCCGGGGTGTCCCGGCTGTCAGACTTCGTGGGAGATGACTTCCTTCGTCCCGACAGCCTGCTCGGTGGGAGCGGGTTGCGGGGTGGGAGTGGGCGTCTTGCCGCCGCCACTGCCTCCGCCGAAGTTCCGGGTGAGCATGCCTATGATTGACGGCTTGCCCTGGCTCTTGTTGTAGACATCGAAGGCGACGGCGACGAGCAGGACGACTCCCTTGATGATCTGGGTGTCGTCGGCGCCGGCGCCGAGCAGCTGGAGGCCGTTGTTGAGGACGGCCATGACGAGGCCGCCGATGATGGATCCGACCACGGTGCCGACGCCACCGGTGACGGCTGCGCCACCGATGAAGACGGCCGCGATGGCGTCCAGTTCCCAGCCGACGCCGTCGGAAGGGCCCGACGCCGTCGAGCGGCCGACGAAGATCATGCCGGCGAGGGCGGCGAGGATGGACATGTTCATCATGACCATGAAGTTCACGCGCTTGCTCTGCACACCGGACAGCTCGGCCGCGTGGCGGTTGCCGCCAACGGCATAGACATGGCGTCCGAGGATCGTCTTGTTCGAGATGAACGCGTAGATGATCACGAGGATGCCGAGGATCAGGCCGGGAACGGGGAACGAGGTGCCGGGGCGGCCGGTCGCGAACAGGTAGGTCGCGTAGAGGATGACGGCGGAGAGCAGGACGACCTTGGTGACCGGAACCCAGGTGGGGGGCAGGTCGGCGTTGATCCTGGCCAGCTTGCGGCGGTTGCGGAATTCGCTGTAGATCACGAACGCCACCAGGGCCAGGCCCATCAGCAGCGTGATGTTGTTGTAGCCGGTGTTGGGGCCGACCTCGGGGAGGTAGCCGGCGCCGAGGTAGCGGAATCCTTCGGGCACCGGGACGGTAAGGGAGTTGCCGACGGACTGGTTGGCGCCGCGGAACAGGAGCATGCCGGCCAGGGTGACGATGAAGGCCGGTATGCCCACGTACGCGACCCAGAAACCGTGCCAGGCCCCGATGAGCGCACCGAGGACGAGGCCGAGCAGTGCGCCGAGGTACCAGGGGATGCCCCAGTCCCGCATGGCGATCGCGACCACGATGCCGACGAACGCCGCGACCGAACCGACCGAGAGGTCGATGTGGCCGGCGATGATCACGAGCACCATGCCGATGGCCAGGATCAGGATGTACGAGTTGCCGTTGAAGAGGTTCATCATGTTCACGGACGTGAGCGTCTTGCCGCCCGTGCGCCACTGGAAGAACACGACAAGCGCGACCAGGGCGAAGATCATCCCGAACTGGCGGGTGTCTCCGCCGAAGATTTGTTTGAGGGAATTCATGGTGTCTTTCCTAGGGAGCTACGGTCAGGCAGATTTCCTGCTGGCGGTCATGAGTTTCATCAGGGATTCCTGGTTCGCGTCGTCGCGGGTGACTTCTCCCGTGATCGCGCCCTCGAAGATCGTGTAGATCCGATCCGAGAGGCCGAGCAGTTCGGGCAGTTCCGAGGAGATGACGATGACGCCCTTCCCCTGGTCTGCGAGCTTCTGGATGATGCCGTAGATCTCGTACTTCGCACCGACGTCGATGCCGCGCGTGGGCTCGTCGAGGATCAGGAGTTCGGGATCGGTGAACATCCACTTGGACAGGACCACCTTCTGCTGGTTGCCGCCGGAGAGCTTCGCTACGCCCTCGTTGACGCTCGGCGTCTTGGTGCGCAGCGACTTCCGGTACTCCTCCGCGACGCGGAACTCCTCGTCCTTGTCGACGACGAGTCCGCGGGTGATCTTCTTCAGGTCGGCGGACACCGTGGTGGACTTGATGTCGTCGAGCAGGTTCAGCCCGAGCGACTTGCGGTCCTCGGTCACGTACGCGAGGCCGGCGCTGATCGCCTGCGGCACCGAGCGGAGCGTGACCTCCTTGCCGTTGATGAAGATCTGCCCGGACTTGAAGTTGCCGTAGGACCGGCCGAACACGGAGCGCGCAAGTTCCGTCCGCCCCGCCCCCATGAGGCCGGCGAAACCGACGATCTCACCCCGGCGCACGTGGAAGCTCGAGTTCTTGCAGACGAGGCGGTCGGAGACCGTGGGGTGGCCGACCGTCCAGTTGCGGACCTCGAAGAACGTCTCGCCGATCTTCGGCGTGTGCTCGGGGAAACGCGATTCGAGCGACCGGCCCACCATGCCGCGGATGATGCGGTCCTCGTCGACGCCGTCGTTCTTGACGTGCAGCGTCTCGATCGATTTGCCGTCGCGGATGATGGTGATCGAGTCGGCGATCTGCTCGATCTCGTTGAGCTTGTGCGAGATCATGATGCACGAGATTCCCTTGGAGCGCAGGCCCGACATCAGGTCCAGCAGGTGCTGGGAGTCGGATTCGTTGAGCGCCGCCGTGGGCTCGTCGAGGATCAGCAGCTTCACGGACTTGTTGAGCGCCTTCGCGATCTCGACGAGCTGCTGCTTGCCGACGCCGATGTCCTTGACCTTGGTGATCGGGTCCTCGCTGAGGCCCACGCGGGCCATGAGCTCCAGCGTGGTGCGGTTGACGTAGTCCCAGTCGATGACGCCGAAGCGGGTGGGCTCGTTGCCGAGGAAGATGTTCTCGGCGATCGAGAGTTCCGGGATGAGCGCGAGTTCCTGGTGGATGATGACGATGCCCGCCGCCTCGCTGGACCGGATGTCCTTGAACTGGACCTCCTTGCCCTGGAAGAAGATCTGGCCGGTGTAGTCACCGTGGGGGTAGAGCCCCGAGAGGACCTTCATGAGCGTGGACTTGCCGGCGCCGTTCTCCCCGCAGATGGCGTGGATCTCGCCCGCCTGGACTTCGAGGGATACGTCGGAGAGGGCTTTGACTCCCGGGAATTCCTTGGTGATGGAACGCATCTCGAGGATGGTGTGGTTATTCATGGAGCCTCCCGCGGTGACGGCGTTGTCTTGGTGCAGGCCCAACCACGGCCCGAAAGAATTGAACACGCTATATCGCCTTGTCGTCAACTGTTGAACGCAAAGCGCATGAAATAGAGACGCGAACGTTACGCGGAACTGGCCAGTCGCGGGGACAAACCGGGCTGGGCGAGGACGACGGCGGCGGCCCCCAGGGCCTCGGCGCGGTCGCCGAGGGATGACATGCACACGTTCGTCGTCTCGCCGATGATGGGCACGGCGTGGCGGGCCAGTCCGCGGCGGATGGGCTCAAGGAGGATGTCCCCGAGGCTGGTGAGCGGGCCCCCGATGACGATGGTCTCCGGGTTGATGAGGTTGGCCGTGTGGGCCAGCGCCCGGCCGATGGCGACGCCGGCGTCGTCGATCACGCGCAGAGCGGCCGTATCGCCGGCCAGGGCCCAGTCGATGATGCGCTGGGTGTCGACGGTCTCGTTGCTGCCGCGGCTGAGCAGCTCGATCATCGTCGACGTCGACGCGACCGTCTCGAGGCAACCGCGGTTTCCGCACCGGCAGACCACCCCGTGCTCGTTGATGGTCGTGTGGCCCAGTTCTCCGGTGACGCCGACGTTGCCGTAGTAGAGCGCTCCGTTGAGCACGAGGCCGGACCCGATGCCGGAGCCCACCTTCATGAACATCAGGTTGTCGACCGAACTGTGCGGACCCCAGGTCACCTGCGCCAGCGCCCCCAGATTGGCGTCGTTGTCGATGAAGACGGGCACCTGGAGCCGTTCGCTGAAGGTCTCGTGGATGTTGATGCCCACCCACTCGGGCAGGATGGCGCCCTGGACCACCGTCCCGGTCCGGCGGTCGATGGGCCCCGGGATGCCGATGCCCGCGCCGAGGAGCGCGCGCCGGCTGATGCCGCCGTTCTCGAGCAGCGAGTCGAGGAGGTCCGAGGCCGCCGTCAGTCCCTCCATGGCACTGTGTCCGAGGGGGAGTGCGACGGAGGCTTCCTGGACGACCCGGTAGTTGGGGCTCGCAAGGACGACACGGAGGTGCCGGCGGCCGATGTCGATGCCGGCCGCGACCTGTCCGTTGTCATTGAGGATCACCGAGAGGGCGCGCCGGCCCGAACTCGTGGTCGGCGCCGTGCTGACGATGCCCGTGGTCGCCATGACCTTGACGATGTTGGAGACCGTGGCGGTCGACAGCCCGGTCTGCCGCGACAATTCGGCCTGCGTCTGAGGGCCGCCGCTCATCAGTGCCGCGATGACCCGCTGCTGGTTCTGCTCGCGCAGGGCGGATTGGGAGCCCGGCTTCGGGAGCGCGGCGCTCAAGCGTGTCCTCGCCGTCGAGGTGGAGTCTACGGGCATGATCTCAAGGGTGCCGTAGGGCTCCCTTGTAGTCAAGAAGTTAACGCTTGACGATGTTCCTGTGCGAGGGTCCGATAGCGATCGGCGTTCGCCTTCACGGCAGCGACCTCGTCGTCGTCGAGTTCCCGGCGCACTTTCGCGGGCACTCCTGCGACGAGTGAACGGGGAGGAACGACCATGCCTTCGAGGACCACGGCCCCCGCGGCGACGAGGGAGCCGGAGCCGACGACGGCGCCGTTCAGCACCGTCGCGCCCATGCCGATGAGGCAGTCGTCCTCGATGGTGCACCCGTGGACGACGGCGCCGTGCCCCACGCTCACGCGGTCGCCGATCCTCGCCGGGTGACCCGGGTCCGCGTGCACCACCACGTTGTCCTGCAGGTTGGTGCCCTCGCCGATGGTGATGGGAGCGGTGTCCGCGCGGACGGTGGCGCCGTAGAAGACGCTGGCGAAGGGCCCCAGCGCCACCTCACCGATGAGGGAGGCCGTCGGGGCCGTGAATGCGGAATCGCTGATGTCGGGGGTGTTGCCCCGGAAGGGGATCAGGTGTGCCATGGCGCCAGCCTAGGCGACGCCCTCTCAGTTGAAGACGATGGTGCGGCGCCCGTCGAGGAGGACGCGGTGCTCCGCGTACCACTGCACGGCCTGTACCAGTGCGCGTCCCTCGAGCTCGCGTCCGATCGACGCCAGCTGGTCGGCGGTGCGGGCGTGGTCCACGCGGATGACCTCCTGCTCGATGATCGGTCCTTCGTCGAGGGCCGCCGTGACGTAGTGGGCGGTCGCGCCGATCAGTTTGACGCCGCGTGCGTGGGCCTGGTGGTACGGCCGGGCGCCCTTGAAGGACGGCAGGAACGAGTGGTGGATGTTGATGGCCCGGCCCCGCAGGTCCTCGCAGAGCGTGTCACTGAGGATCTGCATGTAGCGGGCGAGCACCACCAGTTCGATGTCGTGCTGGTCCATGAGGGCGCGCAGGGCGTCCTCGGCGTCGTCCTTGGTCTCCGGGGTCACGGGGATGTAGTGGAACTCGACGCCGTAGAAGGCGGCGAGGTCCTCGAGGTCGCGGTGGTTGGAGACGATGACGGGGATGTCGATGGCGAGCGTACCCGAACGGTGCTGGAACAGGAGGTCGTTGAGGCAGTGCGCGGCCTTCGACACCATGATGAGCGTCCGGGTGCGACGCTCGGACTCGACCAGCGACCACTCCATCCCGTACTCAGCGGCGACGGGCTCGAGTGCCGAGTGCAGGGCCTGCTCCGGGGAGGCCGTGCTCAGCGCCACCCGCATGAAGAACGAGCCCGTATCCGGGCTGCCGTACTGCTGCGATTCGGTGATGTTGGCCCCCACCGCGACCAGTGCTCCGCTCACGCCGTGGACGATGCCGGGCCGGTCGGGGCAGGACAGCGTCAGGGAATAGGAGCGGGGCGCATCGGGGGAAGTCACCCGGCAAGATTACCGGTAGCCCCGCTGTCCGCGATGCTCCGGAGTCTGCCGAGGGCCGCGGTTGCGGCGGCGCGGCCGGCCCGGGAGGCGCCGAGCGTCGACGCGGACGCGCCGTAGCCGACGAGCAGGAGGCGCGGCTCCTTCAGCACGTGCACGCCGTCCATCCGGATGCCGCCGCCCGGCTCCCGGAGGTGCAACGGAGCCAGGTGGTCCAGGGCGGCCCGGAAGCCGGTGGCCCACAGGACCGCGTCGACCGGCTCCTCGGAGCCGTCGGCGAAGACCGCGGACCGCTCGCGCAGCTCGGCCAGGGGGCCCCGGGACACCAGGATGCCGGCATCGATGCCCGCCTGGTACTGCGGGGTCAGGGACAGGCCGGTGACCGACACGACACTGGCCGGCGGGAGTCCCGCACTCGTCCTGGCATTCACCTCCGCCTCGACCTCCCGGCCCCATTCGGGGTCGAAGGGCCGGCGGGTGAATTCCGGAGGACGCCGTGTCGACCAGAGGGGCCTGGCGCCTGCTGCGTGGAGCTGGAGCAGGAACTGCACCGCGGACGTCCCGCCGCCGACGACGAGGACGCTCTGGCCCGGAAACTCGTCGGCCGAGCGGTAGTTCTGTGTGTGCAGCTGGCGGCCCGCGAAGACGTCGCGGCCGCGGTAGTAGGGCCAGTACGGGCGGTCCCACGTCCCGGTCGCGTTGATGACGACGTCCGCCACCCAGGTGCCGCCCGTGGTGGTCACGTGCAGGGGACCGCGGTCCCCGCCGTGCAGGTCCCGGGCGTGCAGGTCTTCGCGGTCCGGCGCCTCGTCGGATCCGGAGCCCACGCGGACCACGGAGACCGGGCGGACCACCGGGAGGTCGAACTCCCGCTCGAATGCCCCGTAGTAGCGGTTCACCACGGAGGACGCCGGCTCCTTGGGGTCCGGCGTACCGAGCGGGAAGCCCGGGAGGTCGTGCAGTGCGTGGGCGGCGTCGAAGGTGAGGGCGGGCCAGCGGTGCAGCCAGGCACCCCCCGGGGCGGGATTCGCATCGAGGACCACGAAGTCGCGGTGCGGCTCGAGCCCCCGGCGCCTCAGGTGGTACGCGCTGCTCAGCCCCGCCTGACCGGCGCCGATCACGACGACGCGAACACGGCGCACCGGTCCGTCCAGAACCTGTCCGGTCTGCCCTGCTGACAACCCGCGCATCTTCCGACCTTCCCCGGCCCTGATCCCGACTCTCGGAGCTGCGGCCCACCTGTTCCGAACACGTCGCGCGAACGCCGTATTCCGCCCTCCCGTCCGTCGCTGCCCGGGCAGGGCGGACGGGTGGATGTCCACGGGTCCGGATGCCGCGGCGTCGGTGGCGGCCCGGCCAGCGGTACGGCTAGCATGGGAGCGTCGCGACTGGCGTAGGGTGGGCAACCACCAGGAAGCGGCGTGGGGCCAGGGCTCTCCTTCGGGGCGTCCTGTGCTTCCGGTGCAGACCACGGATAGCACGCCTGGGCCGCGGGTCACGTTTCACGAGCGGCCGGGCGCGGACAGTCGATCCGCATCCTGCCCGCGACTCAAGCTGACCTCGACGCGAGACCCAGAGAAGGATCAACCGATGACAACGTCGCCCATGGCTCCATCCCACGCTGCCGCAGATTCCGTCACCAACGCCCCGCTGTCCGAGGTGGACCCGGAGATCGCCGCCGTCCTCCGGGACGAACTCGCACGGCAGCGCGACACCCTCGAGATGATCGCCTCGGAGAACTTCGCACCCCGCGCCGTCCTCGAGGCGCAGGGCAGCGTGCTGACCAACAAGTACGCCGAGGGCTACCCCGGACGCCGGTACTACGGCGGGTGCGAACACGTCGACGTCGCGGAGAACCTCGCGATCGAGCGCGTCAAGGCACTGTTCGGCGCCGAGTTCGCGAACGTCCAGCCCCACTCCGGCGCCCAGGCCAACGCCGCGGCGCTCGCCGCCATGATCAAGCCGGGCGACAAGATCATGGGCCTGTCCCTCGCGCACGGCGGACACCTGACGCACGGCATGAAGCTCAACTTCTCCGGTAAGCTGTACGAGGTCGCCGCCTACGGCGTCGAGGAGGACACGCACCGCCTGGACATGGAGCGCGTCCGCGAGCAGGCCCTGGCCGAGAAGCCGCAGGTGATCATCGCCGGCTGGTCGGCCTACCCGCGCCAGCTCGATTTCGCTGCCTTCCGGTCCATCGCCGACGAGGTCGGCGCCCTCCTGTGGACGGACATGGCCCACTTCGCGGGCCTCGTCGCCGCCGGCGTGCACCCCAGCCCCGTCCCGCACTCCGACGTCGTCACGTCCACCGTGCACAAGACCCTCGCAGGACCCCGCTCCGGCGTCATCCTCGCCAAGCAGGAGTGGGCCAAGAAGCTCAACTCGAGTGTCTTCCCCGGGCAGCAGGGCGGACCGCTGATGCATGTCATCGCGGGCAAGGCCACGGCGTTCAAGATCGCCGGATCGCCCGAGTTCAAGGAACGCCAGGAGCGCGTCCTCGAGGGTGCCCGCATCATCGCCGAGCGACTGACCGCGTCCGACGTCGCCGAGCACGGCGTCTCTGTCCTCACCGGGGGCACCGACGTGCACCTCGTCCTGGTGGACCTGCGCCACTCGTCACTGGACGGCCAGCAGGCCGAGGACGTCCTGCACTCCGTGGGCATCACGGTCAACCGCAATGCCGTGCCGTTCGACCCCCGTCCGCCGATGGTCACCTCCGGTCTCCGTATCGGTACCCCGGCGCTCGCCACCCGCGGTTTCGGCGCCGCCGAGTTCACGGAGGTCGCCGAGATCATCGCCGCAGCGCTCAAGCCGTCGCCCGACGTGGAGGCACTGCGCGCCCGCGTCTCCGCGCTCGCGGCGAACTTCCCGCTCTACCCGGGCCAGGAGGAGTGGTAGGGCCGTTGCCGCCAGGCGCCCTTCGATCGAAGGCTGCGGCGTCGACCGGCTTCGACATCCCCACCGAGGAGTGCTGCTTCACCGGCTGCTGCGACCGCGGCAAGGCATTCCTGCTCGAGCAACTGGACAAGCACTCCGAGAAGGACGAATCGCATGAGCACGACCACAGCCCGCATTCTTGACGGGAAGGCAACCGCCGCGCAGATCAAGGCCGAGCTCGCCGAACGCGTGACGGCACTGCGCGAGCGAGGCGTGACACCGGGCCTCGGGACGGTCCTCGTCGGGGACGATCCCGGCAGTCATTCCTACGTCGCCGGCAAGCACCGCGACTGCGCGCAGGTCGGCATCACGTCCGTGCGCCGGGACCTGCCGGACACGATCACGCAGGAGGAGCTCGAAGCGGTCCTCGACGAACTGAACGACGACGCCACCACCACGGGCTACATCGTGCAGCTCCCGCTTCCAGCGCATATCGACACGAACGCCATCCTGGGCCGCATCGACCCGGCGAAGGACGCCGACGGCCTGCATCCCACCAACCTGGGCAAGCTGGTCCTGAACGTCAACGCGCCGATGGATTCGCCCCTGCCCTGCACCCCGCACGGCATCGTGGAGCTCCTGCTCCGCCACGACGTCGACCTCAAGGGCCGGAACGTGCTCGTCGTGGGACGCGGCGTGACGGTCGGGCGTCCGCTGGGCCTGCTGCTGACCCGCAAGCAGATCAACGCGACCGTGACCCTCGCGCACACCGGGACGGTCGACCTCGCCGACCACCTCGGCCGGGCCGACGTCGTCGTCGCCGCTGCCGGCATCGCCCACATGATCAAGGCCGAGCAGCTCAAGCCCGGCGCGATCGTGCTCGACGTCGGTGTCAGCCGGGTCGAGGATCCGGCCACCGGCAAGGCGAAGCTCACGGGCGACGTCGACCCGGGGGCAGCGTCGGTGGCGAGCTGGCTCTCGCCCAATCCCGGAGGAGTGGGGCCGATGACGCGCGCCATGCTCCTGGCCAATGTCGTCGAGGCGGCCGAGCGCCAGGCGGCGCGCGCCTAGCCGTACCCCGTCCGAGAACTCCCGGTGGATTCTCCCACCGGGAGTTCTCGCCTAGGCTGGGCGGGTGTCGATAATTCCCGCCGGACCACCGGTGATCTCCGCCCGGAAGCTGAGCAAGCACTACGGTGATTTCCGGGCTGTCGACAAGATCTCCTTCGAGGTGCCGGCGGGCGAATCCTTCGGACTCCTGGGCCCGAACGGCGCCGGCAAGTCGACGACCATGCGCATGATCGGTGGCGTCTCGCAGCGCACCTCCGGCGAGCTCACCATCATGGGCCTGGACCCGGAGCAGCACGGCCCCGAAGTGCGCGCCCACCTCGGTGTCGTTCCGCAGCAGGACAACCTCGACGAGGAACTCCGGGTGCGGGACAACCTCCTCGTCTACGGCCGCTACTTCGGCCTGCCGATGAGCTACCTGAAGCCCAAGGCCGACGAGTTGCTCGAGTTCGCCCAGCTCACGGACAAGGCGGCGGCGAAGGTGGATGCGCTCTCGGGCGGCATGAAGCGACGCCTGACCATCGCGCGCTCCCTCATCAACGAGCCCAAGATCCTCCTGCTCGACGAGCCCACCACCGGCCTCGATCCACAGGCCCGCCACATCCTGTGGGACCGCCTGTTCCGCCTCAAGGAATCGGGCGTGACGCTCATCCTCACCACGCACTACATGGACGAGGCGGAGCAGCTCTGCGACCGCCTCGTGGTCGTCGACAAGGGCCGGATCATGGCCGAGGGGTCGCCGGCACAGCTCATCCGCGAACACTCGACGCGCGAGGTGCTCGAGCTGCGCTTCGGATCCGAACGCAACACCACCGTCGCCGCCGAGCTGCAGGGCATCGGAGAGCGCCTCGAACCGCTGCCCGACCGCATCCTGATCTACGCGCACGACGGCGAGGCGGCGCTGGAGGAGGTCAACTCCCGCGGGCTCCGGCCGATCACGTCCCTCGTGCGGCGGTCCTCCCTCGAGGACGTCTTCCTGCGCCTGACCGGACGGAGCCTCGTTGACTGACGAACCCGGCACTCGCCTGCAGGAGTCCACCCCGCCGTACCGCCTCTCCGCGCACCGGCCCGAGGTGTCCGCGCGTCGCGCCCGGAGGTTCGGCTCCTGGTACTACGCCGAGCACGTCCTGCGCGCCATGAACAGCTACCGCTGGACCCTGCTCGCCTCCAGCGTTGGTACGCCGGTCATGTACCTCTTCGCGATGGGGGTGGGCCTCGCCACGCTCGTCGACCAGAACTCCGCCGGTGCCTTCGGCGGCGTCAGCTACCTCGCGTTCATCGCCCCGGCCCTGCTGGCATCGGCGACCATCATGACCGCGGCGACCGAGTTCACCTACCCCGTGATGGACGGCTTCAAGTGGCGGCGGGTCTACTACGGTCCGCACGCCTCGCCCCTCAGCACCGACCAGATCGTCCACGGGCACATCATCGCCATCACCGCCCGGCTGACAGCCACCACCCTGATCTACTTCCTCATCGTCGCGGCATTCGGCGCATCCCCGTCGGCCACCGGCGTGGTCGCCGTCCCGGTGGCCGTGCTCAGCGGACTCGCCTTCGGCCTCCCGCTGATGGCCTATTCGGCCGGGATCGAGGAGGACAGGGGACAGTTCGCGCTCGTGATGCGCTTTCTCGTGACGCCCCTGTTCCTCTTCTCGGGGACCTTCTTCCCGCTCGACACCCTTCCGCTGTTCCTGCGCTGGATCGGCTGGATCTCACCGTTGTGGCACGGGACCGAACTCGGCCGCGCGCTGACCTACGGGTACGACATCCCGCCGGGGCTCGCCGTCGTCCACGTGCTGTTCCTGGTGGTCCTCGCCGTCGTCGGCCTGCGCAGGGCCCGCACCGTCTACGCGAGGAGGCTGGGCCGATGAGCGTCCAGCTGACCGCGAAGGACTACGCACTCAGCGGATCGAAGCGGCCGATGGCCGCGCTGTACTCGCGCAACGCGAGGGCCGTCATAGCGCGCGGACTCCTGGCCACCCGCAGCAGCAACTGGCTGATCATGGTGTCCGGCTTCTTCGAACCGGTCCTCTATCTCCTGTCCATGGGAGTGGGACTCGGTGCGCTGGTCGGCACGGTCACGGGACCGAACGGCGAGGAGATCAGCTACGCGGCCTATATCGCGCCCGCACTGCTCGCCGTGTCGGCCATGAACGGCGCCGTGTACGACAGCACGTGGAACGTGTTCTTCAAGATGAACTTCGCGAAGCTGTACCAGGGCATGCTCTACACCTCGCTCGGCCCGCTGGACGTCGCCATCGGGGAGATCTTCCTGGCCCTCCTGCGCGGCGCCCTGTACGCCACGGGCTTCACCGCGGTGATGGCGCTGATGGGGCTCATCACCACGCCGGTGGCCCTGCTCGTGATCCCGGCGTCGGTGGTGATCGCGTTCGGCTTCGCGTCCTTCGGCATGGGGATCACCAGCTTCATGAAGACCTTCCAGCAGATGGAGTGGGTCAACTTCGTGCTGCTGCCGATGTTCCTGTTCTCCGCCACCTTCTACCCCCTCAGCGTCTATCCGCAGGGCATCCAGTGGTTCATCCAGGCACTGCCGCTGTGGCACGGCGTCGAGCTGCTGCGCCAGATCAGCGTCGCCTCGTTCACGCCGGCTGCCGTCCTCCACCTCAGCTACTTCCTCGTCATGATCGCCGTGGGGATGCTGCTGACGACCCTGCGCCTGCGGAAGCTCTTCCTCAGATAGGGCCTCAGGAACAGGCCTCAGGAACAGGCCTCGTGAGTAGGCCTCGTGAGTAGGCCTCAGGGCACCAGGGTCGCGTAGACCACGTAGTTGTCGTCGAACAGCCCGGTGTCCGGGTTGTAGCCGTCGCAGGTGATGAGGCGCAGTTCCGATCCGGGCGTGTTCCCGTACACCGTCAGGGTGGGGAACCCGTCCTTCCGGTAGGCTTCGCCGCGCTGGAACTCGAACACCGCCGTCGTGCCGTCCTCGCGGGTCACGTTCATGCGGTCGCCGGACTTGAGGGCGCGGAGGTCGGCGAAGACGCCCTTGCCGCCGTCGGTGGCGTTGACGTGGCCGAGCATCACGGCCGGCCCGCGGTCACCGGGGGTGGGGGACCGGTTGTACCAGCCGGCGGGTGCACCGGGGCCGTCCGGCGGTACCTCGAGGCTGCGGTTCTCGCGCAGGCCCAGGCTGACCAGGTCGGTGCGCACGCCGATGGACGGGATCTCCAGGGTGACCGGTGCCGATGCGGGAAGCACTGCCGGCTGTGCCGGGGCCGCCGCGGGAGCGGATGGGGTTGCGGCGGGCGCGGCGGGCGCCGACGGCGCAGCCGCACTTGGGGCAACGGCAGAAGGGGTGGGGGCTGCCGTGGCGACCGAGGTGCCGGCAATGGCCGACGACTCCGGCGTCGCCGCCGGGGATGCCCCGCAGCCGGCGAGGAGGAAAAGGGCGGCCACCGCCGGAGCCGTGAGGCCCCAGCGGTGGCCGGTTACTTCACTGATCATCAGCTCAGTATTATGCGTTGGTCGCGCGGCGGCGCACTGCGTAGGTTCCACCGGCTGCAGCTGCCAGGACCAGGCCGCCACCGAGGGCGATCATGCCTGCAGTGTTGGAGGACGACTCCGTGGCGACACCGGTGTCGGCTCCGCCGGACGGCATGGCACCCATCTGGGTCGCGACGAGCGTGCCGCACAGTGCGGGCGAGGTCGCGCCGAGGGGCAGGTCGGGGGCGATCTCCGACGGGCTGGCGAAGACTTCCTCGGAGACACCGGCGGTGGCGGGATCCAGGCCGTGCACGACGACGACGGCGGTGCCGGCTTCGAGGGAGGCCTTTGTCGCGGCATCCAGGGTGATGGTGCGCTGGATGGAGTAGGTCCCGCCCTGGCCGCCGAGGGCGAGGTTCAGGCCCTCCGCGGGGGTCGTCGCACCGGAGGTGGTGAGCGTGGTCTGGATGTCGCCGTAGCCCGGGACGCCTTCGGCCACGTTGATGATGCCGTCGCCGTTGGCGTCATCGGCAGGCGTGGGGCACTTGCCCTGGGCGCCACCGTGGATGTGCTGGACGTGCGGGTACGGAGCGTCCATGAAGGTCTGCGCGAGGCCGGACACCTGGAGGTTGACCATCGCCTGGTCGCCGGTGACGTCGACGGTGATCGTGCCGGTACCCGTGGTGCCATTGAGCTGGCCCAGCGTGGACGAGTAGGAGCCGTCGGCTGCCATGGCGGGGGAGCCGGCGAGGGCGACGGCGCTGATGGCGAGGGCTGGTACTGCGAGGAGACGCATCTTCTTGTTCATTGGAAATTCCTCCGTTGTGCGAATGAGGCGCCGTGTGGGGCGCGTGACAGTACTTCGGGGTGAGCCCAGTCACGGATGGGAGGAGATGGGAGGAATCTTTGAGAACCCTGACAGTTCGCCCGCGGTGGAAGGAACGGAGGTAGTCCTGGGCATACGGAAGAATGGTCGGATGCAGTCACTAGGAAGTAATGGGCGGCCGGCGGGCCGGGGTTTGAGCATGCGCATGGGCAGTGCCGGGATGGGCATCATGCTCGTCGTGTTCCTGGTCGCCGTCGTCTTCGCGGCGAACCAGAACGACGTCGTCGGCTGGCTGGTGGTGATCATCTCCCTCGGCTGGCTCCTGGTCTTCAGCTTCGTGGTCATCAGCCTCCGCTCGGCGGCCCGGAAGGCCGCCGCACGTCTCCAGGGCAGCGGGTTCGGTGGGTCGGGGCAGTCCTCGACCGCGCCCATCGCCGCCGACCGGGCACGGGACATGAAGCTCGACCACAGCTTCAAGATCGTCCAGGTGCAGGTCGGCGTGGTCCGGGAGTACCTCGGCAAGGACGAGGGCATGGTGGAGCGCGCGCTCGAGACCATCGAGATCACCTCGCACAACGCCCGCTCGATGATGAAGGGCTCGACGGAAGGCCCCGTCGAGGGCACAGTCGTCGACTGACGCGCCCGCGTCCGGGATGAATCGGAAAACCCTCCGGGGTAAGGTGGATCGAGTGAGTCCGGCATCGAATCCTCCGCAGAAATCCCTGCGCATCGCGTCCGTCAACGTCAACGGAATCCGCGCCGCCTACAAGCGCGGCATGCAGGAATGGCTGGACGGCCGGGACGTCGACATCCTCTGCCTGCAGGAGGTCCGGGCGCCCGACGCCGTCGTCCGCAGCCTCCTGGGCGACGACTGGCACATCCTGCACACCGAGGCGGAGGCGAAGGGCCGGGCGGGTGTGGCGATCGCCTCACGCCAGGAGCCCACGGCGACGCGCACGACCATCGGTGACAGCTACTTCGACACGGCCGGCCGCTGGGTGGAGGCCGACTTCACCGTGGAGGGCTCGACCCTGACGGTCGTGAGCGCGTACGTCCATTCGGGCGACGTGGGCACCCCGAAGCAGGACGACAAGTACCGCTTCCTCGACGCCATGATCACCCGGCTGCCTCAGCTCCGGGACGGCGCGGACCACGCCGTCGTGGTCGGCGACCTGAACGTCGGCCACACCCAGCTCGATATCCGGAACTGGAAGGGCAACGTCAAGAACGCCGGCTTCCTGCCCGAGGAACGGGCGTATTTCGACCGGTTCTTCTCGGACGAGTGCGGATTCCTGGACGTGGCCCGCCTCCTCGCCGGCGACGTCGACGGTCCCTACACCTGGTGGTCCTGGCGGGGCAAGGCGTTCGACAACGACACCGGCTGGCGCATCGACTACCAGATGGCCACGCAGGCCCTCGCGAAGAGTGCGGTGACCGCCGACGTCGACAGGGCGCCGAGCTGGGACACGCGGTTCTCGGACCACGCGCCGCTCGTCGTCGACTACCAGATCTAGAGTGCAGGACAGCTTCCATGACAATCCCCCCGACTCCGGGTCCGAACCGGCGCCAGCGCATCCTCTCCGGGATGCAGCCGTCCGCGGGTTCCCTGCACCTCGGCAACTACCTGGGTGCCCTGGTGCACTGGGTACGCCTGCAGGACACGTACGACGCCGTCTTCTTCATCCCCGACCTGCACGCGATCACCGTGCCACAGGACCCGCAGGAACTGGCACACCGCACGCGGATCACGGCCGCCCAGTACATCGCGGGCGGCGTCGACCCCGACAGGGCGACCCTCTTCGTGCAGTCCCACGTCCCGGAGCACGCCCAGCTCGCGTGGGTGCTGAACTGCCTCACCGGGTTCGGCGAAGCATCGCGCATGACCCAGTTCAAGGACAAGGCGTCGAAGCAGGGTACGGACGCCGCCAGCGTGGGCCTCTTCACGTACCCGGTCCTCCAGGCCGCGGACATCCTCCTCTACCAGCCCGACGGCGTCCCCGTCGGCGAGGACCAGCGGCAGCACGTCGAACTGAGCCGTGACCTGGCCCAGCGCTTCAACTCGCGCTTCGGCGAGACCTTCGTGGTGCCGAAACCCTTCATCCAGAAGGAGTCCGCCAAGATCTACGACCTGCAGAACCCGACGGCGAAGATGTCGAAGTCAGCCTCGTCGGCCGCCGGGCTGATCAACCTGCTCGATGACCCCAAGGTCACGGCCAAGCGGATCAAGTCCGCGGTCACCGACGCCGGCACGGAGATCCGCTTCGACACCGCGGAGAAGCCGGGCATCTCGAACCTGCTGGCGATCTACTCGGCCCTGTCCGGCAAGGGCATCGCCGAACTCGAGGCGGACTACGCGGGCCGCATGTACGGGCACCTCAAGGTGGATCTCGCCGACGTCGTCGTGGAGGCCCTCACGCCGGTCCGGAACCGTGCGGAGGAACTGCTGTCCGACCCGGCCGAACTCGATCGCCTGCTGGCGAAGGGTGCCGCGAAGGCGCGCGAGCTGGCGGCTCCCACCCTCGCCGACGTCTATGCCCGTGTGGGTTTCCTCCCTGCCGCGGGAGCCCGCTGACCCATGTGTGCACCCACCGGTCAGACCAGCGGAGCGGCACCAGCCACGTCCCGTTCCGGCCTGAGCGGTAGCTGCGTGGGGATCACCATACCCATCCCGGAGCCCCTCGCCGGCGACCTGGAGGCGTGGAGGGCGTCCTTCGGCGACCCCCTGGCGGCGGTCGTCCCGCCCCACATCACCCTCATCACGACGACGCCGGCGTCGGACTGGGACGCGACCATCGACCATGTGCGGGCCGTCGCCCGGCAGCAACGGCCCTTCGAGGTGCGCCTGCGCAGCACCGGGTCCTTCCGCCCGGTGTCACCGGTGGTGTTCCTGAACCTCGTCGAGGGTTTCGACGAGTGCGTCGACCTGCACGCGAAGCTCCAGAGGGGCCCCCTCGAACGCGACCTGGATTTCCCCTTCCATCCGCACGTCACCGTGGCGCACGATGTCTCCGAGGCCGGAATGGACGCGGCGGTCGAAGAGCTCCACGCCTTCGAGGCCTCGTTCGAGGTGCGGTCCATGGGCCTGTACGAGCACGTGCCGTCGGGGCTCTGGAAGCTGAGGGAGGAGCTGCACTTTGGCCAAGTCGCTGACGGCTCCGAAGCCGCCGCAGGTTGAGCAGCCGTCCCCGGCCAGCCTGCCCGACCTCCGCCGCAAGGTCATCGACGCGCAGGTGCGCGTCGGACGGCTGACCCGTTCCGGAAGCGGGGGCACCGAGCTCCTGCTGGCTCGGCTCGATCTTGCGATCTGCCGTTTCTACACCCTGCGACCCATGAGAGTCGTCCTGCTGTACAACGAGCGGCGGGGCCCGCTGATGGCGGCCGGGCTGGCCTACCGCTTGTTCTTCGCCATCGCGGCGCTGCTCGTCGTGGGATTCGCCGCGCTCGGCATCGTCGTCGCGGGGGACGAAAACCTCCGTGAGCTCGCCGTGGACGCCCTCGACCGGGCGGTGCCCGGCCTGATCGACAGAGGGGAGGACGGCCGGGGCCTCGTGACCCCTGCCCGTCTCTTCGATGCGACCAGTGGGCTGGGCTGGACGATCGTCGTCTCGTCGGCCGTGATGC
The DNA here is from genome assembly GCF_030433645.1 of Arthrobacter burdickii. NCBI lineage: Bacteria > Bacillati > Actinomycetota > Actinomycetes > Micrococcales > Micrococcaceae > Arthrobacter > Arthrobacter burdickii. The sequence goes on from NZ_JAROCG010000002.1 coordinate 422,932, forward strand.
TCGTGACGGCACTCGGCTGGATCGGCGGGATGCGCCAGGCGATGCGCGGGATCTTCGCGCTCCAGCCCGTTGCGGCGCCTCCCGTCGTGCTCTGGCTGAAGGACCTGGGCACGCTCGCGGTGCTCGGCGTCATCATGCTCGTGACCACGGGACTGGGTATCGTCGCCACCAACTCGCTGGGCGCACTCCTGGCCCTCCTCGAGCTGGCGGCAGTGAGCCCGGTGCTGACGCAGGTGGCAGGCTTCGCCGTGATGATCCTGCTGGACATCCTCGTGGCCGTGGTGCTGTTCCACTCGGCGTCGGCCATCGAGATGCCGCGCAGGATCCTGCTGCAGGGGGCGGTCATCGCAGGGATCGGGACGACGCTGTTACGCACCTTCTCAGCCCAGATCCTCGGCACCTTCGGCAACAACCCGCTGCTGCTGTCCTTCGCCGTGATCCTCGCGCTGTTCATCTGGTTCTTCCTCCTCAGCCAGGTGTACCTGCTGGCCACGGCCTGGTGTGCCGTGGGTTCGGCCGACGCCGAAAACCGGGCGGAGCGCGAGCGTTCCGCGAAGGGCGGCACCCTGCGCCAGCGACGCCGCCGGAAGCCGGGCACCGGGAACCCTCCCACCTGACTCACCCGTCCTGCTGCTCGGCGGATTGCTCCTGGCACCGACGTGCAGGACTCCGGGAACCGGGAAGGGCGGCCCGCTGGTGCGGACCGCCCTTCCTGGCACATCGACGTGCGTGGTGTTCCTTATGGCGCCGGATCTTCTGCCTACGTCAGACCTTGCGGGTCAGGATGGCCTGCTTGACCTCGGAGATGGCCTTGGTGACCTGGATGCCTCGCGGGCAGGCCTCCGAGCAGTTGAAGGTGGTCCGGCAGCGCCAGACGCCTTCCTTGTCGTTGAGGATCTCGAGGCGCATGTCCCCGGCATCGTCGCGCGAGTCGAAGATGAAGCGGTGCGCGTTCACGATCGCGGCCGGACCGAAGTACTGGCCGTCGGTCCAGAACACGGGGCAGGAGGACGTGCACGCGGCGCACAGGATGCACTTGGTGGTGTCGTCGTAGCGGTCGCGCTCCTCGGAGGACTGCAGGCGCTCCTTCGCGGGCTCGTGGCCCTTGCTGATCAGGAACGGCATGATCTCGCGGTAGGACTGGAAGAAGGGCTCCATGTCCACGATCAGGTCCTTCTCCACGGGCAGGCCCTTGATGGGCTCCACGAGGATGGGCTTGGACGTGTCGAGGTCCTTCAGCAGCGTCTTGCAGGCCAGGCGGTTGCGGCCGTTGATGCGCATGGCATCGGAGCCGCACACGCCGTGGGCGCAGGACCGGCGGAAGGACACCGAGCCGTCATGCTCCCACTTGACCTTGTGCAGGGCGTCCAGCACGCGGTCCGTGCCGTACATGGTCAGCTGCCACTCGTCCCAGTGGGCCTCGTCCGAGACCTCCGGGTTGTAGCGCCGGACCTTGAGGGTGACGTCGAAGGTGGGGATCTCTCCGCCGGCGACGTCCTTGCTGAGCTCGATCTTCGAGGCCGGCTCTTTTTCCATCGTTTCGGTGCTCATCAGTACTTACGCTCCATGGGCTGGTATCGGGTGAAGATAACCGGTTTGGTCTCAAGGCGGACGCCGCTCGTCTCGGTGGCGCTCGGGTCCTTGTAGGCCATGGAATGGGTCATGAAATTCTCGTCGTCACGCTCAGGATAGTCCTCACGGAAGTGACCCCCGCGGGATTCCTTGCGGTGCAGGGCCGCCGCGGTCATGACCTTCGCCATGTCAAGGAGGAATCCGAGTTCGACGGCCTCGAGCAGGTCGAGGTTGAACCGCTTGCCCTTGTCCTGGACGGTGATGCGGGTGTACCGCTCCTCCAGCGTATCGATCACGCGCAGCGCCTCGAGCAGAGTCTGCTCGGTGCGGAACACCTGGACATTCGCGTCCATGACGTCCTGCAGCTCCTTGCGGATCTGCGCGACGCGCTCCCCGCCTTCCGAGCTGCGTGCCCGGTTGAGGAGCAGCTCGGTCTCGGCCGCGGGGTTCTCGGGGATCTCGACGAAGTCGGCCGTCAGGGCGTACTGCGCGGCGGCGATGCCGGCGCGCTTGCCGAAGACGTTGATGTCGAGGAGCGAGTTGGTGCCCAGGCGGTTCGAGCCGTGCACGGAGACGCACGCGACCTCGCCTGCAGCGTACAGCCCGGGGACCACGGTGTCGTTGTCGGCCAGGACCTCGGCCTGGATGTTGGTCGGGATGCCGCCCATGGCGTAGTGCGCCGTCGGGAAGACGGGGACGGGCTCCGTGTAGGGCTCGACACCGAGGTAGGTGCGGGCGAACTCGGTGATGTCGGGGAGCTTCGCATCGATGTGCGCGGGCTCGAGGTGCGTCAGGTCGAGGAGGACGTAGTCCTTGTTCGGCCCGGCGCCACGGCCCTCGCGGACCTCGTTCGCCATGGAACGCGCCACGATGTCACGCGGAGCGAGGTCCTTGATGGTGGGGGCGTAGCGCTCCATGAAGCGCTCTCCCTCCGAGTTCCGCAGGATCGCGCCTTCGCCGCGCGCCGCCTCGGACAGCAGGATGCCCAGGCCGGCGAGGCCGGTCGGGTGGAACTGGAAGAATTCCATGTCCTCGAGGGGGATGCCGCGGCGGAAGGCGATGCCCATGCCGTCGCCCGTCAGCGTGTGGGCGTTCGACGTCGTCTTGTAGACCTTGCCGACGCCGCCCGAGGCGAACACGACGGACTTCGCCTGGAAGATGTGCAGTTCACCCGAGGCGAGGTCGTAGGAGACGACGCCGGCCACGCGCTTCTGGATGCGGGTCACGCCGTCGACGGTGACTTCCTGGTCCACCATCAGCAGGTCGAGCACGTAGTACTCGTTGTAGAACTCCACGTTGTGCTTGACGCAGTTTTGGTACAGCGTCTGCAGGATCATGTGGCCCGTGCGGTCCGCCGCGTAGCAGGACCGGCGGACAGGGGCCTTGCCGTGGTCGCGGGTGTGGCCGCCGAAGCGTCGCTGGTCGATACGACCCTCGGGCGTGCGGTTGAACGGCAGGCCCATCCTCTCGAGGTCGAGGACCGCCTCGATGGCCTCCTTGGCCATGACCTCGGCGGCGTCCTGGTCGACGAGGTAGTCACCACCCTTGACGGTGTCGAAGGTGTGCCACTCCCAGTTGTCCTCTTCGACGTTGGCGAGTGCAGCGCACATGCCACCCTGTGCCGCACCCGTGTGCGAACGGGTGGGGTAGAGCTTCGTCAGGACGGCGGTGTGGGCGCGCTGCCCCGACTCGATGGCTGCGCGCATCCCTGCGCCACCGGCGCCGACGATGACGACGTCGTACTTGTGGACCTGCATGCTGGTCGCTCTTTCTGTTGAAACCGGTCGTGCATGAAGGGGCCCCGCGGGGCCGGTCATGCGGGAACTGCCGAGGTCCGGCAGGGCTTACGATGCGGGGCAGTAGTCCGCCACGTGCGCGACTCCGTCGATGACGGGGCACGGATCGAAGGTGAAGATCACGAGGGTGCCGAGGACCACGATGACGACGGTCGCCGTGTAGAGGACTCCCTTGAGCCACATCCGCGTGCTGTTCTTGTCGGCGTAGTCGTTGATGATCACGCGGACGCCGTTGGTGCCGTGGAGCATGGACAGCCACAGCAGTACCAGGTCCCAGACCTGCCAGATCGGATTGGCCCACTTGCCGGCGACGAAGCCGAAGTCCACACCGGTGATGCCGTCCCCGGCGACGAGGTTCACGTAGAGGTGGACGGTGATCATCACGAGGAGGATGGCGCCCGAGAGGCGCATGAACAGCCAGGCGACCATCTCGAAGTTGCCGCGCGACCCCGGCGTGCGCGAGTAGCCCGGGGTGACGCGGCCGGAACGGGGGCTATCGATGGTTGGGGTAGCCATGGTGTTAACCTCCGAAGACGTGCGTGAGATGGCGGATCGAGAAGGCGATCATGACGACCGCCCAGAGGCCTACGACGCCCCAGAGCATCTGGCGGTGGTACTTGGGGCCGTCCTTCCAGAAGTCCACGAGGATCAGGCGGATCCCGTTGAAGGCGTGGAACATGACGGCGGCGACGAGACCGAGTTCCCCGAGACCCATGATCGGGTTCTTGTACGACGCGATGACGGCGTCGTAGGCTTCGGGCGAAACGCGGACGAGGGATGTGTCCAGGACGTGCACGAGGAGGAAGAAGAAAATCACTACCCCGGTGATGCGGTGGGCCACCCAGGACCATTGGCCTTCCCGGCCACGGTAGAGGGTGCCTGCTGGTGTCAGTGTCTTCGGCATTGAAATTACCTCCCTGCATCGCATGGGCGTTAGCGCGTTATACGCAGGGATTACGCCGGTGCGACAGCACTCTTCCGATAAGAATAATCTAGGCCGGTGACACTTCCGGTTCAATTTAGGGGCCCCTCACATGTGACCTCGCACACCCGTCACCAGCAGTGTCGATAACTTATGTCGATACCCGCCGCGATGCCCGCGACTACCCGTCTTGACACCCGCGGATCCCCCTGATTCCGGGTCTTCACAGGCCGTGGGCAGGGAAAATCCGGGAGTCGCACTACCTGCGGCAGCAGGGGAGCGCGGGGACAGGACGCCGGTCTGGACGAATCCGGGGCGTGCAGGGTATGCCGTCTCCCGCCGGTCGTCGGTTACCGTGGATCGATGAGTACCGAGAGGGCGGCTGCCCGGACCCCTGACAACGTGCTGGACCGCTTCCATGCCGTCATCCCCGCCGGAGGCACGGGCACGCGCCTCTGGCCGCTCTCGCGTGCGGCGGCGCCGAAGTTCCTCCACGACCTCACTGGATCGGGCAGCACCCTGATCCGCGCGACCTACGAACGCCTCCGTCCGCTGTGCGACGGCCGCATCATGGTCGTCACCGGCATCGTGCACCGGCGCGCCGTCCTCGCGCAGCTTCCCGAGATCGAGGACCTGAACCTGGTGCTCGAGGCCGAGCCGAAGGATTCCGGGGCTGCGATCGGACTCGCCGCAGCGATCCTGCACCAGCGGGACCCGGGCATCATCATGGGGTCCTTCGCCGCCGACCATGTGATCGCGCCGGTCGAGGAGTTCCAGGATGTGGTGCGCGAGGCCATCCACACGGCCGCGCAGGGTTACATCGTGACCATCGGCATCAAGCCGACGCATGCCTCCACGGGCTTCGGCTACATCCGGGCGGGTGAGTCCCTCGCGGTCCAGGGGGCGCCCAGTGCCCACGCCGTCGTCGAGTTCGTGGAGAAGCCCTCGCAGGAGGTCGCCGACAGCTACCTCCAGGGCGGCAACTACTCATGGAACGCCGGGATGTTCGTCGCCCCGGTCGACCTGATGCTGAAGCACCTGTCCATCAACGAGCCTGAGCTCTACAGCGGGCTCATGGAGATCGCGGAGGCCTGGGACACGCCCCGCCGCGTCGAGGTCGCCCGCCGGGTCTGGCCCACCCTGCCCAAGATCGCCATCGACTACGCCGTCGCCGAGCCCGCAGCGGCTTCCGGCGACGTCGCGATGATCCCCGGCGACTTCAACTGGGACGACGTCGGGGACTTCGCCGCCATCGGCCGCCTGAACCCGGCGGAGGAGAACAGCGAGCTCAGGGTGATGGGGGAGGGCGCCCGCGTGTTCTCCGAGAACGCCTCCGGCATCGTCGTCTCCGACACCAAGCGGGTCATCGCACTGATCGGCATCGACGACGTCGTCATCGTCGACACCCCGGACGCACTGCTCGTCACCACCAAGGAGCACGCCCAGGAAGTCAAGAAGGCCGTGGAACGGCTGCGCGCCAGCGGCGACACCGATGTCCTCTAGCGCGCGTCCCTAGCACAATGACGTGTCGGCGTAGCGGTGGAAAGGCGACGGGCCCGCGGTCGGTACGCTGAGGGAGTGGAAACGTCCAGCAACCAGAGTCCGCCGGTCTCCCGTATCGGGGCAGCCCTCGCGCCGCTGCTCGGTGAGCTGACCGGGATCCGGCGCGAGATCCACCGGCACCCGGAACTGTCCTACAAGGAACACCGCACGACGGACCTGATCGTCGACAGGCTCGAGCGTGCGGGCCTCGCTCCCAAGCGCCTCGAGGGTACCGGTGCGTTCGTGGACATCGGCCAGGGGCCCCTCCGGATCGGCCTGCGCGCCGACATCGACGCCCTGCCCATCATCGAGGAGACGGGGCTTCCCTACGCGTCGGAGTCGACGGGCATCACCCACGCGTGCGGCCACGACATCCACACGACCGTCATGCTCGGCGTCGCGCTCGTGCTCGCGGACCTGAACTCCGACCTGCCGCTTCCCGGGACGGTGCGGATCATCTTCCAGCCCGCCGAGGAGATGATGCCCGGCGGAGCCATCGACGTCATCGCGCAGGGGGTCCTCACCGGCATCCCGAGGATCCTGGCACTGCACTGCGACCCGAGGATCGACGTCGGGCTCGTCGGCACGCGCATCGGAGCCATCACCTCGGCATCCGACACCATCCGGGTCGAGCTCAGCGGACGCGGCGGCCACACCTCGCGCCCGCACCTGACCGAGGACCTCGTGTTCGCGCTCGCCGCCATCGCCGTGAACGTCCCGGCCGTCCTCTCACGCCGTATCGACGTCCGCAGCGCGGTGTCCGTGGTGTGGGGGCAGATCCATTCCGGCTCCGCGCCCAACGCCATTCCCGCCCACGGCTTCATGTCGGGGACGCTCCGCTGCCTGGACGGGGAGGCCTGGGAATCTGCGGGCGAGATGCTCGACCGCGCCGTGCGCGAGGTAGCGGCCCCCTTCGGTGTCGACGTGAAGCTGGAGCATATCCGCGGGGTACCGCCGGTGGTGAACCAGGAGGCCGAGACGGGACTCCTCGAGGCCGCCGCACGCGCGGAACTCGGGTCGGAGGCCGTGGTCCTGACCCCGCAGTCGATGGGCGGCGAGGACTTCGCCTGGATGACGCAGGAGGTGCCCGGCGCCATGATGCGGCTCGGGACACGCGCGCCCGGCGGGGAGACGTACGACCTCCACCGCGGCGACTACGCGCCGGACGAGCGCGCCATCGAGAGCGGGATCCGCGTGATGACAGCCGCCGCACTGCAGGCCGTGCTCGGACGCCACTCCTGAACCGGCCCGTCCGCCACCGGGGGTCGGTGCGGCTCGGGGAGGGTGCACCGGAGGATAACGAAATCCGAACGATCGGGCCGGGCCGGACCTCCGTGTAGTGCTCCCCGTCACCTAACCTCTAGGATGTTCGCATACGTGCTGCACCGACGGTGTCGCGGCGCCACGGTCTTCCAGTGAAAACAGAGCCTCGGATCCATCTGACCCGTGTTGGACACTCACTGGCATTCGTCCCCGTGGCGTATTTCTCTCCTGGAGGCATTTTGAAGAACTCACTGCGCAAATTTTCGCGCGGAACAGGCCTGTCCGCCGCCGTTCTCGGCGTATCGGCCCTCGTCCTCTCCGGCTGCGGTGCGCCGCCTGCCGAGGATTCGGCCGGAGGTGGCGCGAGCGCCGAGGCGAACAGCGACTACCTGGGCTGCATCGTCTCCGACTCCGGTGGATTCGACGACCGCTCGTTCAACCAGTCCAGCTACGAGGGACTGAAGAAGGCCGAGGCGGACCTCGGCATCAAGATCAACCAGGCCGAGTCGCAGGCCGAGACCGACTTCGGCCCGAACGTCGACACGATGGTCCAGGGCGGCTGCAACCTGACGGTCACCGTCGGCTTCCTGCTCGCCGACACCACGAAGGCCGCCGCGGAGGCGAACCCGGAGTCCCACTTCGCGATCATCGACGACAACTCGATCGACCTGCCCAACGTCAAGCCGATCATCTACGACACGGCACAGGCCGCATTCCTCGCGGGCTACGCAGCCGCAGCGACCAGCGAGACCGGCAAGGTTGCCACCTACGGCGGTATCAACATCCCGACCGTCACCATCTTCATGGACGGCTTCGCCGAGGGTGTCGACCACTTCAACGAGGAGACCGGCGGCGACGTGCAGCTCCTCGGCTGGGACAAGGAGAGCCAGAACGGCACCTTCGTCGGCAACTTCGAGGACGCAGCCGCAGGCAAGACCAACACCCAGAACTTCATCAACGAGGGCGCCGACGTCATCATGCCGGTGGCCGGCCCGGTCGGGTCCGGAACGCTCGACGCCGTCACCGAGGCCAACGCCGCCGGCAAGGACGTCAAGGCCGTCTGGGTCGACTCCGACGGATACGAGACCGCCGGCAAGGCCGAGGAGTTCATCCTCACCTCCGTCATGAAGCTCATGGGCGGTGCCGTCGAGGACGTCGTCAGCGCCGATGTCGAGGGCACCTTCGACAGCACCCCGTACGTCGGCACCCTGGAGAACGGCGGTGTCGCACTGGCTCCGTTCCACGACCAGGAAGCCAACGTCCCCGCCGACCTGCAGACGAAGCTCGACGAGCTGAAGGACCAGATCATCTCCGGCGAGATCACGGTCGAATCCGCGGCCAGCCCGAAGTAGGCACCGCAGCACCACCGAACCGCCTTTCTCCTGCGGATCCCCGCGGGAGGAAGGCGGTTCGCGTTCGTCCCGGCTGCGTGCCCCGAAGCCGCAGCCGGTATCCTTGCCGGTGACTTCCACCGAAGACAACAGAACAGAACAGGCTGGGTTGTGAAACTCGAACTGATCGGCATCACGAAGCGCTTCGGATCGCTCGTTGCCAACGACTCCATCGACCTCGTCGTGGAACCGGGACAGGTCCACAGCCTGCTCGGTGAGAACGGGGCGGGCAAGTCCACCCTCATGAACGTGCTGTACGGACTGTACGACCCCACCGAGGGTGAGATCCGCGTCAACGACAAGCCGGTGACCTTCCGGGGCCCGGGGGACGCGATGGCCGCCGGGATCGGCATGGTGCACCAGCACTTCATGCTCGTGCCGGTCTTCACCGTCGCGGAGAACGTCGCCCTCGGCAATGAAGCCGTGAGGGGCGGCGGCATGCTGAACCTGCAGGAAACCCGCACCCGCATCCGCCGCATCTCGGACCAGTACGGGTTCGACGTCGACCCCGACGCCGTGGTCGAGGACCTCCCGGTCGGTGTGCAGCAGCGCGTCGAGATCATCAAGGCCCTCGTGCGCGACGCCGAGGTGCTGATCCTCGACGAGCCGACGGCCGTGCTGACGCCCAAGGAGACCGACGAACTGCTCGGGATCATGGCGCAGCTCACGGCGGACGGCAAGTCCATCGTCTTCATCTCGCACAAGCTCCGCGAGGTCAAGGCCGTGTCCGACGTCATCACGGTGATCCGTCGCGGCAAGGTCGTGGGGACCGCCGATCCCAGCGCGTCCACCACCGAACTCGCGTCCCTCATGGTGGGGCGCTCGGTCAGCCTGACGCTCGACAAGAAGCCGGCGACGCCGGGTGAGGTCACCTTCCGGGTCCGCGACCTCACCGTGCAGGCGGACAACGGCCAGCGCGTGGTGGACGGCCTGAGTTTCGACGTCGCGGAAGGCGAGATCCTCGCCGTCGCCGGTGTGCAGGGCAACGGCCAGACCGAACTGACCGAAGCCATCATGGGACTGCAGGACCACGTGACCGGATCGATCACCCTGGGCGGGAACGAGCTCGTCGGCCGCAAGGTCAAGGACGTCATCCGCGCCGGTGTCGGGTTCGTCCCCGAGGACCGCAGCGTCGAGGGTCTCGTCGGCACGTTCTCCGTGGCCGAGAACCTCATCCTGAACCGTTACGACGACGCCCCCTTCGCCCGGGGCCTGTCGATGTCCCAGGCGGCCATCGGGAAGAACGCCGACGAGAAGATCGCCGAGTACGACGTGCGCACGCAGTCGGCCTCCGCCGCCGCCGGCACGCTCTCGGGCGGCAACCAGCAGAAGGTCGTCATGGCCCGCGAGTTCTCGCGGCCGCTCAAGCTGTTCATCGCGTCGCAGCCCACGCGCGGTGTCGACGTCGGATCCATCGAATTCCTGCACCGCCGCATCGTCGCCGAGCGCGACGGCGGGACGCCGGTCATCATCGTCTCCACGGAACTCGACGAGGTCCTGGAACTGGCCGACCGCATCGCAGTGCTCTACCGCGGGCGCCTCATGGGCATCGTGCCCGGCACGGTCTCGCGCGATGTCCTCGGCCTCATGATGGCCGGCATGCCCGCCGACGAAGCGCTGGCGCAGGCCCACGACGTTCAAGGAGGAAACCTGTGACCCCGCAGGACGACCGGCCGGTACTCCCGGCTCCCGACGGCGGAGCTCCGCTGACCCGTCGGCAGGCGAAGGACACCGCGCGCCAGGACGAGGTACGCCTCGAGAACGCGGTGGAGACGGCCGGAGGGGAGCTCCCGCCGCCCGCCGTTCCGGCCTCGGCCGGCGCCGGCCCCGCGCCGGAATCGACGCTCCTGCAGCGCATCATGACGGGGAACGCGCTCGTCGCCTTCCTGTCCGTGGTGCTGTCCCTGGTCCTCGGCGGACTGCTCATCGCCCTGACCGATCCGAACGTCGCGCGGGCGTCGTCGTACTTCTTCGGCCGCCCCCAGGACACGCTCGGCGCGGCCTGGACAGCGGCGTCGGGTGCGTACATCGCGCTCTTCCAGGGCTCCGTCTTCAACGTCCGCGGGGGGTCCTTCTCCCAGATGATCTACCCGCTGACGCAGACCCTGACCGTCGCGACCCCGCTCATCTGCGCGGGCCTCGGCGTGGCACTGGCCTTCCGGGCGGGCCTGTTCAACATCGGCGCGCAGGGCCAGATCCTGATCGGCGCCACCTTCGCCGGCTGGGTCGGCTTCACGCTGCACCTCCCGGCCGGCATCCACCTGCTGCTCGTGATCCTCGCGGGCATGGTGGGCGGCGCGGTGTGGGCCGGACTCGTAGGACTCCTCAAGGCCCGCACCGGCGCCCACGAGGTCATCCTCACGATCATGTTCAACTACATCGCGACCAACCTGGTCCTGTACTTCCTGAGCACCCCCGCGTTCCAGCGCCCGGGCTCCACGAACCCGATCAGCCCCCAGCTCGACGCGTCGGCCCTGTATCCGCCGCTCCTGGGGTCCGGCTTCCGCCTGCACTGGGGCTTCGTCGTCGCCGTCCTGGCCACCGTCTTCGTGTGGTGGCTGCTCAACCGCTCGACGGTGGGCTTCGAACTCCGGGCCGTCGGTGCCAACGCCAGTGCGGCCCGCACCGCGGGCGTGAACGTCAGCAAGGGCTACATCCTCGCCATGGCCATCGCGGGGGCGCTCGCAGGACTCGCCGGGGTCGCCCAGGTGTCGGGCACCGAGAAGGTCCTCACCTCGGGCGTGGCCGCGAGCTTCGGCTTCGACGCCATCACGGTCGCGCTCCTCGGGCGTTCCTCGCCCTGGGGCACGTTCGCGGCAGGCATCCTCTTCGGCGCGTTCCGGGCCGGGGGCGTCGCGATGCAGGCCTCAACGGGTACCAGCATCGACATCGTCCTCGTGGTCCAGTCGCTCATCGTCCTCTTCATCGCAGCGCCGCCGCTCGTCCGCGCGCTGTTCCGCCTCCCGGCGCCCGGAGCCCCGCGCGCCGGCAAGGGCGGCACCACCACCCGCACGCCAGCCTCGACCGGAGCAGCAGCATGAGCACAGCAACCACCGCGCCCGCCCGCGGCACCGGCGACGCCACCGTGCGGAGCTGGAAGAACCCGATCATCCTCTCCGTCGTCGCCCTCTTCGCGCTCCTCGTGTTCGCGCTCGGGGCACCGGGCAACGACGTCACCTTCCGGCTGTCCGAGGAGAACGATCCGATCGTCCTGCCGTCGATCGTGGTGTCCGCACCGCTGATCGGGTGGCTCGCGGCGATCGCCATGATCGCCCTCGCCGTCCTCGCGATCCTGCGTACCCGCGCCGGGCGGAAGGTCCCCACCTGGGTACCGGCCGTCTTCGCGGTCCTGTTCCTCATCGCGTTCCTGACCTGGGTCGTGGGCAGCGCCCGCACTCCGAACGTCGCCCTCTACGGGCTGCTCGCGGGCTCCGTCACGCTGGCCGTACCGCTGATCTTCGGCTCGCTCTCGGGCGTCCTCTGCGAGCGGTCCGGCGTCGTCAACATCGCCATCGAGGGCCAGCTGCTCTTCGGCGCCTTCGCGGCGGCCGTCGCGGCGTCGCTGTCCGGCAGTGCGTTCGTCGGCCTGCTCGCCGCCGCCGTCGCGGGTGTCCTGGTGTCGCTCGTCCTCGCCGTCTTCAGCATCCGCTACGTCGTGAACCAGGTGATCGTCGGCGTCGTGCTCAACGTGCTGGTCTCCGGCCTCACGGGCTTCCTGTTCTCCGCCGTCCTCAGCGAGGACTCCGAGCGCTGGAACTCGCCGCCGCGGCTGCCCGTGATCGAGATCCCGCTCCTCGCGGACATCCCGGTGATCGGCCCGATCCTCTTCCAGCAGACCATCGTGGGCTACCTCATGTACGTCGCGGTCGCCGTCATCTACGTGGCCCTGTACCACTCACGCTGGGGCCTGCGGACCCGCGCCGTCGGCGAGCACCCGAAGGCCGCCGACACCCTCGGTGTGAACGTCAACCGGATGCGCTTCCTCAACGTGCTCCTCGCGGGAGTCGTGGCAGGCGTCGGAGGGTCCTTCTTCACGCTCGTGGCCGTCTCGGGCTTCGGCCGGGACATGACGGCGGGCCAGGGCTACATCGCGCTGGCGGCACTCATCTTCGGCCGCTGGAACCCCATCGGAGCGTTTTTCGCGGCACTGCTGTTCGGCTTCGCGACGAACCTCTCGAACGTGCTGAGCCTCCTCGGCACGCCGGTGCCGGACCAGTTCCTGCGCATGCTGCCCTACGTGGTCACGGTCTTCGCGGTCGCCGGCCTCGTGGGCCGGTCGAGGGCACCGGGAGCCAGCGGCATCCCGTACATCAAGGGTTAGGACCATCATGAGCGAGAACGACATCCCCTGGGACGACCTCACCGCCACGGCGAGGGAGGCCATGACCAGGGCCTACGTGCCCTATTCGAAGTTCCCCGTCGGGGTGGCGGCGCTGATCGACGACGGCCGGATCATCTCCGGCTGCAACGTCGAGAACGCCTCCTACGGCCTGACGCTGTGCGCCGAGTGCGCCCTCGTCAGCGCCCTGGCGATGAGCGGAGGCGGGCGCATCCGTGCCTTCGCCTGCGTCGACGGTGAGGGCAACGCCCTCATGCCGTGCGGCCGGTGCCGCCAGCTGCTGTACGAGTTCCGGGCGCCGGACATGGTGCTTCTGACCGTCAGCGGCATCCGCACCATGGACGAGGTCCTGCCGGACGCCTTCGGCCCGCAGCACCTCGCCTGATCCGGCGCGGCCCATCCCGCCGCGCCTTCCCATCCGGCTCCCACAAGGATCCGGACACCCCATCCGAACAACCCGAGGATCCTCCATGACCGAAGCCTTCGACGCCGTCGACATCATCCGGACCAAGCGCGACAGGGGAACGCTCTCGCCCGAGCAGATCGACTGGACCATCGACGCCTACACGCGCGGCGTCATCGCCGACGAGCAGATGGCCGCCCTCAACATGGCGATCCTGCTCAACGGCATGGACCGCGCGGAGATCTCCCGCTGGACGGCCGCGATGATCGCCTCCGGAGAGCGCATGGACTTCTCGTCCCTCGAGCGTCCGACGAGCGACAAGCATTCCACCGGCGGCGTCGGGGACAAGATCACCCTGCCGCTGGCCCCGCTCGTCGCCGTGTTCGGCGTCGCCGTGCCGCAGCTCTCCGGGCGCGGCCTCGGGCACACCGGGGGAACCCTGGACAAGCTGGAATCCATCCCCGGCTGGCAGGCGCACCTCAGCAACGAGGACATGCTGCGCCAGCTCGCCGAGGTCGGCGCCGTCATCTGCGCCGCCGGCACGGGACTGGCTCCCGCCGACAAGAAGCTCTACGCGCTGCGCGACGTCACCGGCACGGTGGAGGCCATCCCGCTCATCGCGTCCTCGATCATGAGCAAGAAGATCGCCGAGGGAACCGGGTCGCTCGTCCTGGACGTCAAGGTGGGCAACGGCGCCTTCATGAAGGACGTCGACCAGGCGCGGGAACTCGCGGAGACCATGGTCGCGCTCGGCAAGGACGCCGGGGTGAACACCGTGGCCCTGCTCACCGACATGAGCACTCCGCTCGGCCTCACGGCGGGCAACGCCATCGAGGTCGAGGAATCCGTGGAGGTCCTCGCGGGTGGCGGGCCGGCCGACGTCGTCGAGCTCACCGTCCGCCTCGCGGAGGAGATGCTCGCCTGTGCGGGCGTGCACGACGCCGACCCGGCCGCCGCCCTGAAGGACGGCCGCGCGATGGACGTCTGGAACCGGATGATCGAGGCACAGGGTGGGGACCCCCGAGCCACGCTGCCCGTCGCCCGGGAGTCGGACGTTCTCCTCGCGCCGGCCGACGGCGTGCTCGTGGGACTGGACGCCCTCTCGGTCGGAGTCGCGGCATGGCGCCTCGGTGCGGGCCGTGCACGCAAGGAGGACCAGGTGCAGGCGGGAGCCGGCGTGCGGATGCATGCGAAGCCGGGCGCCCTGGTGCGGGCGGGCGAGCCGCTGATGACGCTGCTGACCGACACCCCGGACAGGTTCGAGCGCGCGCGGGAGGCCCTGGCCGACGCCGTGGTCATCGCCCCCGAGGGCTCACGCCCGGCTCAGCAGCTCATCATCGACCGCATCGCCTAGGCGCCACCGGGCCCCTCACAGGGTCGACCCCTAGGGGATCCGCGGCCGGCCTCATCCCGAGGGGTGACGCCGGCCGCGGCGTAGATCGCCCTCAGGGGCGACGACCCGCGTGCGGCCGGCCGGTAGCGTCGTATGCAGACGCAGGCAGCGCATCGCGGCTCGACCCGAACCGCAGCACCCCGCGTCCGGCCCCGTGCCGGCCCTCGCCACCCCGGCGGCCGCCCGCACGGAGCGACGGCGGAGGAGCCCAGGATGGACGCGATCACCAGCGCACTCGGAGGCATCAGCGACTTCGTCCTCGCTGCCGCCGAACAGCCCTGGGTATACCTCCTCGTCCTCGTGTGCTGCGTGGTGGACGGGTTCTTCCCGCCGTTCCCCAGCGAGTCCGTCGTGGTCGGCCTCGCGTCCCTCGTCCTCACCCAGGGTGTGCTGAACCCCTGGCTGCTGATCCTGGTCGCGGCACTCGGCGCCTTCCTCGGCGACAACATCGCGTACGGCATCGGCAGGGGTATCGGCACCACGCGCTTCCGGTGGATGCGGCGCCCCCGGATGCAGCGGTCGTTCGGATGGGCAGGCGACGAGCTCGCGAAACGGGCGGCGTCGCTCATCCTCGTGGCACGCTTCATCCCGATCGGCCGCGTGGCCGTCAACCTCACCGCCGGCGCCACCGGCTACTCCCAGCGCCGCTTCGTCGCACTGACAGCACTCTCCGGAACGGTGTGGGCCGGCTACTCGGTGGGTATCGGCGCTGTCGCCGGTACCTGGTTCCAGCACAACCACCTGCTGGGCGTCGCGGTGGCCGTCGGGATCGCGGTCGTCATCGGCATTCTCGTGGACCGTGGAACCGCCTTCGTCCGGGGCGCCACCCCGCTCGAGGCTCCTGCCCTGCAGCTCCGGGACGAGCTCGAACCGGCCCGCGGGACGAACCCGTCCTGAGGCGCATCGCGTAGGCTTGGCAGCGTGACCCAGATCCCGAACGACCTCGTTTCAGACGCTGCCATCGACATCCAGACCCTGCCGAAGGTCTCCCTCCACGACCACCTCGACGGCGGCCTGCGGCCGGCCACCATCCTCGAACTCGCGGCCGCGATCGGGCACGAGCTGCCGGCGTCCGACCCCGAGTCGCTCGGTGCCTGGTTCCGCGAGTCCGCGGACTCCGGCTCGCTCGAGCGGTACCTCGAGACCTTCGACCACACCATAGCCGTCATGCAGACGCGCGAGGGCCTGATCCGGGTCGCCCGGGAATTCGTCGAGGACCTCGCGCTGGACGGCGTCGTGTACGGGGAGGTCCGCTGGGCCCCTGAGCAGCACACGCAGAGGGGCCTGACGCTCGACGAAGCCGTCGAGGCCGTGCAGGAGGGGCTCGATGCGGGCGCCGCCGCGGCCATCGCCGCCGGCCGGGTCGTCCAGGTGGGCCAGCTGATCACCGCCATGCGTCACGCCGACCGCGGCCAGGAGATCGCAGAGCTCGCCGTCCGCCACCGTGACCGGGGCGCGGTCGGGTTCGACATCGCCGGGGCGGAGAACGGCTTTCCGCCCTCACGCTTCACGGAGGCCTTCACCTACCTCGCGTCCGAGCAGTTCCCCGTGACGATCCACGCGGGCGAGGCCGCCGGCCTGGACAGCATCCAGGACGCGCTCGTCGCCGGACGGGCCCTTCGCCTCGGCCACGGGGTCCGCATCGCCGAGGACATCGAGATCGAGGAGTCCGCCGACGAGGAATCTCCCGACGGCGAGGAGGTCGGCATCGCGAACCTCGGCCGCATCGCCTCGTGGGTCCGCGACCGCGGCATCCCGCTCGAGCTGTGCCCGTCGTCGAACCTCCAGACCGGGGCGATCGAGTCCTTCGGGAACACCATCGACGCCCACCCCTTCGACCTGCTGTACCAGCTGGGGTTCAAGGTCACCGTCAACACTGACAACCGGCTCATGAGCGGTGTGACCCTGACGGACGAGTTCGAGCTGCTCGTCGACACGTTCGGCTACGACCTCGGCGACCTGCTCGAGCTCACCCTCAACGCGGTCGACGCCGCCTTCCTGCCGCTCGAGGACCGCGAAGCCCTGGCCGAGCACATCACGTCCACCTTCGACAGGGTCGCCCGCCAGGCGTCCTAGTGGACGCTCCCGCCCAGCGGCCCTCCGCCGTGCCCGGCCGCCCGCCGGGCTCGTCGGTCGAGCGCCTCGCCGAGGTGGTCGGCCTCCTCCGCCGGCACTGTCCCTGGACCGCGGCGCTGGACCACGCGGCCCTGCTCGAATACCTCGTCGAGGAGACCTACGAGCTCTACGAGGCCGTCGACGACGTCGCGAGGACGGACCACCCCGGCGCCGGCCTCCTCGACGCGCTGCGGGGCGAGCTCGGGGACGTGCTGTTCCAGGTGGTGCTCCACGCGCAGCTGCAGGCCGAGCGCGGGTCCTTCGGGCTCGCCGAGGTGGCGGACGGGCTGACCGCCAAGCTGGTCCGCCGCAATCCGCACGTCTTCTCGCCCGACGGCGCCCTCCTCGGGAGCTTCCCCGCCTCCGTGGAGGAGATCGTCGCCACCTGGCATGCGGTGAAGGCGCAGGAGCGGCCCGGGCGCACCTCGCCTTTCGAGGGGATACCGCACCACCTGCCCGCGCTCGCCCTGGCCGCCAAGACCCTCAAGCGCGCGGGGGAGGGCAGCGGCCCGGCCGCGGCCGCCCAGCCCGTCGGCGCAATCGACGTCCCCGGTTCCTCGGACGCCCCAGGGTCCTCGGACGCCCCCGGATCCTCCGACGCCCCCGAGGCAGCCGATGCAGCCGATGCCGAGGGAGCTCCGGACGCCGAGGCGCGTGTCGGCAGGGAACTGCTGGAGCTGACCCGGCGTGCGCTGGCGTCCGGGGTGGACCCCGAGCGTGCCCTCCGACGTGCGGTGCTGGACTACCAGCAGGACGTCGCCGGCGACTAGGGGCCGGCGGGATCCAAGCGCCGGCGTCACAACCGGGTGATCCAGCGCACGTCCGGACGCACGTGAACTAGGCTGTGAGCAACACCTCCGTTGCTCTGACAAAGACGTCCCAACAAGATGTGAACCCCTACACTCCAACGAAGAGGAGCAAATCCATGGCCATCATCGATGCCATCCACGCGAGGGAAATCCTCGATTCCCGCGGCAATCCCACGGTCGAGGTCGAGGTCCTGCTCGACGACGACACCTTCGGCCGCGCGGCCGTCCCCTCCGGTGCCTCCACCGGCGCATTCGAGGCCAACGAGCGCCGCGACGGCGAGAAGGACCGGTACCTCGGCAAGGGCGTCCTCCAGGCCGTCGAAGCCGTCATCGAGCAGATCCAGCCGGCCCTCCTCGGCTTCGACGCCGCGGACCAGCGCGCCATCGACCAGGCGATGATCGACCTGGACGGCACCGAGAACAAGTCGAACCTGGGCGCCAACGCGATGCTCGGCGTCTCCCTCGCCATCGCCCGCGCCGCCGCCGAATCCGCCGCGCTGCCGCTCTACCGCTACCTCGGCGGCCCGAACGCCCACGTCCTGCCGGTGCCGCTCATGAACATCCTCAACGGTGGTTCGCACGCGGACTCCGACGTCGACATCCAGGAATTCATGATCGTGCCGCTCGGTGCGCAGTCCTACTCCGAGGGCCTCCGCTGGGGCGTCGAGGTCTACCACGAGCTCAAGTCCGTGCTGAAGGAGAAGGGCCTGGCCACCGGCCTGGGCGACGAGGGCGGCTTCGCACCGAACCTGCCGTCCAACCGCGACGCACTCGACCTGATCACCACCGCCGTCGAGCGCGCGGGCTACACGCCCGGCACCGACATCGCGTTCGCCCTCGACGTCGCCGCGTCCGAGTTCTACAAGGACGGCTCGTACCACTTCGAGGGCCGCACGCTCAGCACCCAGGAGATGAGCGCCTACTTCGAGGAGCTCGTCCGCGACTACCCGCTGGTCTCCATCGAGGACCCCCTCGACGAGGACGACTGGGAGGGCTGGAAGCACCTCACGGACGCGATCGGCGACAGGGTCCAGCTCGTCGGCGACGACCTCTTCGTCACGAACCCCACGCGCCTGGCCAGGGGCATCTCCAGCCAGACGGCGAACTCGCTGCTGGTCAAGGTCAACCAGATCGGTACCCTGACCGAGACGCTCGACGCCATCTCGATGGCGCAGCGTGCCGGGTACACGACGATCACCTCGCACCGCTCCGGCGAGACCGAGGACACCACCATCGCCGACATCTGCGTGGCCACGAACGCCGGCCAGATCAAGACCGGCGCTCCTGCCCGGAGCGAGCGCGTCGCCAAGTACAACCAGCTGCTGCGCATCGAGGAGGAGCTCGACGACGCCGCACGCTACGCCGGTCGCAGCGCCTTCCCGCGTTTCACGGCCTAGTACGTCAGCAGTTGATCGGGCGGGCGGTTACCCTCGTTAGACGGGTTTCGGAAGAAATCCGACGCGACCAGACGCGACAGCATTGACGAGGAGCTTCATGACTGCCCGCCGCCCTAACGTGCCGCGAGCCGGCCGTCCTTCGCCCGCGGCGGAGGAACGGCCGGCCCCCGGAGCGGCCAAGGGCCAGACCCCTGCCGGCTCCCGGGCCGGCAGTTCCCCGACCGACACCGGTTCCGCCACGGGCACCCGCGGGGCGAGCCACGTCCCCGCCCCGTCCCGTCCCGCGCAGCCCCGCCCTGCCGGGTCCGGCCAGCGCAAGCCGTCCCCACCCCGTGCGGCCGGCCCTTCCGCCACGAAGGACCCGCGCTCGATGGGTTCGTCCGGGACGAGGGACGCCCGCGCAGCGTCAGGGGCGGCAGGGACGACGCCGCCGCGGACCGCGCGTCCGGCGACTGGACGGTCCACCCCTGCATCCCCTTCGGAGGCACGTGCCGCCGAGCGGTCGCAGCTCGCGGGAAGCATCCGCCGTGGACGGCTCGGTTCCAAGCGTGCCGAGTCGGTCATCGAGCCGGCCGAGGAGGCCACGCCCATCCCGGCGAAGTCCTTCTCGGGCCGTTTGCTCGCCCTCGCCGTCGTGCTCATCGCCGTGATCGTGCTGCTGGCGCCGTCGGTGAGCCGCTACCTGCAGCAGCAGGCGGAACTCGATGCCCTGCGCGCGGATATCGCCCAGCAGCAGCAGGAGCAGGCGGACTACCAGTCGGAGCTCGCCCGCTGGGATGATCCGGCCTTCGTCCGGCAGCAGGCGCGCGAGCGCATCTTCCTCGTGATGCCGGGGGAGACCCGCTACCTCGTCAAGGGTGGCGACGGGATCGAGGAGAGCACCGGCGAGGGATCGGCCCCCGAACCCGCCGACCTGCCCTGGGTCGACTCGCTCTGGAGCTCGGTCGCCCGCGCAGCGACAGATTGAGCGGCGGGGCGTTGCCGCGAGAGCGACCGCCCGCCGCGAACCGGACGCCCGGAGCGGCGTCCCAGGAAGGAACAGCGTGACCCAGCACGACCAGCACGACCAGCACGACGAGCACGATCGACCCGGCCGGGACGACCAGGACCCGCTGATCCCGAGCGGACGCGATCTCGACGTCCTCAGCCGCCAGCTCGGCCGGCCCGTACGCGACGTCGTCGAGATCGGCGCGCGGTGCATCTGTGGAAACCCGCTCGTCGCCACCACCGCTCCGCGCCTCTCGAACGGTATCCCGTTCCCCACGACCTACTACCTCAGCCACCCGGTGATCACGGCCGCGGTGTCGCGGCTCGAGGCCGAGGGCGTCATGACCGAGATGAGCGAGCGCCTGACCACCGACGCGGCACTCGCCGAGAGGTACCGCGCCGCCCACGAGGACTACCTCGCCGCGCGGGACGCGGTGGGCGAACGCGCCGGCACGGGGGCCGTGCCGGAGATCGCCGGAGTCTCGGCGGGAGGCATGCCGACCCGCGTGAAGTGCCTGCACGTCCTGGTCGGACACGCCCTCGCGGCGGGGCCGGGCGTGAATCCGCTGGGCGACGAGGCCATCGGCCGCATAGCGCAGTGGTGGACGCCCGAGCGGTGCTACTGCGAGGGCGCCTGGGACACGACGGGCCAGGCGCCGCACGCCGACCTCAGCAGGCACACCAGGACCCAGGGCCTGAGCCCCGAGGAACTCGAGGCCAAGCGGGCGGCACGGCGCGGAGATGCCGGGACCGGCGGGGCACAGGTAACCTCTCTGGGACCCGACGCATCCGAATCCACCGCGTCCGAATCCACCGCGTCCGACGAGGAGAACTAATGCGCACAGCTGCCATCGACTGCGGCACCAATTCCATCCGGCTCCTGATCGCCGACGTCGAGGACGGCGTCCTGACCGACGTCGAACGGCTCATGCGGGTGGTGCGGCTCGGCGAGGGAGTGGACGCGACCGGGCGCCTGTCGGAGGCTGCGCTCGCCCGCACGTTCGCCGCGACGGAAGAGTACGCAGCGCTCATCGAGAAGCACGGCAACCCGCCCGTGCGGTTCGTGGCGACCTCGGCATCACGCGATGCCGAGAACCGCCAGGACTTCGTCGACGGCATCCGCGCCCGGCTGGGCGTGGAGCCAGAGGTCGTCTCCGGCGACGAGGAGGCGCGACTGTCCTTCGACGGCGCCGTGAGCGTGCTGGAGACGGACCGCGACGAGACCGTCCTGGTCATCGACCTCGGCGGCGGAAGCACGGAGTTCGTCGCAGGCACCGCGGACGGACTGATCGCTGCACGCAGCACGGACATGGGCTGCGTGCGCTACACCGAGCGGTTCCTCACGGACGATCCGCCCAGCACCGCGCAGATCGAGGCGATGGAGGCCGAGGTCGGCCGGATGATGGATGAAGCCGCGGCCGAGGTGCCCCTGGACCGCATCACGAAGATCGTCGGGGTCGCGGGAAGCATCACCACCGTCACCGCCCACGCACTCGGACTCCCGGGCTACCAGGCCGAGCGCATCCACGGCGCCGAGCTGCCCATTCCCGTCCTCTCGGCGGCGGCGTCGGACCTCCTGCACCGGACGCGGGCCGAACGGGCCGCCCTGCCCTACATGCACCCCGGCCGCGTCGACGTCATCGGGGCGGGCGCCCTGATCTGGAAATCGATTCTCGAGCGCATCGCGGCGGTCACGGACGGTCGCGTCACGACAGCGATCACGAGCGAGCACGACATCCTCGACGGGATAGCCCTGAGCGTTGCGGAGCGGGAACGGTGAGCTGATGCTCTCCCGAGCGCGCCTCGCCGTCCGTGCGGGGGCTGCCGTCGTCGTGTGCCTCGCCGTCCTCCTGCCGGCCACCCCGGCCGCCGCGGACGACATCCGCGGCAAGGAGTACTGGCTCGAGGACTACGGCATCGAGGAAGCCTGGCAGAGCACGCAGGGCGAGGGTGTCACGGTGGCGGTGATCGACAGCGGGATCGACGCGACCCACCCCGACCTCGCCGGAGCCGTGATCGGCGGCACGGATGCCTCGGGTGCGGGCGATCCCGGCGGGCAGCGCGGCATCGGGGAAGTGCCGGGCCACGGAACCCTGGTCAGCACCCTCCTGGCCGGGCGTGGCCACACCGACCCCGCCGCGCCGAGGCCCTCCGGTTCCGGCAGGGCTCCTTCGCCGACCCCGGCGCCCTTCAGCCAGTACGGGAACGGTCCGGACGGGATCGTCGGCGTCGCACCGAAGGCCAACCTGCTCGCCGTCTCCCTCTGGATCGAGGGCCAGAGCAGCGGTCCCAATCCGGCCGGCGTGTCGGTCGACGAACAGGTTCCCTGGGCGGTCCGCTGGGCCGTCGACAACGGCGCGGACGTCATCAACATGTCGCTGGGGAGCACGAGTACCGCCTGGCCCGAGAGCTGGGACCAGGCCTTCCTCTACGCGGAGCAGCACGACGTCGTCATCGTCGCCGCGGCCGGCAACCGGGCCGGCGGGCTCACACAGGTCGGAGCGCCCGCCACGATACCCGGCGTCCTCGCCGTCGCAGGGCTCGACCGTTCGGGCCTGGCGAGTGCCGAAGCGTCCTCCGAGGGCATCAGCATCGCGGTCGCCGCCCCGTCCGAGAACCTCGTCGGGGGACTGCCCGGCGGCTTCTACGCGAACTGGTCGGGCACGTCCGGCGCGGCACCGCTGGTCTCGGGCGTCGCAGCCCTCATTCGCGCCCGCTATCCGGAGCTGACGGCCGCGCAGGTCGTCAACCGCATCGTGGACACGGCGCGTGACGCCGGACAGCCCGGTTTCGACACGCTCTACGGCTACGGCGTGCTCGACGTCGCCGCCGCCGTCGATGCCGACCTCGCGGTACCCGCGGAGAACCGGCTGGGCAGCATGGCCCAGTGGATCCAGACCTACCGGCGCGGCGGGCAGCCCCCGGCCTCCGCTCCGGCCCTGCCGAGCCATCCGCCGGCCGAGGTGATCCCGGCTCCGCCGGCGCCGCAGGCCGAGGACCCGCTCACCTCCGTGCACGACGTGCCCGCGCTCGTGGTGCTCGGATTCGGCGGGCTGATGCTCGCAGTGCTCCTCGGCGGGGCCCTGCACGTGGCCCGCGTCAGGAGGCGTACGCCAGCGCCCTCCGAGGGGAACGCGGGACGGATCGAGCACGTCCCGGGAGGCGGGAACGACCGGTGGTGACCGGGGCTCCGCCTCCTCCGCGGAGCTAGTGAAGATTTTCACAAACTCCGGTAGCATCGAGGAATGGCATCGAACCCACACTTCTCTGACCGCCCGCGCATCCTTGTCGTCGGCGGCGGTTACGTAGGCCTGTACGTCGCGCACAGGCTGCAGAAAAAGGTCAAGGACCACGGCGGAATCGTCACGCTGGTGGATCCCCTGCCCTACATGACCTACCAGCCCTTCCTCCCCGAGGTCGCCGCCGGGAGCATCGAGGCGCGCCACGCGATCGTGTCCCACCGCAAGCACCTGCGGAAGACCGAGCTGATCTCGGGCAAGGTCACGTCGATCAACCACGCCGGCCGGACCGCCACCATCGAGCCCACGGGCGGTGGCGAGTCCTTCGAGCTCGGCTACAGCGACGTCGTCGTCGCTGCCGGTTCCATCACGCGCACCTTCCCGATCGAAGGCCTCAAGGACCAGGGCATCGGCCTGAAGACCATCGAGGAAGCGGTGGCACTGCGCAACAAGATGCTCGAGCGCATCGAGACGGCCTCCGTCATGCCCGAGGGTCCCGAGCGTGACCGCGCCCTGACCTTCGTCGTCGTCGGCGGCGGGTTCGCCGGTATCGAGACCATCACCGAGATGGAGGACGCCGCCCGCGACTCCGTCAAGGCGAACTCCCGCCTCAGCCGCTCCGACCTGCGCTTCGTCCTCGTCGAGGCCATGGGGCGCATCATGCCCGAGGTCACGGCCCAGCAGGCCGAGTGGGTCGTCGGACACCTCCGTTCACGCCAGATCGAGGTCCTGCTCAACACGTCGCTCTCCAGCGCCGTCGACGGCACGCTGAAACTCATCAACATGCCGGACAAGACGCCGGCCGACGAGTTCGAGACCGACACCCTGATCTGGACCGCAGGCGTGCAGGCCAACCCCGTGGTCCGTTCCACGGACTTCCCGGTCGACGAGCGCGGCCGCCTGCGCGCCAACGCCGAACTCCGGATCACGGGCGACGACGGACCCCTCCAGAACGCCTGGACCGCGGGCGACGTCGCCGCCGTCCCCGACCTGACCGGTGGGGGAGTCGGAGGCTTCTGCGTCCCCAACGCCCAGCACGCCGTGCGCCAGGCCAAGCTCCTCGCCGCCAACATCCTCGCCGCCAGCTACGGCGTGGGTGAGGTCAAGGAATACCGCCACACCAACCTCGGCGCCGTGGCCGGCTTCGGCCAGTTCAAGGGTGTCGCGAACATCATGGGCTTCGGCATGAAGGGCTTCCCGGCCTGGCTCGCCCACCGTGGCTACCATGGCTTCGCGATGCCGATGTACGAGCGCAAGGCCCGCGTGATCGTCAACTGGAGCATGAGCTTCCTCTTCGGCCGCGACCTCGCTCCGCTCTCGGACCTGCAGAACCCGCAGCGCCAGTTCCGCGAAGCGGCGACCCCGCCGCCGAAGAAGGACACCGCGCTGCAGAGCCAGCCGCCGACGCCGGCAGGGCAGGCAGCAGCAGCGAAGGCCACGGCCTGACACCCGGCTGACACCGGGCTGACACGGCTTGAACCGACGAACGACGGCGACCTCCTTTCCGGGGTCGCCGTCGTTCGTCGTCTGTCCCCCGGTGAACGAGTCCGGTGCGTCCGCGGTACGCTGGACAGGCTGGCCGGCCCCAGTAGCCCAATGGCAGAGGCAGCAGACTTAAAATCTGTTCAGTCAGGGTTCGAGTCCCTGCTGGGGCACTTCCTCCCCGACGTGGTGCCGCTCCCGCGCGGCGTGGCCCAGATGGACAGCACTCTGAGTAGTGCCCGCTGTCAAGAGTGCGCTGCCACGGCTGTGACGAGCGTTACAAGGATGTAACCGGATTCCCTTATCTGAGACACATTTATCGATTAGCTTTTCCATAAGCCAGGAACACCTGGTGATCGCATCAAAGGCAGCAAGAGCCTTTCGGTCGAGGAGACTAATTCATGACTGCAACACGCAACTCCGCGCTGCTCGGCATCGGGGACAATGCCACGCGCGCGGGAAAGGTCGCTGCCCTGAGCCTGGGGATCGCGCTCTTTGCCTCCGGCTGCGGCGGCGGCGGAACCACGAGTTCCGAGGGCGCCGGCGACACCGAGACCACTGCTGCCGCCGCAACGTCGGCTCTGGCATGCCCCGAGAGCGAGGGTGGCGCCGGCGAGGAGCAGGGCGAGAAGGGTGACCCCGCCGCCGTGCCCGCCAGCAAGACCACGAGTCCTGCACCGCTGAAGCTCGGTTCCCTCCTGCCGACCACCGGGACGCTCGCGTTCCTCGGCCCGCCCGAGATTGCCGGCTCCACTCTCGCCGTCAACCAGATCAACGAGGCCGGTGGCGTGCTCGGCCAGGACGTCTCCATCACGCAGCGCGACTCCGGTGACACCACGACCGACATCGCGACGCAGTCCGTCACGGACCTGTTGTCCCAGGACGTCAGCGCCATCGTGGGTGCCGCATCCTCGGGCGTCTCGAAGACCGTCATCAACCAGATCACCGGCGCCGGCGTGGTGCAGTTCTCTCCCGCCAATACGGCGGCCGAATTCAGCACCTGGGACGACAAGGGCCTGTACTGGCGCACCGCCCCCTCGGACGTCCTCCAGGGCCGCACGCTCGGCAACTACATCATGACCTGCGGCGCTCAGACGGTCGGCATGATCACCCTGAACGACGCCTATGGCACCGGTCTGCAGGGCACCATCCAGGAGACCGTTGAAGCGGCCGGCGGCCAGGTCGTCGCCAACGAGATGTTCAACACCGGTGACTCGCAGTTCTCGAGCCAGGTGGACGCCATCGCCGCGGCCAAGCCTGATGCGATCGTCCTCATCAGCTTCGACGAGGCCAAGAGCATCGTCCCGCTGCTGGTCGCGAAGGGCATCGACGCGAGCACGCTGTTCATGGTCGACGGCAACACCTCCGACTACAGCGCGGACCTCGATCCCGGAACCCTCGAGGGAGCCCAGGGCACCATCCCCGGCCCCTTCACCGGCACCGGGTTCCAGGAAGCGCTCGCGACCGTGGACCCCAAGCTGACCAGCTATGCCTACTCGGGCGAGAGCTACGACGCCGTGAACCTCATCGCGCTCGCCTCCGAGGCAGCGGGAAGCGTGGAAGGCACCGAGATCGCGAAGCAGCTCGAGGCGGTCTCGAAGGACGGCACCAAGTGCTTCGACTTCGCCGGCTGCGTCACGCTGCTGCGCGACGGCGAGGACATCGACTACGACGGTGTGTCCGGTCCCGTGACCTTCGACAAGAACGGTGATCCCACCGAAGCCGCTATCGGTATCTACAAGTACGACGCCGACAACAAGCCCCAGCCGAGCCGTTCCGAGGTCGGACAGCTCTAGGGACTCGTCCGGAGCCCAGCTCCGGTAAAGCGTGCCGCAGTGGTTCACGGCCCCGGCCGCCCTTCCGACGGAAGGCGCGGCCGGGGCTTTCTGCTGTCCCCGCAGGCTCGTGCTGTCCGGGAGTTACGTGCTGTCCCTCGAGGATCGGGCAGGCTGGACTGTGCTCAGGCGTCACCCGGTTGGCGCCTGGAGACGGCGTAGGAGGGCTCGCGGACCCTGCGCGTCCAGTCGTAGGTCTGGGCGCCGGCCAAGGGGTGCAGGACGGCGTCGAAGCGCAGGTCCTTCTCCTCTCCCTCGGGGTCCAGGCGCAGCGTGAGGGTGCCGAAGTGCTGCCAGGCCCCTCGCGGAGTGGCGAAGTACAGGCCGAGCTGCCACGGAGAGGTCCCCAGGGCCCGCTCGAAGCCCCTCAGGGAGGACGGCAGTCGGGAAGGGGAGAGCGTCCGCGCCCCGAGCAGCACGGGGCCGTCCTCGCCGCGGTACGGCATCATCGTGGTCAGGGGAGCCCGCGAGGCGCGCAGCCGGGGAATCAGCGCGAAGCGACCCGGGAAGGACCAGCCCGTGGAGGACAGCAGGATGTCCGAGAACGTGGACGGCAGTGGCCCGGAGCCGGGGTGGTGGATCCGCACCGCGAGCCCGACGATGTCGGGCAGCCCGTCCGGGGTACCCACGGAGCGTGAGACCCGTGCGGTGGCAGGGGTCGCGTCCGGCCGGTCGATCCAGGCGATCCCGCTCCTCAGCCCGTGGTCGTGCACCACGGCCGTGCCGTCGAGCCTCAGCCCCCGGGAGTGGATGGGGCGGTGCCGCCGCAGGTGCTTCATGCCGCGGAACACCACCTCGAAGCCCTTGCCGATCGCATCACTCGCTCCTGCCATGTGCCGGCCGTCCTTCCCGTGGTCCTCGCTCCGTCTGCCCTCCCCAACGTAGCGGCCATTAAAAGGAAGTGGGCGGAACCGTTGCCGGTTCCGCCCACCCCTTGCGTTCAGCGCCTACGTTCCCTCCGGAAGTGCCTCAGGCGGTGTCGGCGAGGGTGCCGAGGTAGAGCTGGATGACCTTCGGGTCCTTCATGAGCTCACGCCCCGTGCCCGTGTACGCGTCCTTGCCCTGGTCGAGCACATAGGCGCGGTCGCAGATCTGCAGGCAGCGGCGGGCGTTCTGCTCCACCATGATCACGGAGACTCCGGCCCGGTTGATCTCGTGGACGCGGAGGAACGTCTCGTCCTGCTTGACGGGGGAGAGCCCTGCGGACGGCTCGTCCAGCAGCAGCACCGCGGGGTCCATCATGAGCGCACGGCCCATGGCGACCATCTGGCGCTCACCGCCGGACAGCGAGCCGGCCCGCTGCGCCTTCCGCTTCCCCAGTTCGGGGAAGAGGCCGGTCACGAAGTCGAAGCGCTCCTTGAAGTCCTTCGGCCGCTGGTACATGCCCATCTGGAGGTTCTCCTCGATGGTCAGCGTG
The DNA here is from genome assembly GCF_030433645.1 of Arthrobacter burdickii. Classification (NCBI taxonomy): domain Bacteria; kingdom Bacillati; phylum Actinomycetota; class Actinomycetes; order Micrococcales; family Micrococcaceae; genus Arthrobacter; species Arthrobacter burdickii. The sequence continues at coordinate 450,834 of NZ_JAROCG010000002.1, forward strand.
GCGAAGACGTTGTTGTTCTGCGGCACGAAGCCGACGCCGCGGCTCACGAGCCGGTTCGCCTTCAGGCCGGTGAGGTCCTGGCCGCGCACCACGACGGTTCCCGAGTGGACCTTGACGAGGCCGAACATCGCCTTCAGGAGCGTCGACTTGCCGGCTCCGTTGGGACCGATGATGCCGATCAGCTCACCACGGCGTGCCTCGATGCTGCAGCCGTTCAGGATGTTCACGCCGGGGATGTAGCCCGCGACGAGGTCGGTGACCTTGACCACCGAGTCACCCTCGAATTCCTCTCTCACTTCGTCTCCTCATCCTTGTGGGGGCCAGCGGCGTGGGCGCCCCCGACCTCGGTGACGCCGTGGCCGAGGATGCCCTCGTTCTCGGTGCCGACGACCGACGCGTCGTCGTGGGCGAGCTCCTCCTCGAGGCGCTCGATGCCGGTCTCGTCACCGAGATCGACGTCGTGGTGGGCGCCCAGGTAGGCGTCGATGACGGCCTGGTCCTTCATCACGATGTCCGGTGGTCCCTCCGCGACGACCTTGCCTTCCGCCATGACCACCACCCAGTCGGCGATGTGGCGGACCATGTGCATGTCGTGCTCGACGAAGAGGACGGTCATGCCCTCGGCCTTGAGGTTCTTGATGTGGTCGAGGAGCGATTGCGTCAGCGCGGGGTTGACCCCCGCCATCGGCTCGTCGAGCATCACGAGCCGCGGCCGGACCATGAGCGCCCGCGCCATCTCGAGGAGCTTGCGCTGTCCGCCCGAGAGCGAGGCAGCGTAGTCGTCGCGCTTGGTGTCGAGCTTGAACTTCGCCAGCAGCACCTCTGCCTGCTGGGTGATCTCCCGCTCGCGCCCACCCCAGATGCCCTTGAAGAGGGCACGGGCCAGGCTCTCGCCGGGCTGGTCCGTGGCGCCCAGCCGCATGTTTTCCATGACGGTGAGCTTGCCCATGACCTTGGTGAGCTGGAACGTGCGGACCATGCCCATGCGGGCCACCTTGTGCGAGGCGACCTTGGCGAGGGGTTTGCCGTCGAATTCCCAGTCCCCGCTGTTCGGCACGTCGAAACCGGTCAGCAGGTTGAACAGCGTGGTCTTGCCGGCTCCGTTGGGGCCGATCAGCGCGGTGATCTTGTGCCGGGGGATCTCGAGGTGCTCGACGTCGACGGCATTGATGCCGCCGAAGGTCCGCGTGACGTTGCGGGCGACGACGATGGGGTCGCGCTTGCGGCACCCCGGTCCCGCCGCGTCGGTCGTGATGGGCTCGGAGTCCGTCGTGTGGTCGCGTTCCGGGGACACCGTGTCGCTCGAAGCAGAGTCATGTGAACCCGCGGCCCTGGGGGTGGCTCCTCCTGCTGCGTCGACCGGGGCGTCTGCCGCGTGGGCGCCGCCTGTACCCGGCGTGCCGTCGGTGCCGGGTGTGTTGTCGCTGTGGCTGGAGGTCATGCGAACGCCAACTCCTTCTTGTTACCCAGGACGCCCTGCGGCCTGAAGACCATGAGCAGCATCAGTGCCACGCCCACGAGGATGTAGCGCAGCTGGCCCGCCTGCGCGTTGGACAGGAACGTGATGGCGCCGACCTCGATCGCGCCGTACAGGAGTCCCTGCGTCAATGAGAGCACCACCCAGAAGATCATCGCCCCGATGACCGGTCCGAGGACAGTGGCCAGGCCGCCGAGGAGGAGGCAGGTGTAGAGGAAGAACGTCAGCTCGGTCGCGTAGTTGGCAGGCTGCACGGCGCCGCGGGGCAGCGTGAAGATGATGCCCGCGAGGGAGCCGAGCACACCGCCGATCACGAGGGCCTGCATCTTGTAGGCGTAGACGTTCTTGCCGAGCGAGCGCACGGCGTTCTCGTCCTCGCGGATGCCCTTGAGCACGCGGCCCCAGGGGCTGCGCATCAGGAGCCAGACGACGAGGCACGCGATGATGACGACCGACCAGCCGACGATGCGGATCCAGAAGTCCCGCTCGTTCATGCCCAGGGGGCCGATGTTGTACCGGCCCGGGGGGAACGGGTTGAGCCCGTAGAAGCCGCCTTCGAAGGCCGCCAGGCCGTTCGCGGAACCCGTGACGTCCGTGAGGCCGTTGGTGGTCACGATGTAGCGGATGATCTCTGCCGCGGCGATCGTCACGATCGCCAGGTAGTCCGCCCGGAGGCGCAGTGTGGGGATGCCCAGCACGATCGCGAAGACCACCGAGGACAGCAGCGCGACGAGGACGGCGACGGGCAGCGGGGCGTTGAAGCTGAGGGTCGAGATGGCGTAGCCGTACGCTCCGACGGCCATGAATCCGGCCTGCCCGAAGTTGAGGAGGCCCGAGTAGCCGAAGTGGACGGCGAGGCCGAGCGCGGCGAGGGCGTAGGCCGCCGTCGTCGGGCTGATCAGTTCGCCGAACGCGTTGATGAGGATGTTTCCGAAGTCCATGACGAGCCCCTAACCTATGCGCTCACGGCGGCCGAGGATACCCTGCGGCCGGAACAGGAGCACGAGAATCATGATCAGCAGCGCCCCCACGTACTTGAGGTCTGCCTCGAGCCAGATCGTGGAGATCTCCACGAAGAGCCCGACGATGATGGATCCGACGAGTGCGCCGAACACGGTGCCCAGGCCGCCGAGCGTGACGCCGGCGAAGATGAGCAGCAGGATCTGCTGGCCCATGTTGTACGAGACCCCGGGGCGGTAGTACGCCCACAGGATGCCGCCCAGGGCGGCGAGCATGCCGCCGATGACCCAGACGATGCGGATGACCCGGTCCACGTCGATGCCGGAGGCGGCGGCGAGTGCGGGGTTGTCGGCGACGGCACGGGTGGCCTTGCCGATCCGGGTCCGGAGCAGCAGGAACGCGACCACCAGGATGATCACGAGGCTCACGATCAGCGACGTCAGGTTGTTGCGGGAGATCGAGACGGAACCCATCTCGATGATCTGGCTCTGGGAACCGGGCAGCTGCTGCGTCGCGCCGCCGAAGAAGAACTGGATGATGTAGCGCAGCGCGAGGGCGAAGCCGATGCTCACGATCATCATCGGCACGAGGCCCGTGCCGCGGCGCCGCAGGGGCTTCCACAGCCCGGCGTCCTGCACGTAGCCGAGGAGTCCGCCACCGAGGACGGCGAGCACGATCGAGACCGCGATCGGGAGTCCGGCGCCCGCGAAGGCGAAGGCCAGGACGGCGCCGATGGTCACCATCTCGCCGTGCGCGAAGTTTGTGAGGCCCGTGGTGCCGAAGATGAGGGAGAGGCCGACGGCGCTCAGCGCCAGGAGCAGGCCGAAGCTGAAGCCTGCGAGCGCGCGCTCCGCGAGCGTGTCCAGGAAGGATGCCTGCTGGGAGACGATGCCCTCGCCGAAGAGGAAGAGCGTGGTCGCGCTGGACGTGTTGGCGAACGTCACGTCGCGCGGATTCTGCTGGCCCTCCGCGAGGGCGACGCCCTCGGGGAGCGTCTCCTCGTCGATTGCGACTTCATAGGTGCCCTGCTCGGGTACGTCGATGCTCCAAGCGCCGTTGGGGCCCGAGGTGGTCTCACCCTCGAAGCCGTTGCCTGTCGCCGTGACCGTCACGTCGGCGATGGGACCGTCGACACCGCGGAGTACGCCGCCGATCGAATAGTCGAACTCCTGGGTCTGGACGCTCGAGGCGGCCTGGATCTGGTGGATTCCAGGGACGGGCGGCTGGGGGGACGCGTGCGCCGCGGGGGCACCGAGCAGCACGGTGGCCAGGAGGCCGAGCACCAGCAGCAGGGGTCTCCTGATCCGCGCAGGCGTCAATAGGGGAAACAAGATGGGAACCTCCACGGTGGGGGCAGGCCCGGCGGCGGGCGCCGGGATCAACAGTTGTGACGAGTGTCACGGGCGTGGGGCTCATGTTACTAGCGGCATGTTTCGGCATTTCGCAAAAGCATCCGACAGAGGTAGCGATTCGGTAACGAAAGTTTTACACAGCCGCCTTGGTGTTGTAATTCCGCTTCGGGGTAGCATGCCGCCGGCGCCTGTCCGGGAACAAAAATCCGCTCGAACCGTTGGAATTGGTAGGGTTGCAGGACACTCAGCCCCCTAATGGAGGACTAACAGAAATGGCACTTGGCGGTAATCCGGTATTCAACGGAAAGACCTTCCGTTCCGCTACCCGAGGCAACCAGATGGCGGGATACGGCACTGCGACGTACGCGGGCCAGACGATCGCCAACCAGCAGCAGCTGGAGCACATGTACAACCAGCCGTCCGCAGGACCTGCGCAGACGGGACGCATGACGTTCGACGACGTCATCGTCAAGACACTGCTGTGCCTGGGTGTCGTGCTGCTGGGTGCCGCGGTTCCGGCGTTCCTCGTTCCGGGCCTCGCCGTTCCGCTGATGGTGGTCGGTGCGCTCGGCGGTTTCGTGCTCGGCCTCGTGAACTCGTTCAAGCGTGAGCCGTCGCCCGCGCTGATCCTGGCCTACGCCGGACTCGAGGGCCTGTTCCTCGGTGGGATCACCATGTTCCTCGAGGCCATGTTCCCCGGCATCGCCCTGCAGGCGGTGCTCGGTACCCTGATCGTCTTCGGCGTCACGCTGGCGCTGTTCAAGAGCGGCAAGGTGCGCGCGACGCCCCGGGCCATGAAGTTCTTCATGATCGCGATCGTCAGCTACGCGGCCTTCTCGCTGCTGAACCTCGGGCTCATGGTCTTCGGCCTGAACGATGACCCCTGGGGACTCCGCGGCGCGGACTTCCTCGGGACGGGCATTCCGTTCGGCGTCGTCATCGGCGTGCTCGCCATCGGCCTCGCGGCCTTCTCGCTCATCATCGACTTCACGTCGATCAGCGAGGGAGTGCGCCACGGTGCGCCGCAGAAGTACTCGTGGACAGCAGCGTTCGGTCTCACCGTCACGCTCGTCTGGCTCTACGTGGAGATCCTCCGCCTGCTCGCGATCCTTCGCGGCGACGACTGACACAGGACCACTGATACAGGTCGACTGATACAACCGGACCCGTTCCTTCCGGAACGGTCTCCGATCTGAAGCAGAACGAAGGGGCCCGCAACCGTCCGGTTGCGGGCCCCTTCGTGCGTCAGGCGGCAGGTGGGTGGTCCTCAGGCGATCCGGGCTGCACCCGCACCGGGCAGGACGCTGAAGATAACCGGCGCCCGGAATCCGGCAGCGGAGAACGCGTCCTCGACGGCCTCGCGGATGGCAGGCACGTCGTCGACCCGCGCCAGGGCGATGGCGGATCCGCCGAACCCTCCGCCGGTCATGCGGGCACCGAGTGCACCGGCGCCGAGCGCCGCCTCCACCGCCGTGTCCAGTTCGGCACAGGAGATCTCGAAGTCGTCGCGCATCGACGCGTGACTGGCGACGAGGAGTGATCCGAGGTCCGCCGGTCCCGTGGCCGTCAGGACCTGCACGGTGTCCTCGACGCGCGCGTTCTCCGTCACGACGTGCCGCACACGCCGGAACGTCTCCTCGTCGAGCACGCCGGCCGCTTCGGCGAGGTCCTTGACCGACAGGTCGCGCAGCGAGGGAACGCCCATCAGCTCGGCGCCCAGTTCGCAGGAGCGGCGGCGCGCCGCATATCCACCGGTCGCATGGGAGTGGCTGACGCGGGTGTCGATGACCATCAGCTCCAGTCCGGCACCCTCCAGGTCGAGGGGGACGAGCCGGGAGTCGCCGGATCGGCAGTCGAGGAAGACGGCGTGCCCGGGCTCACCGAGCAGGGACGCCGACTGGTCCATGATGCCGGTGGGCGCCCCGACCATGCGGTTCTCCGCGAGCTGCCCGATCACCGCGAGTTCCCGCCGGGACACGCCCGCCTCCGAGAGCTCGTTGACGGCGACGGCGACGGAGCATTCGAGCGCCGCGGACGAGGAGAGGCCCGCACCGACTGGCACGGACGAATCGACGAGGATGTCCATCCCGGGGCAGCGGTACCCCGACTGCTCCATGGCCCAGAGGACGCCGAGGGGATAGGCCGCCCAGCCCTTGACGCTGCCTTCCTCCAGGGCGTCGAGGTCGGCCGTGACGGGATCGTCGTCGGGTGCGAAGGTCGACGCGACCCGGACGGTCCGGTCGGGACGGACGGCCGCGGCGACCGTCGTCGAGTGGCGGATGGCGAACGGCAGTACGAAGCCGCCGTTGTAGTCGGTGTGTTCACCGATGACATTCACGCGTCCGGGCGCGGACCACAGGCCGTCCGGTTCGCTGCCGAAGCGGTCGGTGAAGGCGGCTGCGAGGTCGAGGGGGGTGGTCATGCGGAGTCCTTCCGGGCTGCGGGAGTTGCGTTGCGGAGTGCCTCCGCGACCTTCTCCGGGGTGGTGTCGTTGATGAAGGCCCCCATGGCGGCCTCCGAGCCCGCCAGGAACTTCAGCTTGTCGGCGGCCCTGCGCGGTGAGGTCAGCTGGAGGTGCAGGTAGCTGGCCGGCCGGAGGACGGCGTCGACCGGAGCCTGCTGCCAGGCCGCGATGTACGGCGTGGGTGTCGGGTAGAGGGCATCGAGCCTGCCGAGGAGGTCGAGGTAGACGGTGGTGAGCTCGTCGCGCTCCGCGTCCGTCAGGCCGGAGAGGTCGGCCACCTGGCGGTGGGGGACCAGGTGCACCTCGAGCGGCCAACGGGCTGCGAAGGGGACGAAGGCGCTGAAGTGCTCGCCCTCGATCACCATGCGCTCGCCGGAACTGCGCTCCGAGGAGAGTGCGTGGCCCATCAGCGTCTGCTTTCCCCCGGAGGCCTCGAAGAACGCGGCCGCCCTCTCCGCGAGCACCGCGGCGCGCGGCGGGATGAACGGATACGCGTAGATCTGCCCGTGCGGGTGCAGCAGGGTGACGCCGATGTCGGCGCCCCGGTTCTCGAAGCAGAAGACCTGCTTGATGCCGGGCATTGCGGACAGGGCCTCGGTGCGCTGGGCCCAGGCATCGACGACGGTCCGGGCCCGCTCGGGGCTGAGGGAGCCGAAGGAGCCCTCATGGGCGGAGTCGAACGCGACCACCTCGCACCGCCCGTACGCCGTCGCCGTCGTACCCCAGGAGGGATCGCCCGGGAGGTCGCCCAGGTCCGGACCGAACGAGGAGAAGCGGTTCTCGAACACCACGACCTCGTAGTCCGCTGCAGGGATCTCGGAGAGGTTGGCGGGAGTCGTGGGGCACAGCGGGCACTGATCCGCGGGGGGAAGGTGCGTGCGTGACTGGCGGTGCGCCGCGACGGCGATCCACTCGCCGGTCAGCGCGTCGTACCGTGCGGTACCGGCCGGGCCGCGAGGTGGCAGACCGCGCGCGTCGGCGGTCGCCGCCGCGTCGCGGTGCCGCGCCGCACCGCCTTCGCTCGCGTCGAAGTAGATCAGCTCGCGCCCGTCGGACAGGCGGGTCGGGGTGATGACAGTCATGGGCGCTCTTCCAGGTGGGTGTCGGGGACGGGGTCGCGGAGGATCCGGGTGAGCGCGGCGTACCGCGCGTCGGGCTGCTGGTCGGTGACGAGGGCTGCGGCGGCGTCGAGCGGGGCGACCCGGGCGAGGCTCACGACGCCGATCTTCGTCGCGTCCGCGAGGACGACGAGCTTGCCGCAGGTGCGGGCGAAGGCCTGATTGGTGTCGGCTTCCGCCAGGTTGGGGGTGGTGATCCCGGCGGCCGCGTCCACGCCGTGTGCTCCCATGAAGCACAGGTCCGCCCGGAGGGAGGCGATGGTGCTCGTGGCGAGGGGCCCGACGAGCGCCTTCGACGGCGTGAGTTCCCCGCCCGACAGCAGCACCCGGGGTGCGCCGTCCGGTGCCGATGCAGCGTTCAGGCGGTGGAGCTCGTCCGCCAGGGGGAGGGAGTTGGTGATGACGGTCAGTCCCCGCACGCGCGTCAGGAGGGGAGCCAAGGCGTAGGTCGTGGTGCCACCCGTGATGGAGACCGTCATGCCGGGAACCAGGAGGGAGACGGCCGCGGCCGCGATGCCCTGCTTCGCCTGGCCGCCCCGGCTCCGGTTGGCGTCGAAGCCGGGCTCCACGGAACTCAGGCTGCCCGGACGCACGGCTCCGCCGTGCACGCGCACCAGTGCGCCCCGGGACTCCAGGACGTCGATGTCCCGGCGCACGGTCATCTCCGAGACCCCCAGCGCGAGCGCGACGTCGCTGACCCGCACCGCGGACTGGTGGGCAAGGCGCTCGAGGATGGCTGCGTGGCGCTCTGCGGCGAGCATGATCCTCCTGACGGGCGGGCGGGCGGGCGGGCGGTGCGGGGCGGGGCGGGGCGGAGAGTACGAAATGAACGAGTCCGCACCAAAACGAACAAAACCTATCATAGAAGCATTGCCGCAGGAACGGAACCGCCCGGACCGCCCATCGGCAGCGGTAGCATCGCTCCATGACACCGTCGACTCCCCGTCCGGCAAGCGGCACCAACTTCACCCTGAGGGCCGGTTCCTCGACCGTCGTCGTCGCCAGCCTCGCTGCGGCCCTGAGGTCCTTCGAGTGCGGCGGTGTCGCCCTCACCGAGACCTGGGGGGACGGCGACATCCCTGCGGGCGGCGGCGGCATCCTCCTGGCGCCCTGGCCCAACCGCGTGGCGGACGGCCGCTGGACCCTGCACGGCAAGGAGCAGCAGCTCGATATCACCGAGCCGTCGAAGGGCAACGCCAGCCACGGGCTCCTCCGCAACACCGGCTACCGGGCCGTCGACACCGGTCCGTCCAGCGTCGTCCTCGAGGCCGAGGTGTTCCCGCAGCACGGGTACCCCTTCCACCTGCTGCATCGGGCCACCTACAGCCTCACCGAGGAGCAGCTCACCGTCACCCAGGAGCTGACGAACCTCTCGTCGGAGGCCGCTCCCTTCGCGCTGGGCGCGCATCCCTACCTCAAGATCTCCGACGTCCCCACCGAGGAGCTCACGCTGAGGATCCTCGCGGACGAGGTGTTCGAGTCGGACGACCGGTCCATTCCCACCGGCAAGCGTCCGGTGTCCGGGCAGGACGATCTCCGGAACGGTCGGCGGGTCGGCGACCTCCGGCTGGATGCGGCGTTTACCGGACTCGGGGTCGTCGAGGGTCGGCACGAGCACGTCCTGTCGGCGCCGGACGGCCGACGGGTCACCCTCTGGGCCGAGGAATCCTTCGCGTATGCGCATGTCTACGTGAGCACGAGCTACCCCGGCGTGAGCAGGGCGGTGGCCATCGAACCCATGACCGCGCCCGCCAACGCCTTCAATTCGGGGGAGGGCCTCCGCTGGCTCGATCCGGGGGCTTCCTTCTCCGCGAGGTGGGGCATACTGCCAGCTCTCGGATAGGGGCCCTCCAGTCTTCTATGGAAAGATTGGGTCATGCAGCGTCTCCGCGGAGCGAAACCCCAGCGCGCCCTCCAGCGTGCCGTGAGCCGCGGCGCTGCCGCGCTGCCGGAGCCGTTGCCACAGCAGCCCACCGCTCCCCGGCAGCCGCCGCGATCCGATGATCGTTCCGACGTCCCCTTCGCGCTGCGCGTCGCTGCGTCCTGGTCCTGGCGGCTGGGGCTCGTCGTCGTCGTCGGAGGCGTGCTGATCTACCTGCTCAGCCAGGTCTCCCTCCTCGTCATCCCGCTCATGATCGCCGGACTGCTCGCCGCCCTGCTCCTGCCGCTCAAGAACGCGCTCCGACGCCGGCGGGTGCCGAACGGGCTGGCGGTCGCCGCTACGCTCGTCGGGTTCTTCGGCCTCATCACGGCCGCCCTCCTCCTCGTCGGCAGCCAGCTCGCGCTCGGCCTGTCCAGCCTCTGGCGACAGGCCCGGGCCGGGAGCCAGCAGATGCTCGACTGGCTGGCCCAGGGGCCGCTGCAGCTCACCGCGACCCAGATCGACCAGTACCTCCAGGACATCGGGGACGCGGTCCAGAACAACAGCGCCTCGATCCTCAACGGGGCGCTGTCCTTCGGGACGACGGCGGGCCACGTGGGTGCCGGAACCCTGCTCACCGTGTTCGCCCTGATCTTCTTCCTGCTCGACGGCGGACGCATCTGGCGCTTCGTCGTCGGACTCGCGCCGCTCCCGGCCCGCGCGGCGCTCGACGGCGCCGGACGCAGGGGCTGGATGTCGATGGCCAGCTACGTCCGCGTCCAGATGCTCGTCGCGGCCGTCGATGCCGTCGGCATCGGTGTCGGCGCCGCGGTTATCGGCGTCCCGCTCGCCCTGCCCCTCGGCGTCCTCGTCTTCATCGGGTCCTTCATCCCGATCGTCGGCGCGCTCGCCACGGGATCCGTCGCGGTCCTGCTCGCGCTCGTCGCCAACGGGTGGGTCAACGCCCTCGTGATGCTCGCGATCGTCCTGCTGGTCCAGCAGCTCGAGGGCCACGTCCTCCAGCCGCTCATCATGGGACCGGCCGTCGCCCTGCACCCGCTCGCCGTCGTCCTCGCGGTTGCCGGCGGAACACTGCTCGCAGGCATCCCCGGCGCGCTCTTCTCCGTCCCGCTGCTGGCGGTCCTCAACACCTCCGTACGCTACATCGCGCAACGGGCCTGGGAATACGACCCGGTCGTCGCGCCGGAGCACCGGCTCGATCACGGAGGGTCCGGCATTAGCATGCCGGTGACCGCGGGACACCCTGCGTCGCCGGCCAGCACCCCGGACCCCTACCCCGCGCAGCCGGCGTCAGCCCTCCAGGAAGAGACCACCCCGTGACCGAGCAATCCGTAGTGAACCCCACGACCGACCCTGCAAGCACCGCGAGCGCCCCCGCGGCGACCATCGTGCCGGACTTCCCCCCTGCGACCGATCTTCCGGTGACCCTCGCCGATGTCGAGGCCGCGCACCGGACGCTCGAGGGCGTCATCGCCCGCACGCCCATCGAGCAGTCGCGCGCCCTCGGACGGCTCACCGGATCGACGGTCTCCTTCAAGTGCGAGAACCTGCAGCGCGCCGGTTCCTTCAAGGTCCGCGGCGCGTACAACCGGATGGCGAAGCTCAGCGAGGCAGAGCGTGCCCGCGGGGTCGTCGCGGCATCGGCAGGCAACCACGCGCAGGGCGTGGCGGTGGCCGCTTCCCGGCTCGGCATCTCCGCGCGCATCTATATGCCCCTGGGTGTCGCACTGCCCAAGCTCGCTGCGACGCGCGGACACGGCGCCGAAGTCGTGCTGCACGGCCACAACGTCGACGAGGCACTTGCCGAGGCGAAGAGGTACGCCGACGAGACCGGGGCGGTGTTCGTCCACCCGTTCGACAACGTGGACGTGGTGGCGGGCCAGGGGACCATCGGCCTCGAGATCCTCGAGCAGGTCCCGGACGTCGACACCATCCTCATGGGCGTGGGGGGAGGAGGACTCCTCGCGGGCGTGGCCGTGGCCGTCAAGGCCCGGGCCCGGGAGCTCGGCCGGGAGATCCGCATCATCGGGGTGCAGGCGGAGAACGCCGCCGCGTACCCGCCGTCCCTCGCCGCCGACGCCCTCGTGCCGCTGACCAAGGTGTCGACCATCGCGGACGGCATCGCCGTCGGGCGCCCCGGCCAGCTGCCGTTCTCGATCATCCGCGAACTCGTGGACGACGTGGTGACCGTCAGCGAGGATTCCCTCGCACGGGCGCTCATCTTCCTCCTGGAGCGCTCGAAGATGGTCGTGGAGCCGGCCGGGGCCGTGGGCGTGGCGGCCCTCCTCGACGGGAAGCTGACGGAGAACGGGGCGAACCCGGGTAACACCGTGGTGGTGCTCTCGGGCGGCAACATCGATCCGATGCTGATGCTCAAGGTCATCCAGCGCGGCCTTGCCGCAGCCGGCCGGTACCTCGTGGTGCGTATGCTGCTCGACGACCGGCCCGGTTCACTCGCCACCATCTCGCGGATCATCGCGGAATCGGATGCGAACGTCACCGGCGTGGACCACACCAGAGTGGGCGGGTCGATCAGCATGGGCGACGTCGCGATCACCATCAACATGGAGACCAAGGGCCACGAGCACTGCGAGCAGGTCCTCAGCAACCTGCGCGCCGAGGGCTTCCAGCCCGTGGTCATCCAGGGCTGAGGAGCGGCAATGACGCCCCTCGCGCGCCGGGCGCAGGCAGGCCTCGTGACCGTCGTCGGCCTCGCCGCCCTGATGTGGGCGGTGTTCCTGCTGAACCTCGTCCTCGGGAACGTCCTCGTCCGGACGTTCGGGATCGCGCCCCGGCGCGTGGACGGGCTCGACGGCGTCCTGTTCGCCCCGCTCCTGCACGGGGGGATCGGCCACCTGGCCAGCAACACGCTGCCCCTGCTCGTCCTCGGGTTCCTCGCCTTCCTGGAGGGGGCACGGCGCTTCCTGGTGGCCATCGGCACGAGCTGGGTCGCCTCGGGACTGGGGACCTGGCTGTTCGGCGGCGGACTGACCATCGGCGCCTCGGGCGTGGTCTTCGGCCTCTTCACCTACCTGATCACCCGCGGCTTCTACAACCGCGACTGGAGGCAGATCCTGCTCGCCGTCGTCCTGTTCGCCGGCTACGGGTCCATCCTGTGGGGCATCCTGCCGATCGTCGGATCCTCCATCTCCTGGCAGGCACACCTCTTCGGGGCGCTCGGCGGGATCCTCGCCGCGTTCCTGCTCAAACGGAAGCGGCCCGTCCCCGGAGGGACGGACCGCTTCCGTTTCGGTGCCTAGCGCTCAGCCGGCGTACGGCGTGGCCGAGAGGATCTCGACGGTGATCTGCCTGCCGTTGGGTGCGGCGTAGGTGACGGTGTCGCCGGCCTTCTTGCCCTGGATGGCCGCGCCCAGCGGGGACTTCTCGCTGTAGACGTCGATGTCCGTATCGCCGGCCACCTCGCGGCTGCCGAGCAGGAAGTTCTCCACGTCGCCCGCGATCTTCGCTGAGACCATCATGCCGGGCTCGACGACGCCGTTGTCCGCCGGAGCCTCACCGACGTGCGCGTTGTTCAGCAGGTGGGTGAGCTGGCGGATACGGGCCTCGGCCTTGCCCTGCTCCTCCTTGGCGGCGTGGTACCCGCCGTTCTCCTTGAGGTCGCCCTCGGAGCGGGCCTGCTCGATACGGGCGACGATCTCGGTGCGGCCGGGACCCGACAGGTGTTCCAGCTCGCTCTTGAGCCGGTTGTAGGACTCCTGCGTGAGCCAGGCGACAGGTGCACTGTTAGTGGACACGGGATAACTCCTTAGGTACGGCCGCCGCCGGCTTCGGCGGGGCTCATGGTCACTCGACCGGGCAATGGCGGGGCCATTGTCACCGGCAAGCAAACACCCCGCCTCGTGGGACCGGTAGGCCGGTACGCCGGTGAAGCGGGGCGATACGTATCCCTCAAGTCTAGAGGGGGGAGGGCCATAACCCAAGAAGCCTCAGCGGGCCCTGCTCAGTCCTCGACGATCCAGCAGGCGTTCACGCCGCCCGACACGGCGGGCGAGTCGGTACGCACGTCGGCGCGGTGCGCCGTGGTGCCGCCGTTGTTCGCGCCTTCGCCGGCACTGTTCGGTCCGATGGTCACGACCTTCCAGCCGACCACCGCATAGTTCTCGCTCAGCGCCTGCACGGCGCACTGGGCAGTGGCCGTGCGGTCCTTCGTCACCTCGAAGTCGACGCTCGCCCGGCCGTCCGAGGTGAGCGAGAACCCGACGTCCTTCGAGGAGACGCCCGGGCTTCCCGAGGTCAGGGCGACGGCGGCCACCGCAGCCACGGCAGCGAGGAGCACCGCAACCAGCAGCATCCGCACCCGGCCGATCGGCTTCTTCGGCTTTGGGGCGCCGTAGCGATTGGCTACTCTTGGTGTTGGCGTATAGGCGGAGCTCACGCTGTTATTTTACCGTCCGCCCGGCGCGGCCTCTCCCGGCCGCCGTCCTTCCCCGCAGAGCCAGGAGCACGTGTTGCCGAACCAGGATCATCCCCGCGTGTCCCGTGAGGGCTTCCGCCTCCTCGCGGTCCACGCCCACCCTGACGACGAGTCGAGCAAGGGCGCTGCCACCATGGCCAGCTATGTCGCGGCGGGAGCCGAGGTTCTGGTCGCGACCTGCACCGGGGGTGAGCGCGGCGACATCCTCAATGCGGCCATGGACAACGACTCCCATGCGAAGCGCGACCTCCCGGGCCTGCGAAGGATCGAGATGGCGCGTGCGGTCGCCGAACTCGGCGTACAGCAGAGGTGGCTCGGCTTCACCGACTCCGGGCTGCCCGAGGGTGACCCGCTCCCGGATCTCCCCTTCGGCTGCTTCGCCCTCCAGCCCCTCGAGCGGGCGGCCGCCCCCCTCGTGAAGCTCGTGCGGGAGTTCCGCCCGCACGTGATCGTCAGCTACGACGAGAACGGCGGCTACCCGCACCCGGACCACATCATGGCGCACCGCATCGCCGTCGAGGCGTTCGACGCCGCAGCGGACCCGGAACGGTATCCGGGAACCGGCGAGGCGTGGAGCGCGTCGAAGCTCTACTACGACCGCGCGTTCAACCCTGAGCGCTTCCGCGCGCTGCACTTCGCCCTCGAGGAGGCCGGCCTGCAGTCGCCCTACGCAGAGCGGCTCGCACAGTGGCTCGAGGCGGACGCCGAAGGCCACCAGCCCCCGCCTCCGGCCCACCCCACCACCACGCAGATCGACTGCGGCGACTACTTCGGGCACCGCGAGCGGGCCCTCCTCGCGCACCGGACGCAGGTCGACCCCGAAGGCTTCTTCTTCGCCGTGTCCGTCGAGCTGCAGCAGAAGGTGTGGCCGTGGGAGGACTACTCCCTCATCACGTCGCGGGTCGAGTCGCCGCTGCCCGAGGACGACTTCTTCACGGGCATCACGCCCTGATCCGTGGTCTCCGCGGAATTTCTATCCCGCGTAGAATTGCAGGCGGCGGGCCATCGGAATCCGCCGTGAGCTTCGAAAGTGGTGCATGCGTGGTGCTTACCCTCAACCTGGCTGCAACGACGACGCCGTCGGGGGACCCGACGCTGCGTCCGGACCTCGATCCGTCGTCCGTGACGCCCGGGACCCTGGGCTTCCTGGCGACACTGTTCGTCGTCGTCGTGGTGATCTTCCTGATCCGGGACATGACCAAGCGCATCCGCAGGGTCCGGTACACCGCCGAGGTGCAGCAGGCCCGGGTGCAGCGCGGCGCAGCGGACAGCGGGTCCGTTCCTCCTGAGGAAGCCGGCGACGCCGGACAGGGCCGCCTGCAGGGCCCGGACGGGAACGACCGGCCGATGCCCGGCGGGAAGCACGGACCGGACAACCGCTGAACGGACGCCATCCCCACGGACGCGGGGGAGCGTAGCCGGCCGGGTGCCGGTTCCGCCGACGGAGAGGATCGCAGCCGGTCAGGCGGGCGGTCGGCTGCGAGGGCGGCGACGACCGGATGCCGGTCGTCGTCCGGTGAGGCGGCGTCGGCCGGGTATCCGCGGGGAGGCGCGTGCTGCCGCTAGGCGTGGACCGGATGGAGGACGGCCAGCATGATCGCGACGAAGTGCGCGGCGAACGCTGCCACTGTGAAGGCGTGGAAGAGCTCGTGGAAGCCGAACACGCGCAGCGAGAAGTTGGGACGCTTGATCCCGTAGAACACCGCTCCGGCGATGTAGAAGGCCCCGCCGACGCAGATCAGTGTCGCGGCGAGGACGTTCGCGGCGAAGAAGTCGGGCATGTAGAACACGGAGCCCAGCCCCAGTGCCACGTAGATCGGTACGTAGAGCCAGCGCGGGGCGTCGACCCACAGGTTCCGGAACAGCACGCCGGCGATCGCGCCGCCCCAGATGATCCAGAGGAGAATCTCCGCCCTCCCGCGCTCCAGCAGGGCCCATGCCAGCGGAGTGTAGGAACCCGCGATCACGAGCATGATGTTCGTGTGGTCCAGGCGCTTGAGGACCACCTTCACGCGCGGGCTCCAGTTGCCCCGGTGGTAGACCGCGCTCACGCCGAAGAGCAGGACGCCGGTCAGGGCGTAGATGGCGGATGCGATCCTGAGTCCCGGAGTCGGGGCCAGGACCACCAGGACGGTGCCCGCAGCGACCGCGAGCGGAGTGGCGACGGCGTGGATCCAGCCGCGCCAGAGCGGCTTGGTCGCCATCGCATCCGCCAGGGGGCCTGCCACCGACTCGACGGCGTCCCCGAGTGTCCTGTCGCGGCCGCCGGCGGGTTCCGAGGGGCCCGGACCGGGGGTCGGATGGCGCGAGGTCATGCCCGGATTCTAGCCCAAGCGCAGAAGGGTCACCGCCCGATTTCCGCGGAGGATGAGGGAGCTCACAGGGCAGGAGACGGGATTGTCGACGGGGCCGACGACTATGGCCCGTACCGTCAATACGGCCTGTTGTCAGGCAACTGCCGGTACGGTAGGAAAAGGCATCCGGGGCGCAGGCGTTCCGCATCGAGAATTCCTCCGGCCGGGCCGGAGCTGGATCAGGGGAGGGCAGCCGGGCGTGACGTGGAAGTTCCCCGAAGTCGGCTACAGCTTCTACGAGCGCAGGTTGCAGCGAAATCTCGCCCCCGAGCGCATCCCGCACCACATCGGCGTCATGGTGGACGGCAACCGTCGCTGGGCGAAGCTCGCGGGCGCCCCCACGAGTCACGGGCACCAGGCGGGCGCCGACAAGATCCACGAGTTCCTCGGCTGGTGCGAGGAACTCGGCGTCGACGTCGTGACGCTCTACATGCTGTCCACGGACAACATGGGCCGGCCCCAGGAGGAGATCGACCAGCTCCTCGACATCATCGCCAACACCCTGGACAGGCTGGGCGAGAGCAACCGGGTGCGGGTCCAGCCCGTGGGTGCCCTCGACCTGCTGCCGCGGGACCTCAGCGAGAAGCTCACCAGCCTTGCGGCGTCCACGGAGAAGATCGACGGGCTCCACGTCAACGTGGCGGTGGGCTACGGAGGGCGGCGGGAGATCGTCGACGCCGTCAAGGAACTGATGCGCGACGCCGCGGGGAAGGGCATGTCGCTCGAGACCCTGGCCGAGGAACTGACGGACCAGCACATCTCGTCCTTCCTCTACACCCGCGGCCAGCAGGACCCGGACCTGGTCATCCGGACCTCCGGCGAGCAGCGGCTGTCCGGTTTCCTCATGTGGCAGAGCGCATACAGCGAGTTCTATTTCTGCGAGGCCCTGTGGCCGGATTTCAGGCGCGTCGACTTCCTGCGGGCCCTCCGCGACTTCGGCCGCAGGCAGCGGCGGTTCGGGTCCTGAGAGTTCACCAGTTCGTAACAATAACCAACGGAAAAAGAACTGCGTCGCGCCCCCCGACGGCGTAGGGTCGACCCATCGACGGGAGTCCGAATCCGTCGATGGAAGGCCGCTGATGACGCCGATGGTGCTGACAGGCATCTCGTACGAGTCGGGGAGGCCGCGCCCGGCCTCCAGGCCGGAGCGATCCACCCCAACCCTACGAATTCGGGGTGTGCTCACCCCGGAGCGGAGTCCACGTGGCTACAACCAACACCTCCCGGCAGGACGCCACCACCGGTACCCCCGACGCAGCTGGTGCCGCGTCGGCTGAGTACCACGACGCAGCGGCGGCCCGCCGCAGCTACGTCATCGACACCTCGGTGCTGTTGTCCGATCCCCGCGCCATCCTGCGGTTCGCGGAACACGAAGTGATCCTTCCCGTCGTCGTCATCTCCGAACTCGAGGGCAAGCGCCACGACCCGGAACTCGGCTACTTCGCGCGGAAGGCACTCCGGCTGCTGGACGACCTCAGGGTCGAGAACGGTGGACTCGACAGGGCCGTTCCCCTCGGGAACGAGGGCGGGACGCTGCGCGTCGAGCTGAACCACGTGTCGCCCGAGGTGCTCCCGGTGGGGTTCCGGAGCGGCGACAACGACTCACGGATCCTCGCGGTCGCCAAGAACCTCGCCGTCGAGGGGGGCGATGTCACGGTCGTCTCGAAGGACCTGCCGATGCGCGTGAAGGCCTCGGCGATGGGCCTGCAGGCCGACGAGTACCGCAACGAGTTCGTGAAGGACTCGGGCTGGACGGGCGTGGCGGAGCTCGATGCCACGACCGAGGAGGTCAACGCCCTGTACGACCACCAGGCGGTCTTCTCCCCGGCCGGCGCGGAGCAGCCCGTCAACACGGGCGTCATCATGCTCTCTCCGCGGGGGTCGGCGCTCGGCCGGGTCGGTGCGGACAAGCAGATCCGGCTGGTGCGAGGCGACCGCGACGTGTTCGGACTGCACGGACGCTCGGCGGAGCAGCGGCTCGCGATCGACCTCCTCATGGACCCCGACGTGGGGATCGTGTCCCTCGGTGGACGCGCGGGAACCGGCAAGTCGGCCCTGGCACTGTGCGCCGGCCTCGAAGCGGTCCTCGAGCGGCGTGAGCACCGCAAGGTCGTCGTCTTCCGTCCCCTCTACGCCGTGGGCGGCCAGGAACTCGGCTACCTGCCCGGCAGCGAGAACGAGAAGATGAACCCGTGGGCCCAGGCGGTCTTCGACACGCTCGGAGCCCTCGTGTCGCAGGAGGTCATGGAGGAGGTCATGGACCGCGGCATGCTGGAGGTGCTGCCGCTCACCCATATCCGCGGGCGCAGCCTGCACGACTCCTTCGTGATCGTCGACGAAGCGCAGTCCCTGGAGAAGAACGTGCTCCTCACGGTCATGAGCCGCATCGGGCAGAACTCCAAGATCGTCCTCACGCACGACGTCGCCCAGCGGGACAACCTCCGCGTGGGGCGCCACGACGGCATCGCGGCCGTGGTCGAGATCCTGAAGGGGCATCCCCTCTTCGGCCACGTCACCCTGACCCGCTCGGAGCGCTCGCCCATCGCGGCCCTCGTCACCGAGCTGCTCGAGGGGACGGAAATCTAGGAGGCGTCGGAGGCCCCGCTCCGGCGGGGCCCCCGGCTGTTCCGGTGGTCCTGGGTGGGAAGCACGGGAAGGGTCAGCCGACGACCCAGGGCACGTGCCTGCTGACGTCGCTCAGCTCCGGAGGAGCAGCCCGGAAGTAGTCATCGGTGAGGTACTCGTCCACGCCGAGGATGTGGAGGTCGTGCCCGGCACCCTGTGCGGGGCCGTCGAGGGCCGTCGTCGACACGCACACCGCGGTGCCGGTGTCGATGACCACGCGGGTCCGTCCCTCACCCACGAGCGGCCGGCCCGGCGCTGTGGGTTGATAGGACGCGTTGGGCCGGACGGTGGCGGCGAGGACGGGCCTGCCCGCGAACGCCTCCTCGGCGAGGTCCTCCACCTCGACGCGGTTCGCGCCGGGGAACACCATGGCGACCGGCGCATTGCCGGCGAGTTCCACGGGGTCGAGCATCGAGGACCAGCGCGGGTCGCCGAAGGCGGCCTCGCCGTAGGCCGCCTCGGGGCGCCGCCGGACGAGGCCGGCGTGGTCGTACACGGGGGTCACGAGCCGCGGAGGAAGGAGCCACGACTTCCGCGTCGCGCTCACGTACAGCGTGTCGCGGGAGGTCTCGGTGCCCGTCGTCGAGTGGAGCAGCGAGCCGTCCGCCGCCTCCACGCGCAGCGCCGCGGGCCTGCGCAGCCATGCCTTGAGGGGTGGCGGCGTATCGATGCCCTGGCTCGACGGCGCACGCCAGGTGATGGTGAACCGCAGGGTCTCCCAGCGCCAGGGGGAGGAGCGGCAGAGGGAGCGGAAGGTCTCCTCGGAACTGGTACCGGAACTGTTCTGGGCCGCCATTTCCACAGTGTAACCGGACCCCTGTCGCGGCATCAGGGCCGTCGCGTACCGTGGGCCGCGTGATCCCCGTCCTCGCCGGGTACCGGGGCGAAGAGCCCTTCGCCTTCGTCCTCCTCGCCGTCGCGCTCGCCGCTTTCGTCGTGGTCGGCGTGCGGTTGGGCCTGGTCGACTGGCGGACGCACCGGCTGCCCGACCGCATCGTCCTCCCGTCCTACCCCGCCGCCATCCTCCTACTCGGCGCCGCGGCCGGTGCCGCAGGGGAGTGGTACCGCATCGGAGGGATGCTCGCCGGGGGTGCACTCCTGGGGGCGGGCTTCGCGGGACTGCACCTGCTGCACCGGCGTGGACTGGGCTTCGGCGACGTCAAGCTCGCCGGACTGCTCGGCCTCTACCTCGGCTTCGCCGGCTGGCCGGAGGTGTGGTGGGGGCCTTTCCTCGCCGTCGTGCTGGGTGGTCTCTGGAGTCTGGCGCTCGTCACCGCACGCCGGGCAACACTCCGCTCCTCGGTCGCATTCGGGCCCTTCCTCATCGCCGGAACCGCACTGGCCCTTGCTGTACTAGGGTGAAAACCATGCCCACCCCGGAGTTCGTCGTCGCCCTGCGCCGCAAGATCGGCCACGATCCGCTCTGGCTCCCCGGCGTCGGGGGCGTGGTGTTCAACGACGAGGGGCAGGTGCTCCTCGGGCAGCGCTCGGACAACGGCCGATGGACCATCATCACGGGAATGGTCGATCCCGGTGAGGAACCCGCCGAGGCGCTGCGGCGGGAGATCCTGGAGGAGACCGGCGTCATCGTCGAGGTCGAGTATCTGCTCGACACGTCGGTCGTGGGCCCGATCACCTATCCGAACGGCGACGTGTGCACCTTCCTCACCCTCGACTTCCGGTGCCGCTGGATCAGCGGGACTGCTCGCGTGAACGACGACGAGTCCCTCGACGTCCGCTGGTTCCCGCTGGACGACCTCCCGGAGCTCAACGCGCGGCACCTCCGGCTGGTGCAGGGCGCGGGCGGCTTCGACGGCGTCACCCGCTTCGTCAGCTGACCGCCGCGCCCTCTTCCTAAACGCTCCCGGAACGCCCCCGGAACGTTCCCAGAATGCGGCCGGCCCGGCAGTCGGAGGACTGCCGGGCCGGAACTTCTCCGCTACGGACCAGGGAACCGCGGGCTGCGGCTCAGGCGTCGGAACGTCCCGCGGTCCCGCTTCCGGACGTGGTGCGGGAGCCCGCTGGTTCTCCCTGCAGGGAGGAGGCATCGGCCTGGTCGCCCTGTCCTCCGCCGGCTCCTCCGCCGGCCGACGCCGCGAGGCGCTCGCGCTCCAGCCGGACCGCTTCCTCGCCGCCGATCGCCTCGCCGCGCGCCACCATCCCGGCCGTATCGGACAGCGGGATCTCCCGCAGCAGGAGCGCGAGGATCAGGGCGAGAACGAGGAACGGCACCAGGTACAGGAAGACCGGTGCGAGCGACTCGGCATAGTCGCTCACGACGGCGTCGCGCACCTGGTCCGGCAGGGCGTTCAGGGCGGCCGGATCGAGCCTGGACGTCGCCTGCCCTGCCGCTTCCGGGCTGGCGCCGAAGGAGGCGAACGTCGCGTTCAGCCGCTCCGAGAGGCGGCTCGTGAAGATGGCACCGAAGACGGCGACGCCGAGGGACGCGCCCACCTCGCGGAAGTAGTTGTTGGTGCTGGTCGCGACGCCCACCATGGTCGGGGCCACCGAGTTCTGCACCACGAGCACGATGACCTGCATGATGAGTCCGAGGCCCGCGCCGAAGAAGAAGAGCATGGTGCAGATGACCCAGATGGGTGTGGTCGCGGCCAGGGTGGACATCCAGAGCAGTGTCGCGAGCGTCAGCGAGACGCCGATGATCGGGTACTTGCGGTACCGGCCGGTGCGCGAGATGGCGATGCCGGAGAAGATCGAGGTGCCCATGAGGCCCACGATCATCGGGACGAGGAGCAGGCCGGACACCGCGGCCGAGGTGCCCGACGCCATCTGCAGGAAGGTGGGCATGAAGGCCAGTGCGGCGAACATGCCGAGGCCCAGCGTGAGGCCAATGCCGGTGCTGGTGACGAAGGTCCGGTTGCGGAAGAGTTCGAGCGGAATGATGGGATCCTCCGCGCGGCGCTCCACCAGGACGAAGGCGATGCCGGCGAGGACCATGCCCGCGCCGAAGGTCCAGGTGAGCGGCGAGGTCCAGCCCTCGGCCGCGTCGCCACCGAAGTCCGTGAAGAAGATCAGGCAGGTCGTGGCGATGGACAGCAGCACGACGCCGGGGATGTCGATGCGCCGGGTGGCCTTCTTGGAGGGGAGCCGCAGCGTGAACCACGCGATCGTGAAGGCCGCGATGCCGACGGGGATATTGATGTAGAAGGCCCAGTTCCAGGTCAGGTGGTCCACGAAGTAGCCGCCGAGGAGGGGGCCGGCGACGGCGCTGAGGCCGAAGATGCCGCCGAGGGGGCCCATGTACTTGCCGCGCTCGTTGGCCGGCACGATGTCGGCGATGATCGCCTGGGACAGGATCATCAGGCCGCCGCCGCCCAGGCCCTGGATGGCGCGGAAGACCACGAAGGCCCAGAAGTCGGTGGCGAAGGCGCACCCGATGGAGGCGACCGTGAAGAGCGCGATCGCGAAGAGGAACAGGTTCCGGCGTCCGAGGACGTCGCCGAACTTGCCGTAGATCGGCATCACGATCGTCGTGGCGAGCAGGTACGCCGTCGTGATCCAGGTCTGGTGCTCGACGCCGCCGAGCTGGCCCACGATGGTGGGCATCGCCGTGGAGACGATCGTCTGGTCGAGGCTGGAGAGCAGCATCCCGGCGATGAGCGCCGAGAAGATGATCCAGATGCGCCTCTGGGTCAGGAGGAGCGGGCCGTCCGGCGCCGTCTTTGTGCTCATGCTGGTTCCTGGTTCTGGGAGGGTCGGTCGGAGAGGACCTGGGGAGCGGAGGAGGTGAAGAGGGAGTGCAGGGCATCCAGGTTGCGGCGGAAGACCTCTGCGTAGCTCAGGTCGTTGCCCTCGGCGAAGAACTCGTCCAGTGACCGGCGGAAGAGCTCTCCGAAGACGTGGACGGCGACCCGGGCGGTGGGGTGCCCCGGGGGCAGGCCTTCCCGCGTGGTGATGAGGTCGGTCAGGAGCTGGGACTTCGACTCGGCCTTCGCGAACATCCGGGCCAGGAGCTGCGGCTCCCGGTGGAGGACGGCGGACATCGTCTCGTACTCCTCACGGGAGATGCCGATCCTGTTGCCGAACTCGGCGAACAGGGTGGCGAGCGCGTCGAGGAGGGGGCGGGGCGAGTCTCCCCGGCCTGATGCGACGAAGTCGGAGAGCAGTTGCTCCGGAAGTCCCTCGTCGGAGGAGCCGAGGACGGCGTCCTCCTTGGAGGGGAAGTAGTTGAAGAACGTCCGGCGGGAGATGCCGACCTCGTCGCACAGCTGCTCGACCGTGAATCCGCTGAGACCGTGGTCGAGCGTCAGCCGCCGGGCGGTGGAGACGAGGGAGGCCCTGGTCTGTCGGCGCTTGCGCTCCCGCAGCCCGAGCTCACCTTTTGTTGCACTTATCGTCACGGAGTACATATTTGCACCGAACGTCCGATAGTGCAAATTCCCTGCCACGGGGCGGAAAAAGGAGGGCGCACCCCGTGGTGCGCCCTCCCCGAACCGGTGTCCGCTGCGGTCAGGCCTGCGGCGGCCGCGTCATCGACAGGACGTCGAGGGCGGAGGCCAGCTGCTCCTCGGTGAGTTCACCGCGCTCCACGAAGCCGAGCGCGACGACGGCTTCGCGGACGGTGAGGCCCTCGGCGACGGCCTTCTTCGCGATCTTGGCCGCGTTCTCGTAGCCGATGTACTTGTTCAGCGGCGTCACGATCGAGGGGGAGGCCTCCGCCAGGAAGCGCGCACGCTCGACGTTGGCGGTGATCCCGTCGATCATGCGGTCGGCCGAGACCCGCGTCGAGTTGCTGAGCAGGCGGATGGACTCGAGCACGTTGCGGGCGATCACGGGGATGCCGACGTTCAGCTCGAAGGCGCCGTTCGTCCCCGACCAGGCCACCGTGGCGTCGTTGCCGACCACCTGGGCGCAGACCATGAGGACGGCTTCGGCGATGACCGGGTTGACCTTGCCGGGCATGATCGACGAGCCGGGCTGCAGGTCGGGGAGTGCGATCTCGCCCAGGCCGGTGTTGGGGCCGGACCCGAGCCAGCGGAGGTCGTTGTGGATCTTGGTGAGGGAGACGGCGATGGTGCGCAGCATGCCCGAGACCTCGACGAGGGCGTCGCGGTTGGCCTGGGCCTCGAAGTGGTCGCGTGCCTCGGTGAGGGGGAGCCCGGTGTCCTCGGCGAGGAGCTCGATGACGCGTGCCGAGAAGCCGGCCGGAGTGTTGATGCCGGTGCCGACGGCCGTGCCGCCCAGGGGGACCTCCGCGACGCGGGGCAGCGACGCCTCGATGCGCTCGATGCCGTAGCGGACCTGCGCCGCGTAGCCGCCGAACTCCTGGCCGAGTGTGACCGGTGTGGCGTCCATGAGGTGCGTGCGGCCGGACTTCACCACGGTGCTGAATTCCTCCGCCTTGCGCTCCAAGGCCTCCGCGAGGTGTGCCAGGGCCGGGATGAGGTCCTTGACGAGTGCGGACGTCGCCGCCACGTGGACGGACGTCGGGAAGACGTCGTTGGACGACTGCGACGCATTGACGTGGTCGTTGGGGTGGACCGAGGTCGAGCTGCCGGCGGCTTCGAGCGCCCGGCTGGCGAGGGTCGCGATGACCTCGTTGGCGTTCATGTTCGAGGACGTCCCCGAGCCGGTCTGGTAGATGTCCACGGGGAAGTCGCCGTCGTACCGGCCGGAGGCGACGTCCTCGGCTGCCGCCTCGATGGCCCGCGCACGCTCTTCGTCGAGCACGCCGAGTTCGGCGTTGGCCGTGGCGGCGGCCTTCTTGATGCGGGCGAGCGCCTCGATGTGCGCGCGCTCGAGGGTGGTGCCGGAGATCGGGAAGTTCTCGACGGCACGCTGCGTCTGGGCCCGGTACAGGGCGTTGACCGGGACGCGCACCTCGCCCATGGTGTCGTGTTCGATGCGGTACTCCGCATCCTCCGTGCCGGGCGTCGCGCCGGTCGTGGAGCTGGATTCAGGGCTGGCTGCAGGCGTTGGAGTCATGCGGCAATTCTCACCGCTGGCGCTACAGTGCGCCAAATCCTGACACGAGCACGGCCTTGCCCTCGTCCAGGCGGTAGGAGACGCCGATGACGGCGACGGAACCGTTCTCCACGGCCTCCGCGATCACCCGCGAGCTGTCGACGAGCCGCCCCGAGGTCTGCTTCGTGTGCTCGATGACGGTGGTGTTGATGTCGGTGATGCCGGCCCTGCGCGCGGTGAGGACCGACGGCGTGATGCGCTCCACCAGGTCACGGATGAACCCGACGGGCATCTCCCCGGTCTCGACGGCGTTGACGGTCGCGGTGACCGCCCCGCAGCTGTCGTGTCCGAGGATCACGATCAGCGGCACGCCCAGGACGCTGACGCTGTACTCGAGCGAGCCGAGGACGGCGTCGTCGATCACCTGGCCGGCCGTCCGCACCACGAAGACGTCGCCGAGGCCGAGATCGAAGATGATCTCCGCCGCCAGGCGCGAATCCGAGCAGCCGAAGATGACGGCGAACGGGTTCTGGTTGTTCACGAGCGCGGTCCGGCGGGATGCATCCTGGTTGGGATGTGAGACGTCGGAGGCGACGAACCGGGCGTTGCCCTCCTGGAGCCGGCGCCATGCCGCGGCTGGAGTCAGTTGCTGTGTCACGCCGACCACTGTACTGGGCCCGGCCGTCCTCATCCGTCCGTGTCGGAAGATGACAGGCGCTCGGCCTCGTCGGCGGCATTCTGCCGTACGTCCTCGATGACGGCTGCGCCCATGGTGTCGAACTCGGTGAGGGAGGCCTCCCCGTTCAGGATCACGGTCGCGCCGTCGACGTCGGACGTCAGCACCGTGTCACCGTTCGGCGCGTCCAGGAGTTCCCACTCCAGGCCGCCGATGGTCCGTGTGCCGGACACCTGCGCATCGCCGATCCGCTGGGCCACCCAGGTGGGATTGGCGTCGTCAGTCTGCGTGAGCTGGATGAAGCCGCTGTCCGAGGTGAGGAACCCGACCTCCCAGAAATCCACGCTGTCGCTGCGGCCGGTGACCCAGCGGGCGAAGTTGGAGGACCAGCCCTCGGGAAGGCCCGGTGACGCCGGAAGGTAGCCGGCGTCGCCCGCGGCCTGGCGTGCCACGGTCTCGACATCGATGTCGCGCTTGTACGTCTCGGCGGTGTAGGTGGGGTTCAGGAAGTAGACGGGCAGGACGACGGCGATGGTCGCCCCGGTGGCGATTAGCATCCCGCGGGCCGTCGAGCTGGCACGCTTCGCCTGGCTCGCCGTGAGCGTGATGGGAGGCGCGTCGTCGTCCAGGTCGTCGTCCCGGTCGGCGTCGGGACGGGGGCTTCCGGCCGGCCGTTCGACGGCTCGTCCGCCCGCATGCTGCACGCCGGAGCCTGCCTCGGTTCCCGGGGTCGCCCGCTCTTCGCCTGAATTGCTCACCCCTCCATTTTCGCTGATGCCGGCCGCGCCACCTAACCGGAAGGGGCTTCATCGGCGGGCACGTATGCAGCATCACAGGGACGCCGGCGCCCAGCCCGCTTATGATGACAGCACGGACAGGCACGCCCGCGCAGTGCCTGAACACCTTCGACGATGAGGATAGACGTGTCCCAGAACGCTAAGAATGCCCAGTACTCGACACTGTCACCGGCTCTGGCCGTCGGGGATGACGAGCCGGACCGGAACCTCGCGCTGGAACTCGTCCGCGTCACGGAGGCCGCGGCCATCGCCGGCGGCCACTGGGTCGGCTTCGGCGACAAGAACCTGGCCGACGGCGCCGCCGTGGACGCCATGCGCTCGCTCCTGCAGACCGTGCACTTCAACGGTGTCGTGGTGATCGGTGAGGGCGAGAAGGACGAGGCGCCGATGCTGTTCAACGGTGAGCGTGTGGGAGATGGCAGCGGACCCGAGTGCGACGTCGCCGTCGACCCGATCGACGGGACCCGCCTGACCGCCCTGGGCATCAACAACGCCCTCGCCGTCCTCGCGGTCGCCGAGCGCGGTTCGATGTTCGACCCGTCCGCGGTGTTCTACATGGAGAAGCTCGTCACCGGCCCCGAGGCCGCCGACATGGTGGACCTGCGCCTGCCGGTGAAGCAGAACCTGCACCTCATCGCGAAGGCCAACAGCAAGAAGGTCAGCCAGCTCAACGTCATGATCCTGGACCGCGACCGGCACAAGCCGCTCGTGGAGGAGATCCGCGCGGCCGGCGCGCGCACGAAGTTCATCATGGACGGCGACGTCGCCGGAGCGATCGCGGCAGCCCGTGAGGGCACCGACGTCGACGCCCTCATGGGCATCGGCGGCACGCCCGAGGGCATCGTCGCAGCCTGCGCCATCAAGTCCCTGGGCGGCGTCATCCAGGGCAGGCTCTGGCCCACGAGCGACGAGGAGAAGCAGAAGGCCCTCGACGCCGGCCACGACCTGGACCGTGTGCTGTCGACCAACGACCTCGTCACGAGCGACAACTGCTACTTCGCGGCGACCGGCATCACCGACGGCGACCTGCTGCGCGGGGTGCGCTACAGCAAGGACAAGGTCCTCACCCAGTCCATGGTCATGCGCTCCAAGTCCGGCACCATCCGGGTCGTCGACGGCGAGCACCAGGCCCACAAGTGGGAGACCTACGCCCGCATCAAGGAGTAATCAAGGAGTAGGAGCACACCGGGGGAGTGCGGCGCACCGGCCGGGCACGGACAGGCGGTGCGCCCCTATAGGCTGGTCGAATGACCCTTTCCGTATCGCCCTGCTTCGACCGTGCCCTGTGGGACACCACCGTCAACCAGCTGGGAGGCCATCCCCAGCAACTGTGGGGATGGGGCGAGACGAAGGCGGCGCACGGGTGGAGCGCCGACCGCGTGATCGTCGCCGAGGACGGCGTGGTCGTCGGCGCGGCGCAGATCGTCTGCAGGCCCCTGCCGCTTCCGCTGCGGAACCTGGCCTACATCCCCCGTGGTCCCCAGACTGCCCCGGGACGCGAGATCGAGGTCCTCGAGGCCGTCGCGGGCTACGTCCGCGCCGCCCACCGCTCGGTCGCACTGTCCATCGAACCGGACTGGGACGCCGCAAGCGACGCCGTCCGTGCGCTGCCCGCCGCCGGATGGCAGGCGAGCACGAACACCATCCTCATCGGACGGACGCTCATCCTGGACCTGAGCCGGTCGGAGGACGATCTGCTGGCCGACATGACCAAGAAGCACCGCCAGTACATCCGGAAGTCCGGGCGGGAGGGCCTCGAGATCCGGCGGGTCGTCCGGAGCGAGATCGGCGCGTGCCTCGACGTCTACCGGCTGACGGCGGAGCGTGCCGGGTTCGGCATCCACGAGGACTCCTACTACTTCGACATCTTCGACAACCTCGGTGACGCCTCGCCGGTGTATGCGGCGTTCTCCGGGGACGACGTCGTCGCCTTCCTGTGGCTGTCGACGACGGACACCACGTCCTTCGAGCTCTACGGAGGCATGACGGACGAGGGCGAGCGCCTCCGTGCGAACTACGCCCTCAAGTGGTTCGCGATCTCCGAGATGAAGGCGCGCGGCGTGGTGCGCTACGACTTCAACGGACTGCTCAACGACGGCGTCTCCCGCTTCAAGATGGGCTGGGCGAAGCACGAGGACCAGCTCGCAGGCACCTGGGACCTGCCGCTCTCGCCGTTCTACCCGCTGTTCAGCCGGGCCCTGCCGCTCGCGAAGCGCAGCATGCAGGTGGCGCGCAGGCAGGCCGGACGGGTCCTCGGCGCGGTGCGGCAGGCGCGGGCGAGCCGCCCCTAGAGCGCCGGTGCCCCGCCGCCGGTCGTGACGGCGAAGGCCAGCACGGGGCCGTCCGTCGCGCCGTGCTCGTCCACGGCCGGACGCACGACGAGCGGCGCCTCCGAGGCAGCGACGAAGGCGCTGCCTCCGCGGGGAACCTCGAGGGTCGAGTTGGGGGTGTCGAGCAGGATCGGCCCGCTGACCGCCAGGACCAGCACGGGACCGTTCTGCAGCACGGGGACGTGCGCCGGCGTGAGGCTCTCGCCCGCCGGCAGCGGGCTGTCCTCGTGGCCGTTGTCCGCGCCGTCCGCCGGTTCGCCCTGCGGTCCCGCCGCAGGGTCGCCCAGGACGATCCGCTGGAGCTGGAACTCCTCGAACGGCGGGCGGTACAGCTCCTGGTCGAGGAGCGTGTACTCGGGCGCGAGCGCGGGCGGAGCGATGGGCTCGAAGACCACGGTGGAGAGCAACTCGGCCGTGTCGACGTGCTTCGGCGTCAGGCCGCCACGCAGCACGTTGTCCGACGACGCCATGACCTCGATCCCCAGGCCCTGGAGGTAGGCGTGGATGTTCCCGGCGGGCAGGTAGAGGGCTTCCCCGGGCCGGAGCGAGACGCGGTTGAGCAGCAGCGCGACGAGCACCCCCGGGTCGCCCGGGTACTGCGCGGACAGCTCGGCGACGGTCGCGAGATCGGCGGCCACGGCGTCCGCCTCCTCGGCGCTGGTGGCCTGGGCCGGGCCCGTTGCGCCGGCGGCGGCTGCCACCACGGCGTCGACGGCCTCCGGCGCTGCCTCGAGCAGCAGGGTGAACGCCGACCGCAGCGCCGAGTCCGCGCCGGACGACAGCTGGGCGGCGACGGAGTCGAGGAGTTCATGCGTCCAGGAGCCGGGCTCGACGGCGGACGCGAGGGCCGTGAAGGTACGCAGAGCCTCCGGCAACGGCCGGAATCCGCACAGCGCCTCGAACGGGGTGAGCGCGTAGATCATCTCGGGCTTGTGGTTCCGGTCCCGGTAGTTGCGGTGCGGTGCATCCCGCGGGACACCGGCAGCCTCCTCGGCGTCGTACCCGGCGGCAGCCTGTTCCAGGCTCGGATGCACCTGGAGGGACAGGGCCGAGCCTGCGGCGAGGACCTTCAGGAGGAAGGGGAGGCGGCCGTCGAAGCGCGCTGACGTGGCCTCGCCGAGAAGCCCCTCGGGGTCCTCGGCGATCAGGTCCGCGAGGCTGCGCCGGCCGCCGCCCGGCTGAACGGCCTGCGAGGGCGAGTCGGGGTGGGCGCCGACCCACAGCTCGGCCTCGGGTCCGCCGGACGGCTCCCGGCCGAGCAGGTCGGCGATGGCGCGTTCCGACCCCCACGCGTAGGGGCGGAGGGTGTTGTCCAGGAGGTACATCGTCGGATCCTTCGGCTGGGAGGTCGTCGGGCTTGCAGTCCGGGCGGGGTCAGGCGGGGGAGCACTCCCCGTTGTTCGCCAGCAGTTCACCGAGGGTGGCGTCGTCACCGATGGTGGCGAGTTCCTGCAGGTATTCCTCGGTGATGCCGTCGTCCGTGGTCTCCGCCGGCAGTTCCTCCAGGAGAGCAGCACGGTCGAGCTGCAGCGGGCCCGCCGCGCCCGGTTCTGCAGCACCCTGCGCCAGGGTCTCCTGCACTCGGCTGTGGATGAGGTCGAAGTCGGGGTAGGTCACGAAGTTCTCCGCAGGCGTGCCGAAGTCCGGGGGGCCGATGGTCAGGCGACGGGTCTCCTGACCCTTCGCCTTCAGCCCGAGGTCCACGAAGCTCGCCAGCTGGTCCTGGGGGATGTCCGTCTCGACGATCTGGGTGCCGGCTGCCGCGATGGACTGGAACCGCGTCAGCACGGTGGCGGGATCGAGCTGGGCGATCATGGCCTGCTGGACGCACTGCTGGCGCGAGATGCGGTCGTAGTCGGTCACGAACTCCCGCGACCTCGCATACCAGAGGGCGTGGTAGCCATCGAGTGTCTGGACCCCCGGCTTGATCCACCCGTCGGGCGGAAAGTGACGGATGGGGTCCGAACCGGGGATCTCGCCGGCCGTGATCGGGACCCAGCCGCCTGCGTCGATCCTGATGCCGCCCATGGCGTCCACCAGCTGCTCGAAGCCGTTCATGTCGACGAGGAGGTAGGCCTGGACCTCGATCCCGAGGACGCCGCTCGCGGCGTCCATCATCGCCTCGGCGCCCGGATCCGCAGCGTCCGGGTACAGGTCGGCGTAGTTCTGGGTCACGTCGGTGTAGAGGCTGTTGATGATGCAGGGGTCTCCGCAGTTGTACCCGTCGGGGTAGGCCTCCCAGAGTGGGGAGTCGTCGGAGAACTGCGCGTTCTGGAAGTTGCGCGGGATGCTGAAGGTCACTGTCGAGCCCGTCTCGGCATCGACGCTGATGACCGAGATGCTGTCGGGCCGGCGGCCCGTGCGGTCCTCGCCGGCGTCCCCTCCCATGAGCAGGAAGTTGTAGCGTCCGTCCACGGGGTCGAATGCCGGTCCGGTCTGGAAGATCGATCCGACGGTCGACCGGCCGACCCCGAGCACGTAGGCACCGTAGGTCAGGGATCCGCTGGTGAGTGCCATGAGCAGGGCCAGGGTGCCGGCCACGAGGGGGCGTATGCCGCGGTCGAGCAGGGGCATCCTGATGAGGCGCAGGGTGTTGATGAACAGGAGGGCCCATCCCGCGGCCATGCCCAGCAGCGCGACGATCAGCAGGAGGGACCACCAGCGGTGGGTGACGACGCCGACGGCGAGGCTGCGGTCGGTCAGGGCGAGGACCAGCCCGAGGAGGACGAGCGCCCAGCAGGTGAAGGTGGTCCTCAGCGCCCGGCGGCCCAGCCGGCGGTCGCCGGCCACGACCTGCGCTGACCCCGGGAGGACGAGCGTCAGAGCGAGGAGGACGAAGGCGCGCTTGGTGCGGACCGGGGGCGATGCGGCCTCCGGGTACCTCACGGGATTGGTGAGGCCGGTCGTGCCCCCGCCATCCGTGTCCTGCACGCGCGTGCCGGTCATCATGAATTCTCGGCGGTCGACGCCGCGATGCGGTCGCGAAGGGCCGCGCCCTTGTTCTCCGCGGTCTCCCGGAGCGCGCCAGCGAACTCGACGAGCTGCCTGCGCAGTACCTGCGCCTGTTCGTCCGTGCCGGCCGCGAGCATCCGGACGGCAAGGAGGCCGGCGTTGCGGGCCCCGCCGATCGACACTGTAGCGACGGGAACGCCTGCCGGCATCTGCACGATCGACAGCAGGGAGTCCATGCCGTCGAGGTAGCGCAGGGGGACCGGCACGCCGATCACGGGAAGCGGAGTCACGGAGGCGAGCATGCCGGGCAGGTGTGCTGCTCCGCCTGCGCCGGCGATGATGACGCGCAGGCCCCGCTCGTGCGCGGTCCGGCCGTACTCGATCATGGCGGTGGGCATGCGGTGCGCGGAGACGACGTCGGCCTCATAGGGGATGGAGAACTCGGCCAGCGCCGCCGCTGCGGCCTCCATGACCGGCCAGTCCGAATCCGAGCCCATCACAAGGCCTACCTGAGCGTTCGTCACTGCATTCCTCCGGTTGATCCTTGGTAATCCTGCGTAATCCGGGCGATCCTCGTCCGGTGATCCGGGCCGGTGATCCGGGCCGGTGATCCGGGCCGGTGATCCCGGCCCGTCGGTCCTGGCCGGGTTGTCAGGCGCCGTCGCGGAGTATCGCGGCAACCCTCGTGGCCCTGGCGCGGACGGCCTCGAGCGGTTCCTCCGGGGCCGCCAGCGCATTGACGTGTCCGATCTTGCGGCCGGGACGCACGTCCTTGCCGTAGAAGTGCACTTTAGCCGATGGTCCTGAGGACAAAGCCGACTGGTACGCCGCATAGATGTCGGTGTTCGGTCCGCCGAGGATGTTCTTCATCACGGTGTGCCGGCCCACGGGGTCCGTCGCTCCCAGCGGCAGGTCGAGGACCGCGCGCAGGTGCTGCTCGAACTGGCCCGTCACGGCGCCGTCCATGGTCCAGTGGCCCGAGTTGTGGGGACGCATCGCGAGCTCGTTGACCAGGTACCCGGCACCGAGGCCGGGCGTCTCGAACAGTTCGACGGCCATGACGCCGGTGACATCGAGGCTCTCGGCGAGGCGGAGGGCGGCGGCGGTGACGGCAGCGGCCACGTCGTCGGGCAGTTCCGGTGCAGGTGCGATCACCTCGTCGCAGACGCTGTTCACCTGGATCGACTCGACGACCGGCCAGGTGACGGCTTCGCCGGACGGGCGGCGTGCCACCAGCACGGAGAGCTCCCGGCTGAACGGGACGAACTGCTCCACCAGCAGTTCTCCGCCCGTGAACCAGGACTCCGCGGCCGAAAGCCCCTCGGCGTCGCGCAGGACGAGGACTCCCTTGCCGTCGTACCCGCCGCGCGGGGTCTTTAGGACCACGGGCCATCCCGTCTCCGCCGCGAAGGCCTCGACGTCGGACGTGCCGCTGACGGCCCTCCACCGGGGATTCGGCAGGCCCAGCTCCTCCACGGCCCGTCGCATCACCAGTTTGTCCTGGGCATGGCGGAGCGCAGCCGGCGAGGGATGGATGGCGACGCCCTCGCGGGCGAGCTCGTCGAGGAGCTCGCCCGGTACGTGCTCGTGGTCGAAGGTCACAACATCGACCCCGGCGGCGAACGCCCGCAGGGTCTCGGGGTCCCGGTAGTCGCCGACGCTCGAGTGGGCCACGGCGGCCACCGCGGACACGTCGGGTCCCTCCGCGAGGACGTGGAGCGTGAGCCCGAGTTCGACTGCGGGACCGGCCATCATGCGCGCGAGTTGGCCGCCGCCGACCACACCTATTACTGGAAAAGTCACCATCACAGGGTACCCACCGAGCGGCCCGCTCCCGGCATCGCTCCCGGACCGCACCTCCTCCGGGCGGCCCCGCACCGGTCCGCTACCACGGATTCCCGGCGGACTCTCAGGCTGCCGGAGTCCGTTCGGCAACCCTGCCGCGGCACCCACACCGTAAAATAGGACGAAACACGCCATGCAAAGGTCAGCCGGGGTGGCTCGCTCTGCTGGCCCCTGTCGCGGTTAGTCCTGCAATCGCCGGGGTTTCCACCCCGGGATTCACGGCGTTCTCACCCAGACCGTGGAGGTTGTAGTGGCAGGACTCATGGATCGGATGCGGGGCCTCGCATCCCTCTTCTGGCGCGAAGTCGCGAAGTTCGGCGCGGTCGGCGGAGTGGCATTCGTCATAGACAACGGCCTGTACTGGTACCTGATCCACGGTCCCATGAGCGGTAGCGAGGTGAAGGCCCGCTTCGTCTCCGCCGGCGTCGCGACGATCTTCGCCTGGGTGGCGAACCGCTACTGGACCTTCCGGCACCGGCGGCAGCCCAACGCCGCCCGCGAGCTCGTCATGTTCATCTTCATCAACGTCATCGGCATGGGCATCGCCGCCGGCTGCGTCTGGGTCGCCAAGTACGTCTTCGACGTCACGGAGCCGAGTCCCCTCTTCCTTGTCGGTATCTTCGGCACCGCGCTCGCCACCCTGGTGCGCTTCGTGGCCTACCGCTTCTGGGTCTTCAGCGCCGAGCTCGACGCCGAGCCCGAGTTCAGCCGCGACCAGGAGATCATCCACCCGCGCGGCACGGAGTCGGGCGACCACCGGGTCGCCGCGGGCGAGCCGGCCGACCAGCCCGTCGAGGCGGGCGAGCCGGTCAGGCAGTCTCCAGCCGGCCCGTGACCCGTTCGCCGGCCAGCAGACGGTCGGTGACGGGGACGCCCTCTTCCACGAGGACGAGCGTGCCGTCCTGCTGCCACACGGTGAGGGCGGCAGCGAGCGCGCGGAGGAGGTCCGTTCCCGGTTCGAGGAGCAGCGTGGGAGCATCACCGGAGTCCCCGTCGGACGGCAGCGTCACGAGGCCCGTGAGGTCCTCGGCCGCCAGGGACCGGCCGCCGGTGTGGACGAGCGGTGCGTCGTCGGCGTGGGCGGGCTCTCCGAGGTAGACGTCGCCGTGGGAGCGGACCTCCGCCGCGAAGTCCACTGCACCGCGGGGCAGCGGACCATCCCACCGGAGCGCGAGGGACCCGAGAGCCACGCAGACGAGCAGGCGGGGTGGAGCGACGTCGGCACCCTCGCGCGATGACAGCACGATGTCGGGCCCCTGCAAGTGACCGGGGGAAGCCGGGGAAGCAGGGTCGGGGAGGACTCCGTCCTGCAGAACGGTGACGGCGCCGACCTGCCAGCATGCAAAAGCGAGCGCCACGGACTTCCAGTGCACGGGGAGGTCGAACTCGACGAGGGTGCCATCGGCCGCGTCGAGTTCGTCCACGAGGAGGTTCGAACTCTTGGCCACCCAGTTGTCGAACACGCGCCCCGAGAGCTCGATCCGGCCGTCCCGGCCGTGCCAGACGAGGCGGGGCGAGGAGGGATTCACGGACCTCAGCCTGGCCAGGATCCCTGCAGGTGTCTGTGGCATGATGGCCCTTCCGTTTTGGGTGACGAGACTACTTGGATTCGCCGCCAAAAGCAGGTAGTCGAACAGGTAGTCAAATCGGCGTGGCGCCCGTGAATGTCTGCTTCCGAGTCTATAAGATTCCCTCCCCGCTTGACGGGTCGGACTTACACACGTGTAATTAGCTCATCGGATTTGTTCCAGCAGCGGGGCGCGAGGGTCGACCCATGCTGATGTTGGAACGGCAACACCGGGAAGGCTGAGCATGGGGCAGGCAGAACGCATTGAGGAACGACCAGACATCGCAGCGCAGGCATCGGCCCGCTACGGCTCACGGGGCGTTCCTGCCGACTGGTTCCTGGACCCCGCAGACCCCCTCGCAGGGGAGCGGTACCTCGAAGAAACCCGTTCCGTGCTCGAGGACCAGGCAACGGCCTTCCTCGCCGCGCATGAGGCGCTGACCTCACTCCCCGACGTCGAGGACCGTCCGAGCAGCCTGTTCGTCCTTCCCAGCTTGGATCCGGAAACCTCCAGCATCCTGCCGGATGAACTCGAGGACGCACGGCCGCAGTCGGCCCCCGCCGGGCAGCCGGTCTGGGTCGGCCTGCCACTGGCTCCGGGCAACCCGGACGACGACGGCGAACTGTCCTGGCAGGCCGACGCGCTGTGCGCGCAGACGGACCCGGAAGCGTTCTTCCCCGAGAAGGGCGGCTCCACCCGTGACGCCAAGAAGGTCTGCGGCGCCTGCATCGTGAAGTCCGAATGCCTCGAGTACGCGCTGGAGAACGACGAGCGCTTCGGTATCTGGGGTGGCCTCTCCGAGCGCGAGCGGCGCAGATTGCGGAAGCGAGCAGTCTGATTCAGCTCCACCTCCGTGTCACCGCCATCGTCGTAGCCCACAATGGCGCCCAGTACCTCCCGCGAACACTGGAAGCCCTCGAACGCCAGACCCGACCGGCCGACTTCTGCGTCGGCGTCGACAGTGGATCGACGGACGAGTCCGCCTCCATCCTCCAACTCCACCTGCCGACCGGGAGCCCGGTCGTCGGAGCGCCGGCACGGGCTGGGTTCGGCACCGCCGTGCGGACCGCTGTCGCCGAGATCCCTGCGCACCGGGCCTCGCAGGACGGGAGTACGCAGCACTGGCTCTGGCTCCTCCACGACGATTCCGCGCCCGAGCCCGACGCGCTCGCCGAACTCCTCCTCGCCGTGGAGCGTGCGCCCTCGGTGACTGTTGCGGGAGCGAAGCAGGTGGCCTGGGACGACCCCCGCGAACTCGTGGACGTCGGCCTGTCCATCAGCAGGTGGGCCGAGCGCCTCACGCTCATCGACGTCGACGAGCACGACCAGGGGCAGTACGACGCCCGGAGCGACGTCTTCGCCGTCAACTCCGCGGGAATGCTCGTGCGCCGCGACGTGTGGGACGCCCTCGGTGGATTCGATCCCGCCTTCCACGGCGTGGGCGACGACGTCGACCTGTGCTGGCGCAACCGCCTCGCGGGCAACCGGGTGGTGGTGGTACCCCACGCTGTCCTGCGCCACGCGAGTTCCAGGCCGCATCCCGCGTCCACTCCCCATGCCGCCCGTGCCGCCGAGGTGTACCTCAGGCTCAAGCATGCGGCCCCCTGGAACGTGCCCTTCCTCGCCGTCGGAGCCGTGCTCGGGGGGCTGGTCCGGTTCCTCCTCGGGCTCCTGGCGAAGGACCCCGCGCACGGCACCGGACAACTGCTCGGGAGCCTCGGCGGTGTCTTCCGGCCACTCAACCTCCTGCGGTCCCGCCGCTCCGCCGCCCGCAGCAGGACACTGCCGCGGTCGATCGTCCGGTCGCTGATCACGTCCCGCCGTGAGGTCTGGTCTCACCGCAAGTCCGTCCTCGACGCCTTCACCTCTCGCGGGGGCTACAGCGGACCGGAGGGACTACAGGCCACGGAGGAGTACATACCGTCGGGCGACAGCCACGACGACTTCGCCGCCCTCACAGCTCCGGCCCGGCCCTGGGTCGGCGCGGGCGCCGTCGTCGCCGTCGTCGTCCTGCTGGCCGCGGCCCTCCTGGGCCTGCACCGGCTGGTCGGAGCGCCGGCCCTCGCGGGCGGTGCATTGCTGCCGGTGGCGCAGGCACCCGGCGCCGTCTGGGACAGCGCGACGGCGTGGTGGACCGGCCTCGGCACCGGATTCGCCGCGCACGGCTCCCCGTTCTCCTACGTCCTCTGGCTCCTCTCCCTGCTGGGACTGGGCTCGGCGAACACCGCCGTCGTCGTCACGATCATCTGCGCCCTGCCGCTGGCGGGGCTCTCCGCGTGGTTCGCCTCCGCGGCCTTCACACGCTCGCGCGGCCTGCGCCTGTGGGCCGCCCTCTTCTGGGGAGCGGCACCGGCCCTGCAGGTGGCGCTGGGCAGCGGGCGCCTCGGCGCCCTGATCGCCCACCTCCTGCTGCCGCTGGCGCTGCTCGGGATCGTCCGAGCGGTCGGGGGTGCGCTGGCGGCACGTGCGCTGCCCGAGGGCATCATCAAGCCGGGCATCAACGGCACCCGGAGCTGGACCGCCGCGGCGGCCGCCGGGCTGGTCCTTGCTGTCGTCACCGCCTCCGCGCCGTCCCTTCTCCCTTTCGTGCTCGTCGGGCTCGCCCTCGCCCTGGTAGCGGGTCGACGCCGCGCCCGCACTCTGTGGTGGACGCTCCTGCCGGTCGTGGCACTGCACCTGCCGTATGCCCTGTCAGCGCTGCGGGACCCGCGCGCACTCCTGGGTGATCCCGGCGTCCCGGTTCCCTTCCCTCCGGCTGCCCCGTGGCAGCAACTCCTCGGTTTCCCCGTGTCCTTCCAGCCCCTGCTCCCGCCGGCATCGACCGGTGTCCTCGGGATGGGGCCGGCGCTCGTGGCCGCCGTCGTCATCGGCGGACCGGTTCTCGTCCTGGCGGCCGCCGCGCTGTTCAGCCGGGGCGGGCACCGCACCGTTGTGCGCTTCTTCTGGCTGCTCACGGTCCTCGCCCTCGCCCTGGCGGCTGCTGCACCGGCGCTGCCTGTCGCGGTGGGCGCCACCTCCCTGATCCAGCCCTTCTCCGGTCCGCTCGTGTCGGTGATGGCTCTGTGCCTCCTGGCGGCCGCACTCTCGGGGCTGCCCGGTCCGCAGGACGGGGAGGCGCCGGCTGCACGTCCCGGCGCCCGCCGCCGACTGGTCCGGATCGCCGGCGGCGTCGTCCTGGCCGCAGGACCGCTGCTCAGCCTCGGTCTGTGGCTGGCCCCCGAGATCGCCGGTCCCCCCGCCGTGGCCGCCGAACCCGTGGTCCTTCCGGGCGCCCCTGCGGAGGAGGCGCCCGACACCGGGGCCGGCACCACCGACTTCGGCACGGGCCTCGTGCTCGAACCCGCAGCCGAGCGCCCCCTGCCCGCCACCGCCGCGGACCGGGGCACCGGACCCGACCGCACGCGAACGCTCGTCATCACCGTCGACGACGACGACACCGTGGGCGCCTCCCTCATGCGCGGATCCGGGACCACCCTGGATGCGCTGAACCCGATGTTCGCCGCCCGCACCCTGCAGGGAAGCGGAGACGCACTGCGCGAGGACAGCGAGTCCGCGCGGATCCTCCGAACCACCGTCGCCGTGATCGTCGGCGCTACCGGTGCCGACCCGCGGGAGGACCTCCGCGACCTCGGGGTCGGGTTCGTGGTCCTCCAGCAGTCCGGCACGGCGGGTGACTTCCTCAGCGGCCGCATCGACTCCGTCCCGGGCCTCACTGCCGTGGGCGACACGGACGCCGGGCGGCTGTGGCGCGTCGCCCCTGTGCTCGACGACGGCACGGAGGACGCCGGCAACCGCACGGCACGCGTGCGGGTGGTCGACACGGACGGCCGCACGGAGGCTTTGGTGGCGTCCGGAGCGGTCAACGCAGGAGGCACCATCGTGGCGGGGGCCGAGGGCAGGACCCTCGTCCTCGCCGAGGAAGCCGACCCCGGCTGGCAGGCGACCCTCGACGGGCGCAGGCTGGAGACGACGTCGGCAGGCTGGCACCAGGTCTTCGCACTGCCTGCCAACGGCGGAACGTTGGCGGTCTCCTACGTGAGCCCCTACCAGCCCTGGGTAGAGGGCGCGCAGGCGATCATCCTCGGGCTCACCGTGCTCCTGGCGATTCCCATCCCGTCGCGACCGCGGGTCGTCCGGCCGACGGGCGGCCGCCGCCCGAACTCCTCCGACCGGCGTCGTCCGCCGTACCCGGACGACCGCGCCGGCCCAGCCGTCTTGACAGACCCAGCCGGCCGGGCTGACGAGGCCGTCCTGGCGCGTCCCTCTCACCGGGCCGACCAGTCCGTCATGACGAGCCACTCCGACCGGAGCGACACGACCGACCGGGTCGTCCTGGCGGGCCCCTCCGACCCGGCCGTCCCGGCGGACCCCTTCGACCCGACCAGCGGATCGGGCGCAGAGGCCGACGGCCTGGAGGACGATCCCCAGCCCGTGACCAGTGGAAGAGGCCGCCCGTGATCCGGGGACGCAAGCGCGACAGAACGGCGGCGAGCGCCGGGCCGCAGGACCGCGACAGCACGGCGGCGAGCGCCGGCCCGCACGACCGTGACCGGAGTGGCGAGCCCGGTGCCGGGACCCCCTCGGAGGAGTCCGTCGATACCGCCGTCGCCGCCCGGGCAGTCGCCCGCGACAAGGCGGCAGGGACCGGCGCCAGCGCAGTGCGTCGGGCCCGGGTCGGTACCGCGGTGGGCGCGGCGACGGGTGTCGTCCTCCTCGCGGCGACAGCCGCCCTCGCTTCGGGCACTGTCACGGATGCTCTCGTCCCGCCGTCCGACACCGTCCGCCCCGTGCCGGTGGCCGCAGTGCCTGCCGGCGACTACACCGCGGTCTGCCCCGCCCCGCCCCGCCTGCTCGAGGCAGCCGTGAAGGGTGCGGATCCCGAGTTCAGCCCGGCGTCCGCCACCGCGAAGACGACCGTGTCCGGGATGGTGCTCAGTGACCTGAGTGCAACGCTGACCGGAAGCGGGCTGCTGCCGGTCGGAGGGGGCAAACCGCTGTCGCTCATCGAGGAGTTCGCACCCGAGGCGTCCCTGGCCGACCGTCCTGCCAGCAGCGGCACGGACGGCCTGACCAATCGCGTCGCCGGTGTCTCCCGGGGCGTCCGGGTCACGGACGCGGCGGTCTTCCGCGCACAGCCACAAGGCGGCCTCACGCCCGTCGCCGCTGCCACCTCCACCTACACCGCCAGCGACGGAGACCTTCGCGGGCTCGCAGCGACGGCCTGCCAGGTGCCCTCGAGCGACTTCTGGCTCGTCGGTGCCGCCACCGCCGTCGGCCAGTCCTCGGTACTCCTGCTGACGAACCCGACCGGGACGCCGGCCACCGTGACCCTCGAGCTGTACGGACAGGACGGACCCATCGAGGCAGCCGGCACGCGCGGGCAGCTGGTCGCGCCCGGCGAGACCCGCAGCATCGTGCTCGCAGGACTGGCCGGCGACCAGGACCGCGTGGCCGTCCGCGTCCGCAGCGACGGCGGACGCATCGCAGGCGTCATCCAGCAGAGTGTCCTCCGCCGCCTCACGCCCGGTGGAGTGGAACTGCTCTCGCCCAGCGCGCCTGCCGGCACGACGCAGGTGGTGCCCGGCGTCGCCGTCCAGGACGCCGCGACGGCGCGCCGTATCCGTGAACAGAAGGGATATGCGGCCGCCGCCCCCGAGCTGCAGGTGCTCGTACCCGGATCGAGCGACGCCGTCCTCAACATCAAGGTCTACGGCCCCGACGGGGAAGTCGAGCTGCCCGGCGGGGGAGTCGTGACGGCGACCGCCGGATCCGTGGCCGCCGTACCCCTGACGTCCCTGCCCGAGGGCAGCTACACCATCGCCATCGCCTCCGACGTCTCCGTGGTGGCATCGGCGCGCGTCACGCGCGGCATCGACGACGGCGAGCCCGTCGACTTCGCTTCGGCCCCCGCCGCCGTCCGCCTGGGGAGCGATTCCGCCATGTCCCTCGCCGAGGGCGTGGACACCTCCCTGGTGCTCGGCGCGCCGAGCGGCAGGGGCGAGGTCACGCTCACCCCCGTCGGCGCCGGTGGCGCACTCGGGACCCCGGTCATGATCGGGATCGCGGGAGGCACCTCGGTGTCGGTCCCGTCGTCGTCACTCGGCCGGGCACCTGCAGCCGTCCTCATCGACGCGACGGGTGACCCGGTCTACGGTGCCCAGGTCATGACACTTCCCGGGGCGCGGGCCGGGATCTCGGTGGCAGGCGTGCCGGCCGGTACCACCGGCCCGCTGAGCATCCCGGTGGAACTCGGCTACTAGCCGGGCCGTTCGGCCGGCGGAGGACGCTGCGGGCTCAGGCCTGGGAGCGACCGTAGGCGGGGTCCACGGCCTCCGGCGCCAGTCCCATGAGCTCTGCGGTCTGCTCGACGACGACGTCGTGGATGAGTTCGTTGACCGGCATGAGGGACTTGGCCGCCATCAGCACGGGATGCCGGTAGATGGTGATGAC
Organism: Arthrobacter burdickii; assembly: GCF_030433645.1. Taxonomy (NCBI): domain Bacteria; kingdom Bacillati; phylum Actinomycetota; class Actinomycetes; order Micrococcales; family Micrococcaceae; genus Arthrobacter; species Arthrobacter burdickii. Next base: position 492,041 of record NZ_JAROCG010000002.1, read on the forward strand.
CGCCGGTTGCCCGGGCGATGCGGGGGAGCAGGACCCGAGCAGGCCCCGCAGGGTTTCGGGCGTCATGTCCTCGAGCCCGTCGGGAATCTCCTGCACCACGATCTGCAGGTCCTGGATGCGCTCACCCCACAGCCGCTCGAGCCGCTGCGCCGATTCCATCACCCAGTCGTCGAACTGCTCCGACCTCGAGCGCGAGCCGGGCAGGTGCGGGGGGAGCAGTTCGCCACGCATGCCGCGCCCACGGCGGTTCCGCCGACGCTCGTAGAACGACCTCGCCGAACGGCCTTCCGAGGCCGTCGGATCGGTCAGGTTGACCGAAAAAGTGGAAGCATCGTGCATGTAAAGAACTGTAAGCCTTGAACCTCCCGCCTGCACGCCCCGAAAGGCGTTGTCATCGCGGGATGCGCGGACCCCGGAGCGCGTCACGGGGCCGCGGGCCGCAATCCCCGGTAGGCTTGCCGATCGTGGGATCACTCCGTCAATGCTCAAGATCAGCCTGCCAGCGGTCGGCGGTCGCCACCCTCACCTATGTCTACGCAGACTCGACGGCGGTGCTCGGTCCCCTCGCGACGTACGCCGAACCCCACACCTACGACCTCTGCGCGGTCCATGCCGAGCGCCTGACCGTACCCAGGGGATGGGAAGTGGTCCGCCTGACGCTTCCCGACGTCGCGCCGGAGCACAATTCGGACGACCTCCTGGCCCTCGCCGACGCGGTCCGGGAAGCCGCGGCGGAGCCCTCGACGGAGCAGCCCACGACCACCCAGCGTGGAAGCAGGGCACCCATGGAGCCCCCGGCCGGCGTCACCGGGCCGCGGCGCGGCCACCTGAGGATCCTGCGGGACCCCTGACATCGCGTCGTCCAACATCGCGTCGTCCGGCACCGATTGAGGCTGCCGAACCCCATCGCGGTAGAATGGGACGCAGAATCCCCATCTCCCGAGCGAAAGCTTTCCCATGGCGAACCTCCCACAACAGCTGCTCGACGTCCTGCGGTGCCCCGTCACCGGGTCCAGGCTGGTCCAGGAAGGCGCCGTCCTCCGCTCCACCGCCGAGGGGCCCGACGGCGGGGCACTGACCTACGAACTCGACGAAGGCATTCCCGTGCTCCTCCGCACCGAACTGCGTGCCGTCCGCGCCTCCTAGGGCAGCAGCGCACGCACTGCCCCGCATCCTCCGAACTCCAGCTAGGAACAGCACACCATGACGTTCGACTACAAAGTTGCCGACCTTTCGCTCGCCGAGGCGGGGCGCCACCAGATCCGCCTCGCGGAGCACGAGATGCCCGGGCTCATGGCGCTGCGCCGCGAATTCGCCGACACGCAGCCCCTCGCGGGTGCCCGCATCGCCGGCTCCCTCCACATGACCGTGCAGACGGCCGTGCTCATCGAGACCCTGACCGCCCTCGGGGCCGAGGTCCGCTGGGCATCCTGCAACATCTTCTCCACCCAGGACGAGGCCGCAGCGGCCGTCGTCGTCGGCAAGGGCACCGTCGAGGAGCCCGCCGGCGTCCCCGTCTTCGCCTGGAAGAACGAGTCGCTCGAGGACTACTGGTGGACCGCCACCCAGATCCTCACCTGGCCGGGACAGGCCGAGGGCCTCGGCCCCAACATGATCCTGGACGACGGCGGCGACGCGACCATGCTCGTGCACAAGGGCGCGGAGTTCGAGGCCCTGGGCGCAGTGCCGGCGAACCCCCAGGAGGGCGACGCCGACTACTCCCACGAGTACACCGTGTTCCTCGACACCCTGCGCGCCACGATCGAGTCCGAGCCGCAGAAATGGTCGGCCATCGCCGCCGGTATCCGGGGCGTCACCGAGGAGACGACGACGGGCGTGCACCGCCTGTACCAGCTCGCCGCGCAGGGCAAGCTCCTCTTCCCGGCCATCAACGTGAACGACTCCGTCACGAAGTCCAAGTTCGACAACAAGTACGGGATCCGCCACTCCCTCCCCGACGGGCTGAACCGCGCCACGGACGTCCTCATCGGCGGCAAGGTCGCCGTCGTCTGCGGCTACGGCGACGTCGGCAAGGGCGCTGCCGAAGCCCTCCGCGGCCAGGGTGCCCGCGTCATCGTGACGGAGATCGACCCGATCTGCGCCCTGCAGGCCGCCATGGACGGCTACCAAGTCGCGAAGCTCGAGACCGTCCTCGGCCAGGGCGACATCTTCATCACCACCACGGGCAACAAGGACGTCATCATGGCCCGCCACATGGCAGGCATGAAGCACCAGGCGATCGTGGGCAACATCGGCCACTTCGACAACGAGATCGACATCGCCGGACTCGCCCGCATCCCCGGTGTCGAGAAGATCGAGATCAAGCCCCAGGTCCACGAGTGGGTGGTTCCGGCGAACGAGGCCGAGGGCGTGGAGAAGCACTCGATCATCATGCTGTCCGAAGGCCGCCTGCTGAACCTCGGCAACGCGACCGGACACCCGTCCTTCGTCATGAGCAACTCCTTCGCGAACCAGACGATCGCCCAGATCGAACTCTTCACCAAGTTCGAGAAGGAGGACGCCGAGGGCAACCGCGAGTACGAGAACGAGGTCTACGTCCTGCCCAAGATCCTCGACGAGAAGGTCGCCCGCCTGCACCTCGACGCCCTCGGCGTCGAGCTCACGGAGTTGACCAAAGGCCAGGCCGAGTACCTCGATATCGACGTGGCCGGGCCGTACAAGCCCGAGCAGTACCGCTACTAGATCCCACCGGGCGCCGTTCCTTCGAGCGCTTTCCTTCGGCCGCTACCGGACCCGTACGAGGCCGCCGGTAGCGGCCGAATCGTTGTCAAAACTGCACCCCGCCTGCCCGGCGGGGCCTGCCCTGTCGCGTAATATCGCTTCCGGGCAGCTACGTGAGGGGCGGATGCATGCGCATGAAGCAGGAATCGAACGAGGCCGCGGCACGCCGTAAGGGCTGGAAGATCGCCGCCATCGGAGCCGCGGCGGTCGTCGTCGTCGGGGGCGGTGTCGGGATCGCCACGGCATCACCCTGGAACGACGCATCGGCCGGCGGCTCGTCGTCCTCCGCCTCGCCGTCGTCGGCCCCGCAGTCGGCCCCGGCCCAGACCCCTCCGGCAGCTCCGCAGCCCGCGGTGTCCTCCGGTCCCGCCGGCGAGTACACCCTGGGCGTCACCCCCACCGACCAGGCCTATGGGGTCAACCCGGCCACGGTCGCGGCCGTGACGGTCGAGGGTGCCACACTCGATGCCGTCGAACTGGTACCCAGCGCGGGCGGCACGCCGGTGGCTGGGACCATCTCCGCCGACGGCGCGAGGTGGACCGCCACCGAGCGGCTCGCCTTCAACACCCAGTACACGTTCTCCTACACGGTGATCGACTCCGCGGGCCAGGCCCAGAACACGATATCGACGTTCGTGACCGTCGAACCCGCCAATGCGGCCGACGCCTCCCTGTTCCCGCTCGACGGCAGCACGGTCGGCACCGGCCAGCCACTGGAGTTCACCTTCAGCGAGCCCGTCACGAACCGTGATGCGGTGGAGAAGGCCATCACGGTGACCAGCACGAGCGGCCAGCCCGGTGCCTTCTACTGGTTGTCCGACACCAAGGTGCGCTACCGTCCCGAGACGTTCTGGGCGCCGAACAGCACCATCACGGTGAAGCTCAACCTCTTCGGGGTCGATCTCGGCAACGGCATGATCGGCAATGCCGACAGGACGATGACCGTGAAGACCCACAACGCGCGCATCGCCGTCGTCGACAACGCGACCAAGACCATGAACGTGTACCTCGACGGGAAGCTGGACCGGACCTTCCCCATCACGCTCGGCACCGAGGAGTGGCCCTCCACCGAGGGGTACATGGTGGTGATGGAACACTACGAATCCACCCAGTTCAGGGCGGAATCGATCGGGCTCAAGCCCGGCGACGCGGCCTACTACCCCCCTACCGTCGTGAACCACGCGAGCCGCCTGAGCAACGGTGGCGCCTTCGTCCACGAAGCACTGCCCGGGGCGCAGGTCGCCCTCGGCAGCTTCAATGTCTCCCACGGCTGCATCGGGATGTCGCCCGAGGGTGCGGAGTACTTCTACAACACCTTCGGTCCGGGCGACGTGGTGAAGATCCTGAACACGGGGTACGGACCCATGTACGTCTGGGACGGATTCGGTGACTGGAACGTCCCCTGGAACGAGTGGGTCAACCAGCCGTAGGCGGACCGTCGACGCGGGATCCGGGCGCTAGCTGAACGGCAGCGTGTGGAGCCTCGCCGCCGTCGCCTCCGTCCGTTCCCGCTGCCGCATCATCGCCGCGTAGTCACGGTCCCGGCGCGCGGCGATGACCGCGTGCAGGAAGTCCTCCGGAGGCGTGTTCCCGGGCGGCGGGGGCCAGACGTGGTGGCTCGCCTCGGAGGCGAGATCGAGGGACAGCGTGTGCCGCGCCTGGGGCGTGAGCTTCGGCGCGGAGGCGAGGAACTGCGACATCCTGCGGGCGAGGGCATCCGGGAGGCGGCCGAAGTCGGCGGTCTCCGACCACTGCTGCAGCCCCGGCGGCATCACGGCGAGTGCGCGGGGCCGGACGACGACGCGCTCCCGCATCGCATAGGTCCCGGCGAGGAGGTCGCCGAGGCGCTTGGACTTCTCGTTGAACAGGGACACGATGAACGCGAGCGATCCGCCGAGCATGTAGATCTCCAGGATGGCGAGCATGCCGCGGATGAAGGCGTGGCGGAAGCGGATCGCACCGCCGTCGTCGCGCACGATCCGCAGGCCCATCACCAGGCGTCCCAGCGACTTCCCGCGCGTGAGGGTCTCCACGGTCACCGGGAGGACGACCAGGAGCAGGACCACGACGACGAGCAGGAGCGCCCTCGTGAGCGCGGCGTCGAGGATGCCGTCGAAGACGTTCCCGATCAGCAGCAGGAGGAGGACCGCGAGGATGACCTGGGCGATGATGTCGATCAGGATGCTCAGCCCACGGGCGGCGAAGCCGGCGGGTCTGAGCTCCAGGACGACTGCTTCACCGGTGACGACCGAACTCATGATGTTCCCCCTGGGCAGCTGCTGCTGGTGCGATTCCGGTGTCGGGGCGGATAGCTGCCCCGCGACGCCGTGCCCAGCCTATCGCCGGCGGGAGCGGACTATAGGGTTAGGCGCATGGACGTGGACGCATTCATCGCCGTGCACCGCAGCGACTGGCAACGCCTGGACGACCTCGTGCGGCGGCGCAGGCTGGACGGCGCGGAATCGGACGAACTGCTGGTCCTCTACCAGCGGGTGTCCACGCACCTGTCCATCATCCGCTCGGTCGACCCCGAGAGCGCGCTGTCCGGGTCACTGTCCACGCGCCTCTCGCGAGCCCGGACGCGCTTCACCGGGGCGAGGTCCAATGTCATGGAGGACGTCGCCTCCTTCTTCGTGTTCTCCCTGCCGGCCGCCTTCTACCGCATCCGGTGGCTCACCGTCGTGGTGGGCGTGATCTTCCTCGCCGTCACGTGGCTCTACGCGCAGTGGGTGGTGGGGACTCCCGGTGTGATCCAGGCGCTCGGAACGGAGGAGGACCTCCGGCGCTATGTGGAGGAGGACTTCATCGACTACTACTCGGAGAACCCCGCGGCCTCCTTCTCAGGCATGGTGTGGACCAACAACGCCTGGATCGCGCTGCAGGCGGTCGCCTTCGGAGTGACGGGCATCTGGCCGGCCTTCATCCTGTACCAGAACGCGCAGGGCCTGGGCGTGGCCGCCGGCATGATGGCCGCCCACGACAGGCTCGACGTCTTCTTCTTCTACATCCTGCCGCACGGCTTCATGGAGCTCACCGCGATCTTCATCGCCACGGCGGCCGGCCTGCGCATCTTCTGGGCATGGGTGGCGCCGGGACGCAGGCTCCGCTCCGTGGCACTGGCGGAGGAAGGGCGTGCACTGATCACCGTGGCGCTCGGCCTGGTCCTGGTGCTGCTCGTCTCCGGCCTGGTCGAGGGCTTCGTGACACCGAGCGGACTGCCGCACTGGCTCCGCCTCACGATCGGCCTCCTCGTCCTCGCCGCGTACTGGGCCTACACGCTGGTCCTCGGCCGGCGGGCCGTCGCCGCGGGGTACCGGGGGGACCTGGGAACCGTCGACCGGGGTGCCGCCGTCATCACGGCGTGAGGTGACCGGGCGCGGCCGGGCACGGTGTGACGTGATCGGATGCGCCGACACGGCCTGACGAGAACGGGTGCTGCTATCACGCGCGACCGGAGGGGTGCCGGGGAGTCTCCCGGCCGGTCGCCCGCCCGGCCGGTAATGTCGGAGATGCCGGGGCCAGCGCCGGTGGCGACGAACGAGGAGACAGCGCAGTGTCAGAGACCGACAGCACACGTTCAACCGCTTCCGGCGGGCACCGCCCGGACATCGACGAAGCGGCGGCAGGCCGGTCGGGCGCTCGCGCGGCAGTGCCGGGCGATGTCCCGGTATCGGGCGTCGCCCAGCGCCACAACCTGCCGATGCGGAAGGCGGGCACGCTGCCCGAGGTTTCCCGGCCGGGGGAGGACCCGGAAGAGCGTCCCGGCTCCGAGGAGGGCAGGCGTGCCGACGGGGGCGAACCCGAGACCCGGATGCTGCCTGTTGTGCAGGACGGCCGAATCGACGACGCCGAGGCGAGGTCCGCGCGTCCTGCCCATTCCTTCGGTGGTGCCTCTGGGTCGAACGGAACCGTCGACGAAACTGATGCCACCGGAACCCTTGCTGATGGACCCCACTCCGCCGGCACCCATTCCGCTGATGCTCTGCATCGAGGAGCGCATGTCGCCCACGATGGATCGAACCGGGACGTGAACCCAGACCCGGACCCAGCTGCAGAACCTGCAGATCGGCCGGACGCCGCCGGTGCCTCCACTGGTGCCGGGGCTGCACTTCCGTCCCCGGTGGCGCATGCATCAGTTGACGACCAGCACTCTTCCGGCGACGAGCTTCCCGCCAGCAGCCGGCCCTCCGCCGGGGCCCAGAGCGGCGGGAGCCACGCGTCCACGGTCCCCAAGGAGCCCTCGACGGACACCGGCGCGCTCTCCGTACGACCGCCGGACAAGGACGCGGCACGCCGGGCCGCGGTACGGGACCAGGCCGTGGCTGCGAAACCTGCCCTTCCGCGTTTCCTGCAGGTCGTCGTCGCGCTCTTCTTCCCCGTCATCGTGGTGGCAGCGGCGGTCCGTGCCGTCGCGACGTCGTCGTTCCTGTGGCTCGAATACCACCGGCCGGGTTTCCCCGCCGACCAGTTCGGTTTTTCGCTGGACGACCGCATGACCTACGGCTCCTACGCGCTGGACTACGTGGTGAACCTCGCGCCGCCGCGGTATCTCGGGGGCCTCGTGACCCCGGAGGGTGATCCGCTGTTCCTCGAGTCGGAGGTCGACCACATGGCGGACGTGAAGGGCGTGCTGGGTCTGTCCTTCCTCATCGCCCTCGTGCTGTTCGTGCTCGCAGTGCTCGCCTGCGTCTACCTCGCGCGGAAGTACAAGGGCGGAGTGCGGCGCGCGCTGTTCTCGGGTGCCGTTCTCACGCTCGTCGGCATCGCCGTCCTGACGGTCCTCGCGGTCCTTGCCTGGGAGACCTTCTTCACGCAGGTGCATGCACTGTTCTTCGCCAACGGCACCTGGACCTTCCGCATCGACGACACGCTGATCAGGCTGTTCCCGGAGCAGTTCTGGACGGACTCCGCCGTCACGATCGCGGTGCTCGTCCTGGCGGCGATCATCCTCACGCTCGCCCTCACCTGGCCGACCCGGGCACGGCGGGAACGCTCGATGCTGGCGCAGGAAGCGGCACAGGCCCGGTACCGCGAGGCCCTCGAGGCTTCCTGACGGGCGGGCCGCCGCGCCCTTCTCAACGGGCGGGCCGCCGCGCCGGGTGCCCAGACCCGGTGGGAATGTTCCGCGAATCGGGGCCGCCGCCCCGGGTCTGCGCACTCGCGGGGCTGGGAGATGTACCGCGCCCTTCTTAGCGGGTGGGCCGCCGCGCCGGGCGCCCAGACCCGGTGGGAATGTTCGGGGAATCGGGGCCGCCGCGCCGGGTGCACGCCCCCGATGGAGGCACAGCCGCACCTAGGGGCTAGCGCTTCCCCTTGCTGTACAGCTCGTCGAGGGCATCCGCGTAATCGGCGACGACGGCGGCGCGCTTCAGCTTGAGGGTGGGCGTGAGGTGCCCGGACTCCACGGTGAATTCGACGTCGAGGACGGTGAAGCGCCGGATCTGCTCGGCTTGGGAGACGGTGGCGTTCGCGGCGTCGACGGCGGCCTGCAGTTCGGCGAGGACCTCGGCGTCGGTGGCGGCCTGCTCCGCGGTCAGGCCGGGCTTCCCGTGCGCATCCGCCCAGGGTCCGAGCGCCTCGCGGTCCAGCGTGATGAGCGCGCCGATGAAGGGCTTGCCCTCGCCCACCACGACGGCCTGTGCCACGAGCACGCTCTCGCGGAGTTTCTCCTCGAGGGGACCGGGGGCCACGTTCTTGCCGCCGGCCGTCACTAGCAGGTCTTTCTTGCGGCCGGTGATGGTCAGGAACCCGTCCTCGTCGAGGACGCCGAGGTCACCGGTGCGGAAGTACCCGTCGGAGGTGAAGGCCTCGGCCGTCGCCTCGTCGTTGCGGTAGTACCCGGCGAAGATGGCGGCGCCCTTCACCTGCACCTCGCCGTCGTCGTCGATCCTGACGCTCATGCCGGGCATGGGGATGCCGACCGACCCGACCCGCGTCAGCCGCACGGTGTTCACGGTGCAGGGAGCCGTGCTCTCGGTCAGGCCGTAGCCCTCTTGGACCAGGACGCCGGCGCCCCGGAAGAAGTGCGTGAGGTGTTCGCTGAGCGGACTGGCCCCGGACACCGTGTACCTGACCTCGCCGCCGAATACGGCACGCAGCCGCGGGTACAGGATGCGGTCGAAGAGCGCGTGCGCCGCCCGCAGGACGGGGGAGGGGCCGCGCCCTCCCCGTCCACGCGCATCCACGGCACGCGAATAGGCGACGGCGGTGCGCTCCGCTGCCGCGAAGAGCCGGCCTTTGCCGGTCTCCGCGGCACGCCGGCCGGCGGTGGCGTGGATCTTCTCGAAGATCCGGGGGACGGCGAGGAGGAACGTGGGTCGAAAGGTCGTCAGGTCCTCGAGCAGCTGCGCTGCGGAGCCCGAGTGCGCCAGCTTGATGCCGCCGGTAAAGCACACGACCTGAACGGCACGCGCGAGCACGTGGGCGAGCGGCAGGAACATGAGCGTCCTGGCGTCCTCCTGCTTCAGGAACTCCGGCAGGAACTCCAGCGTGTTGACGGCGAACAGCGCGAAGTTGCCGTGGGTGATGACGCAGCCCTTCGGCCTGCCCGTGGTGCCGGAGGTGTAGACGATGGACGCCGCGTCGGCCAGGCTGCGGGACGAGCGCGCCGCTTCCAGCGCAGCGTCGGACACGGCGGTGCCGGCCCCGGTGAGCGACATGAGGGTGGCCCCGTCGCCGGGGTCCCCGGGCGCCAGGCGCACCACCGTCGTCGTGTCCGCGCGGCCTGCCCGGCCGGCCGCGTCGAGGACGATCTCGGCCTTCTGCCGGTCCTCGACGAAGACGACGGCGGGACGCGCGTCCTCGAGGATCCAGGCCACCTGGTGGGCGGAGGAGGTCTCGTAGATCGGGACGGTCACGGCGCCGGCGAACCAGATGGCGACGTCGGCGAGGGTCCACTCGTAGCGTGTGCGGGACATCACGGCGACGGCGTCGCCGGGCTGGACGCCGGAGGCCAGCAACCCCTTGGCGAGCGCCGACACCTGCTGGAGGAACTCCTCGGCCGACAGGTCCCGCCACTGCCCGCCCGTCTGCAGCGCGTACAGCGCCCGCCCGGGGTCGGCGTCGTGCGTCCTGAGGAGGAGGTCGGTGATGTTGCCGGCCGGCGGGAGGTCGACCAGGAGTTCCGTGATGGCTTCGCGCACCAGTGCTCGCTTTCGTTCCGGGGGACCTCGTGGACCTGCCCTAGATCCAGCTCGGCAGCCACATGCGGATGCGCCACTGGTCGTAGGGGATGATCTCGGCTGTCCAGATCGGGAGGAAGTAGGCCGACAATGCCACGGAAGCGGCCAGGAAGACCCCCACCAGCACGATACCCCTTCGGCGCCGGGCCCGGTCCGAGCCCGGACCGCCCAGCACGAGTCCGAGGCTGTAGACCAGCGACAGGACGAGGAACGGTTCGAAGGCCACCGCGTAGAAGTAGAACGTGGTCCGTTCCGGGTAGAGGAACCAGGGGAGGTACCCGGCAGCGATGCCGGTGAGGATGGCCGCAGCACGCCAGTCGCGCCGGCCGAGCCAGAAGAACAGCAGCACGATCAGGGACAGCGCGGCGCTCCACCAGATGAGCGGATTGCCGAGCACGGTGACGGCCTGCGAGCAGGCGTCGGCCCCGCAACCGGTCGGCTTCTGGTAGTAGAACGACGTCGGCCGGCCCATGACCAGCCAGGACCACGCGCTCGCCTCGTAGGGGTGGTCCGAGCTGAGTCCCTGGTGGAACGTGTAGGCGCTGCGGTGGTACTCGGCCAGGGACCGCAGGCTGTCCGGCACCCAGCCCCACTGCTCCGACGGGTTCCGCTCGGCCCACGTCCGGTCGTAGGCGTTCTCCGAGAGGAACCAGCCCGTCCACGTGCCGAGGTAGGTCAGCAGCGCCACGGGGATGATGCACGCGAAGGCGAGCAGGCCGTCCCGAACCGCGCCGCCGAGGAACCAGTGGTGCACACCGGCGATGCGCCGGGCGCTCATGTCCCACGCCACGGTCATCAGGCCGAACGCGGCGATGAACGGGAGGGCGGACCACTTGGTGCCCAGGGCCAGCCCGAGGCACACACCGGCGACGAGGCGCCAGGGACGGAACCCGAGGAAGGGCCCCCACGACAGCTCGGCCCGGGTCGGCAGGCCGTCACCGTTCCGCCCGGCGAGAGCGGCGAGGCGACGAGACAGGCGTCGTCGCCCGTCGTCGCGGTCACGTAGGAGAGCCGCGAACGCGGTGAGGAGCCAGAAGCTCAGGAAGATGTCGAGCAGCGACGTGCGCGACTCCACCAGGTGGTGGCCGTCGACGGCCAGGAGGAGCCCCGCGGCGGCTCCCAGGAGTGCCGAGCCGAACAGGCGCCGGGCGACGACGGCGAGCAGGAGAACGGACAGGGTCCCGACCGCCGCCGCGGAGAACCGCCAGCCGAAGGCGTTGTCGGAGCCGAACAGCAGCATGCCGAAGGCGATCATCCACTTGCCGACGGGCGGGTGGACCACGTAGTTCGGGGCGTCGAGCAGCACATCGGGGTTGCCGGCGTTGAAGGAGTCGTTCGCGTTGTCGGGCCATTCCCGCTCGTAGCCCGACTGCAGCATCGAGTAGGCGTCCTTGACGTAGTACGTCTCGTCGAAGACGAGCGAACCGGGTTCGCCGAGCCGGACGAAGCGCAGCACGCCGCCGAGCAGGGCCAGGACGAGGGGGATGATCCAGCGGAGGGACCCTCCCGCGGAAGTGGCACCGAGGAGGCGGGCGGTCAGGGCATCGCGTGTGTAGGCGTATCCGGGAGCAAGGACCCAGGACCCGCCGTACTGCGGACTGTCCCCCCGGGGACGGACGGCGGTGTAGCTCACCCTGTCATGCTACCGGCGGTGCCTGTGCAGGCTCCGCATGACGCCCGGCTGTTCCATGGGTCCCGCCCACGATGGCGGCTAGGCTGGACCGGTGAGCCAGCCATACGACGACGCCGCCCCCGACCTCAGCCACGAGGACCCGTCCGGGCGCCCGGACGAGCACCCCGAAGAGCGCCCGGACGAGCATCCCGAAGAGCGCCCGGACGATCACTTCGAAGAACACTTCGAAGAGCACCCGGAGGAGACTCCCGACGATCAGGCGGAGGCCCGCGCCCCCCTGACGGCGTACCGGGGGACAGCAGGGGATGACAGCGGGCGCGGGCGCATCGTCCTCGCAGCCACCCCCATCGGCAACATGGGCGACGCGACGGAACGGCTGATCGGCCTGCTCCAGTCCGCCGACGTCGTCGCGGCGGAAGACACGCGCCGCCTCCACCGCTTGGTGCAGGCGCTCGGCGTGACGGTGGCGGGCCGGGTCATCAGCTACCACGAGCACAACGAGGCGGAGCGGACGTCGGAACTCCTCGACCTGGTCCGCGATGGCGCCACCCTCCTGATGGTCACGGACGCCGGCATGCCCTCGGTCTCCGACCCGGGCTACCGCCTCGTGGAGGCAGCTGTCGCCGAGGGCCTGGACCTGACGGCGGTGCCGGGCGCCTCCGCCGTCCTCGCGGCGCTGGCACTGTCCGGCCTGCCCACGGACCGGTTCTGCTTCGAGGGTTTCCTCCCGCGGAAGCCGGGCGTGCGGGCCGGTCGTCTGGCGGATCTCGCGGCCGAGCGCCGCACGATGGTCTTCTTCGAGGCACCGCATCGCCTCGAGCCGATGCTGCGCTCGCTGCAGCAGGCCTTCGGGTCCGAGCGGCCGGCGGCGGTGGCGCGGGAGCTGACCAAGGTGCATGAGCAGGTCATCCGGGGATCACTCCTCGAGCTTCTCCAGTGGGCCCAGGCCACCGAGGTGCGGGGCGAGATCGCCGTCGTCGTCGCCGGTGCGCCGGAGGCAGCCCCGTCCCGTCCGGAGGACCACGTCGCAGACGTCAACGCGCTGATCGAGGGCGGCATGAGACTCAAGGACGCCGTCGCTGCCGTGTCCGCCGAGACCCGTGTCAGCAAGCGGGAACTGTACGCGGCGGTGATCGCAGCGCGCTGAGCCGCGCTGTGCACTCGTCCAAAGGAAGCGCTACTTCGCGGTGCACCCTTCACTGGACACTCCTTCGCCGCCGGGTCTAGCGTGAGCGGGAATGTCCCCATCGGGGAATGCCCCGGAAACTTCGCGAAGGAGCTCAGTATGGCTGTCACGGCCGACCAGGAGAAGGCAGTACTCGACAAGGTGCCCACAGGGCTCTTCATCAACGGGGAGTGGCGGGCATCGTCCTCGGGCGCGACGTTCAACGTCGAGGACCCGGCGACGGGACGCACCCTCCTCACGCTCGCCGATGCCACACCCGAGGACGGTATGGCCGCGCTCGACGCCGCCGCCGCGGCACAGGCCGACTGGGCACGCACCGCTCCCCGCGAGCGTGGCGAGATCCTCCGCCGGGCTTTCGACATGGTCACCGCGCGTGCCGACGAGTTCGCCCTGCTGATGACCCTCGAGATGGGCAAGCCGCTGGCGGAGGCCCGCGGGGAGGTCGCCTACGGCGCCGAGTTCCTGCGCTGGTTCTCCGAGGAGGCCGTACGCACCTCCGGCCGGTACTCCATGTCGCCGGACGGCAAGTCGCGGCTGCTCGTGAACAAGAAGCCGGTGGGCCCGTGCCTGCTCATCACGCCGTGGAACTTCCCACTGGCCATGGCCACCCGGAAGATCGCCCCCGCGGTCGCGGCGGGCTGCACCATGGTGCTCAAGCCGGCGAACCTCACGCCGCTGACGTCCTCCCTGTTCGCGACGGTCCTGCAGGAGGCCGGCCTTCCCGCCGGCGTGCTCAACATCGTCAACACCACCACCGCGGGTGCCGTCACCGGCCCGCTCATCGAGGACCCACGCCTGCGGAAGCTCTCCTTCACGGGTTCCACGCCGGTGGGGCGCAACCTCCTCGCAGCGGCCTCGAAGAACGTGCTGCGGACCTCCATGGAACTCGGTGGCAACGCTCCGTTCCTGGTGTTCGAGGACGCCGACCTCGACGCGGCGGTCAACGGTGCCATGCTCGCGAAGCTCCGGAACATGGGCGAGGCCTGCACCGCGGCCAACCGCTTCATCGTCCACGAGTCCATCGCGGACCGCTTCGCCGAGTCGCTCGCCGAGCGCATGAAGGGCATGACCACCGCCCGGGGCACGGAGGACGAGTCGAAGCTCGGCCCCCTGATCGACCAGAAGAGCCGTGACAAGGTGCACGAACTGGTCACCGCGGCCGTTGGCGCCGGCGCCGAGACCGTGACCGGCGGATCGCCCGTGACGGGCGACGGCTACTTCTACCAGGCCACCGTGCTCAAGAACGTGCCCCGCACCTCGCGCATCCTGCAGGAGGAGATCTTCGGCCCGGTCGCGCCGATCGTCACCTTCCGCACGGAGGACGAAGCGGTGGAGCTCGCCAACGACACGGAGTACGGGCTGGTGGCCTACGTCTTCACACGCGACTTCAACCGCGGGCTCCGCATGGGCGAGCGCCTCGAGACGGGCATGATGGGCCTCAACGCGGGCGTCGTCTCCAACGCCGCCGCTCCCTTCGGAGGCGTGAAGCAGTCCGGCCTCGGGCGTGAGGGCGGTGCCGAGGGGATCGAGGAGTACCTCTACACCCAGTACGTAGGGATCGCGGACCCCTACGCCTCCTAGGCGTCCTCCGGGACGTCCTCTCGGGTGTCCCTCCTGTTGAACGCGGGGTCCATCGGGGCGGCCACGTCCTGACCGCATGAAACCCTCGCCCGCGGCGGCGTCGTTCACGAACGACGCCGCCGCGGGTTTTTCCTGTGCCGGATCAGGTGCTCCTCGGGGAGCTTCCGACCCGGCTGCCGAAAGGGGTTCGCCAGGCTTCCCAGCTCCCGCGCGTTCCTCAGCGGCGGACGCTGCTCCGGAAGCGGTTGAGGAGGGACTGCGGGAACAGACGCGCCCGAATCCTGGTGCGCCGGGAACTGCCGCTGCGGAGCGCGCGGGTGAGCGTGTCCACGTCGTCCCACCGCGGAAGCACCGTGGGCCGTGCCATGGTCGCCGACGGCCGAAGGCCTCCGGACGAAATTTCGGGAACCTGGATTCCCGCGCCGTGCCCGGCGTACTCCTCGTACTCGAAGGCCGACTTCAGCCGCGCGAGGGACGTGGCCGGTTCTGCTGCCAGGGCGGCGTCGCGGGCGAGGCGCCCGGCGAAGGTACGCGGCGTGTCCGTGGGCTGGAGCGGGTAGCCGTAGTCACCGGCGATCTCCGTCGTCTCGGCCCACGCCGCGGTCGCCGCACCATCGGTGTCAGCGAAGGCGCCGGTTCCGGCCACGGCCCGTCGACGCGATCGCGTCCTGGCCGTGCGGGCGAGGAACGGCAGGAACGCCAACAGTGCGATGCCCGTGACGGCGAGCAGGCCGTCCACGGGCCGCGCGTCGTCGGAGGCCCCGTTCGCCCCGGCATTGTCGGCGGCGTCCGACCCCTCCGCCGTCGATCCTGCCTGCCCGGTCACGTCGGGGAGGCTGCCGGGGTTGAGCGCGTCGGTGTCGTCGGCGCGGGGCCCCACCGGCGCGAACGCCTGCTGGGCATAGGTGGGAACGACGCCGCGCGACGGGGTCGGTTCGAACTGGACCCATCCCACGCCCTCGAAGTACAGCTCCGGCCATGCGTGGGCGTTGCGGGAGTCGACGATGAATTCGCGCAGCTCCGTGCCCTCGGGGCCTTCCTCCGTGTTGCCGGTGGGGCTGCCCGGTGTGTAGCCGATGGCGACGCGGCTGGGGATCCCGGCCGCGCGGGCCATGACGGCCATGGTCCCCGCGTAGTGCACGCAGTACCCGGACTTCGACTCGAGGAACCGCGCCATCACGTCCATGCCGCTGCCGTCGTACCCGCCGTCGACGGGTGCTTCCACCGAGTAGGTGAAGTCGGGCCCGCGCAGGAAGTTCTGGATCGCGAGCGCCTTGTCGTAGGGATTCACGAACTCGCCGGCGATCTCCTCGGTCGTGGTGCGCACGATGTCCGGGGTGTCGTCGGGCAGCTGCGTGAAGATCTCCGGGACGGCGTCGGGGTCGGAGGGCCGGATGGCGCCGAGCCCGTCGCGCGTCAGCTCCGCCGCCCGGCTCTCCACGAGATATCGCTGGCGCGCCGTGGAGCCTCCGTCCGTGGCGAGGATGGACAGGTTGGCCGGATCCCAGGCCCACGTCCCCAGGAGGTTCGAGATGCCCACCGGCGAATAGGGTGCCAGGAGCCAGGGGCTCGCGTAACTCTGCGTGGTGATGCGGGTGAAGACGGTCTGTGCCTCCGGTGCGTCTTCAGGCGCGCCCCGTTCCTCCCCGATCTCGGTGACGCCGCGGTCACGGTCTCCGATCCTCTGGTCGGGCTCCCACCGCCTGCCGCTGAAGTCCTCGAGGGTGACCGCGCGGAGGTACAGGGGGCTGTCCGAGTTGGTGGAGTAGGCGATCCGTCCGAAGCCCGTGGGATTGCGGAGGTCGTTGCCGAGCGTCACGGCGGGATTCAGTCCGGTGGCGTTGCCCCACACGTTCAGGCGCGCTCCCTGGGGGAAGGCGCCGGAGTTGAAGCCGGGGACGAACAGCGGCAGGACCACGGTCACGGCGAGGGCTGCCGCGCCGATGATCATGCTCCGGCCCGCGAAGCCCGACGATGCCTGCGCGCCGCCCGATGCGAGCCGGTTCTCGCGCCACTGCGCCACGGCGAGGAGCAGCAGGTAGGCCATCACGGTGGCGAGGAAGGCGAACATCCCGACGCCGTTCGGCTTCACGATGGCCGGCGCGACCATGACGGCGAGGAGCCCGAGGCCGCTCGCGGCCGGCATGCGCATGGTCACCGCGAAGAGATCCACGATGATGGCGATGAGCCCGAGGGCTGCGCACATGACGAGGAAGATCCCGGCGCCGGGCAGCACCGGAGCCACCTGGGAGACGACCGTCTCCTCGGCCTGGGCGAGGAGGCGCTGGAGCTGGAGCGAGGTGCCCGGCCCCGGCACGACGCCGAGGATGCTCTGCCGCGGGAAGAACTGGGCCGTGAGGGTACCGACGAGCGCGAGCACACCCGCGAGGGGGGCCAGCACGGCACTCAGGCGGAGGGTCCGCGTCAGTGCCATGGCCAGCAGCACGGGGACGAGTGTGCGGACGACGGGCGGGAGCCACGTCCACGGTTCCACGACGCCGTTGAGGCTCGTCGCCGCGGCGAGCACGGCGAGGAGGGAGGCGCCCGTGACGGACCAGTGCCAGGGATCGGCGGCGGGGGCCGCCTGCGCCTGCGTAGGGGGCACCGGCGCGGGGGCGGGTGCCGGGCGGGAGAGTGTCGAGGTCATGCCGGTCCTCTGTGCGAAGTGTCTCGGGAAGGGTGGGCGCGGTGCGGCGAGCGGGCCGGTGCCGTGCTGGAAGAAGAAGAGGAGGAAGTGGAGGACGTAGCGGAGGCGGCGGATGCCTGGCCGACCGCGTGTTCGAGCCCTGCCCAGACTGCCGGCAGGTCCGCTGCGGGGGACGCGGCCGCCGCATGCCAGCCGGCGTCCCGCAGGATGTCGAGCTGCCGCCGGGAATCGGCGGGCCGCTCGGACGAGATGATGGCGTACGACGCCGACCCGTAGTCGGACGCGGACGCCAGTGCCCTGGCCTCGTCCAGGGTGATGAGGCCGAGGACGGCGATGAGGGGTCCGCGGTTCCGGGTCGCGACCAGCTTGTCGAGCAGGTCGTCACCGAAGGCTGCGTGGGAGACCCCCTGGGACGTCTCGGCCGTCGTGCGGCGGATGCGGCGTGCGGCAGTCCGGGCCGCCTCGCCGGCCCGGATCACCGTGCTCCCGTGTTCCTCGGTATGCGCGCGGCGTCCCGTCTCCGGAGCGAGTTCGAGGGCCGCAAGACCCTCAGCGATCCCGGCGACGGCACCGGGTCCCTGGTGCTCCTCATCGGCCGGGAACGGCGCGGACGAGGAGTGCAGCAGTGCCGGCGCGCCGTGCTGGTCGAGGAACCGCAGGGCATAGTTGCGCTCCAGTAGGTGGGCACTGATGGACATGACCGCGGTGACGGCCCATTCGAAGGTCGGGGAGCTGGAGAGGCCGTTGCCGCCGGTTCCGTCGCTGCCGAAGGCCACGCTGAAGCCCGTACTGAAGCTGTGGTGCCGCTGGTCCATCAGCAGGGTGGCCTGCGGTGTGGTCACGGATTCCTCCTGCCGCACCATGAGTTCGCTGTGCCGCGCCGTCGCAGCCCAGTGGACGCGCCGCATCGAGTCACCGTGCCGGTACTCACGCGTCATGACGTCGTCGTCGCTCGGGTTGGCCTGGCGGTGGGTGGTCGCCATGCCGTCGTTGCCGCGGGACCCCGAGAGCGCGGAGGCCAGCAGCTCGACGGGAGCCGGGGTGACCACGAGGGCGTCCGTGCCGCCGAGTACGTGCCGTGACTTCCCGAGTCCGAACGGGTCGGTGAACTCCGCGGTGACCGGGCCGATGTCGTAGACCCCGCGCGAGGTGGAGCGGATCCGGTACTCGTAGAGGGAGACACCGTTCCGGGGATTGCGCGAGGGGTAGGTGAACTGGGGTGCCTGACCGAAGCGGGCGGGCAGCTGTTCCTCCATCGAGATGCTCGCACCTCCGGTGATCGCGGCGGTGAGGGAGAGCGTGACCGTCGTCGTCGAACCGATCTCCATGGACTGCGGCTGGAATCGGCGGGCCACCGTGAACCGGGGCTTGACGAGCCTCAGCACGATGAGCGAGGCCAGCGGCAGCGCCAGGAGCAGCACGCCCACGTACAGGAGGTCGCGCCGGCCCAGGACCTGCGCGAACAGCAGTGCCACGACGGCGGTGAGGATGAAGCCCCAGCCGCGCACGGTCAGGATCCGCGTGGGGAGCTTGTCGAGAAGGACCATCAGGTATCCGTGGGCTAGGAAAGACAGGGGGAGGGCGGCGTCATCGCCGGTGGACCTCGCGGGCCACCGGGACCCGTGAGAGGACGTCGTGCACGATGCCCGACGCGGTGTCGCCGGCGCTGGTGGCCTTGCGGTCCAGCAGGAGCCGGTGGGCGAGGACGGCGTCGGCGGTGGCCGCGATGTCATCGGGAAGGACGAAATCGCGGCCCTCGAGCGCTGCTCCGGCCTTCGCAGCCCTCAGGAGCTGCAGCAGCGACCGTGGGCTCGCGCCGAGCCGCAGTCGCGGGTGCTCGCGGGTGGCGCGTCCGATCGCCACGGTGTAGTCCTTCACGGCCGGCGAGACGTACACCCCGCGCACCTGCCGCATCATGCCGGCGATGTCCGCCACGCTCGCCACCGGACGGATGGTCTCCAGCGGGGAGACGGACTGGTGGGTCTCGAGCATCGCGGCTTCCGCGTCCGCATCGGGGTAACCCATGGAGATCCGGGCCATGAAACGGTCGCGCTGTGCCTCGGGCAGGGGATAGGTCCCCTCCATCTCGATCGGATTCTGCGTGGCGACCACCATGAACGGTTCACCGAGCGTGTGGGTGTGCCCGTCCACGGTCACCTGGTGCTCCTCCATGCATTCGAGGAGTGAGGACTGGGTCTTGGCCGACGCCCGGTTGATCTCGTCGCCGATGACGATGTTCGCGAAGACGGGGCCGGGCCGGAATTCGAAGCGCCGGGAATCCTGGTTGAAGATCGATACCCCCGTGACGTCGGAGGGCAGCAGGTCGGGCGTGAACTGGATGCGGTTGACCGTGCAGTCGATCGTGCGGGCGAGCGACTTGGCGAGCAGGGTCTTGCCGACGCCGGGTACGTCCTCGAGGAGCAGGTGGCCCTGGGCCAGCAGCACGGTGAGCGCGAGGCGCGCCGCTTCCGGCTTGCCGTCGATGACCGTCTCGATGGTATGGAGGATGCGGGTGCTGATGTCGTGGAAGGTCGCGCCGGGAACGTCGGGATCCGCCGGTGCCGCCAACCGGGAATCCGCAGGAGATTCGGCGATGTTGTGCTGGACGTCCATGGGCGCCTTCCATGTGCGGCTGCGGCGGCAGACGTCGGCCGGAGGACCGGTGTTCATCGTCACGCAGGTAACGGCCGCAGCCCGTCCGGCTCGGGGCAGGACGGGCAGGGCTGACAGATTCAACAGATTACTAGCTCAACCTGCTCCCGGCGAGATAAGTTCCGCGTGCTGGCTAGGCTTGAACCATGTGTAACAGCGCAACCCATGCCGCCCACCCCTACGCGGTGGGGGAGACCCCGCCGGCCTATCGGGAGCCGGACGGCACGGACGCCGCAGACACGGCGGACGGCGCGCCGGCCGAGCGGCGACGGCGGAAGGGCGGGTACCCGCCGCTGCCGGAACCGTTGCCCGTTCCCGTGATCGACAACCACACGCACTTCGACTTCCGGGAGGGGCCGGTCGAGGTGTCTATTCGGCAGGCCCTGGACGCCGCCGAGGCCGCGGGGGTTCGGGGAGCGGTGCAGGTGGGCACCGACCTGGCCTCCTCACGCTTCACCGCCGACGTCGTCGGACAGGACGCCAGGCTCCTCGGAGCCGTGGCCCTGCACCCCAACGACGCACCGCTCCTCGAGGAGGCGGGCACCCTCGACGATGCGCTCGCCGAGATCGAGCAGCTCGCCACCGGTCCGCGCATCCGTGCGCTGGGGGAGACGGGCCTCGACTACTTCCGCACCGGAGAGGAGGGCAGGGGCGGCCAGCTCCGGTCCTTCCGCCACCACATCGACATCGCGAAGCGACTGGGCAAGGCACTGCAGATCCATGACCGCGAGGCGCACGACGACGTGGTGGCCACCCTCCTTGCCGACGGGGCCCCGGAGCGCGTGGTGCTGCACTGCTTCTCGGGTGACGCGGAGCTGGCACGCACCTGCAACGAGCACGGCTGGTACATGTCCTTCGCGGGAACCGTGACCTTCCGGAATGCCGGGAACCTGAGGGAGGCGCTGCAGGTCGCCGATCCGGCCCTCGTGCTGACGGAGACCGATGCGCCGTTCCTGACTCCGCACCCCCACCGGGGCCGCCCCAACGCCTCCTATCTGGTCCCCTACACGGTGCGGGCCATGGCCGGGATCCTCGGGGCGGACCTCAACTCCCTCTGTGCCCGCCTGACGGCGAACACGGAGGCCGTGTACGGCAGCTGGGACTGAACCCGGCGGGTAGTTTCCCGACGCCGTCCGAGTGCCCGCCCGGGGAAGTCGGGTGAACGGCACTCGTGCCGGGGCAGGGACTTCTCCGTAAGGTCTTTCGAGGAGGAAGCACTGCCCGCCCGCCACCCCACGTGGCCGGAGGGCCCCTCCCGCCGCCCTTCTCCTGAGACCGGAGGGCGGCAGTGCACCGGTAGTTTCCTCCCCAGCAGGGAAGCTGCCCCCCAGCGAGTCGGCGGCGCCGGGAGCTCTCCTGAGACCAGGGCTCCCAGCAGTGCGCCGCCGGCTCGCGACTGAGGTGCCGCCGGCCGCAGCGGAGCGCACCAGCGGGACGGATACGATGATCGGGTGACCACGCCCCCTGACGCCGGACAGCCAGCCCCTCTCTTCGGAGCCGCAGACATCCGCCGGCTGGCGGCCGAGGTGGACATCCGGCCCACCAAGACCCTCGGGCAGAACTTCGTGATCGACGGCAACACCATCCGGAGGATCGTCGCCGCCGCGAACCTGGGGACGGACGAGACCGTCCTGGAGGTGGGGCCCGGACTCGGTTCCCTGACCCTCGGCCTGCTCGACGCCGCCGAGCGCGTCGTCGCCGTCGAGATCGATCCCGTCCTGGCCGCCAAGCTACCCGGCACCATCGCCCAGTGGCGGCCGGAGCGCGCGGCCGCGCTCGACGTCCTCCTCGAGGACGCCCTGCGTGTGACGGAACTGCCGCACCAGCCCACGTCGCTCGTGGCCAACCTGCCCTACAACGTCGCCGTGCCCGTGGTCCTCAACCTCCTCGAGCGGTTCCCCTCCCTCCGCCATGGCCTCGTCATGGTGCAGGACGAGGTGGCCGACCGGCTCGCGGCTCCTCCGGGGTCGAAGACCTACGGGGTCCCGTCCGTCAAGGCGGCGTGGTACTCGAGCATGGCCAAGGCCGGGGTGATCGGCATGAACGTGTTCTGGCCGGCGCCGAAGATCGCCTCGGGCCTGGTCCGTTTCACCCGCAGGGAACCGCCGGCCACCACCGCGACCCGCGAGCAGGTCTTCGCCGTCATCGACGCGGCCTTCGCCCAGCGGAGGAAGACCCTGCGCGCGGCGCTCGCCGGCTGGGCCGGGAGCCCCGTCCTGGCGGAGCAGGCACTGCGCGCCGCCGGGGTGGACCCCACGGCCCGAGGCGAAGTCCTCGACGTCGCCGCCTTCGCGCGCATCGCGGAGGCCCGAGCGGAAGCAGCGGATCGGCCCGGCGTGATCTGAGCCGGTGGGCTAGGTTGGTGGGTATGGTCTCGGGCAGAACAGTCGACATCCGCTCCGGCGCGCGCTCGGTGCGCGTGAAGGCCCCCGGGAAGATCAACGTCGCCCTCAAGGTCGGCCCGCCCCGCGAGGACGGCTACCACGGGATCGCCAGCGTGTTCCTCGCGGTGTCCCTCTACGAGGAGGTCACCGCCACCGAGGCCGCGGGCAGCGGCATCAGTGTGACGGTGAACGGGCAGGGCACGCTCAACCTGCCCGCCGATTCCATCCCGCTGGACAGGACCAACCTCGCGGTGCGTGCCGCCGAGCTCCTCGCCGACGTCAGCCCCGGCCGGACCGGCGTGCACCTCGACATCACGAAGCGCGTGCCCATCTCCGGCGGTATGGGCGGCGGCTCGGCGGACGCCGCTGCGGCCCTGCTCGCCTGCGACGCCCTCTGGGGCAGCGGCTTCTCGCGGGACGAGCTGGCCAAGATCGCCGTCGACCTCGGAGCCGACGTGCCGTTCGCGCTCGTCGGGGGCACCGCCGTCGGACTGGGCGTGGGGGACCAGCTCACCCCGGCCATCTCGAAGACGCCCCTGCACTGGGTCCTGGTGACCTCGGAGTACGGGCTGTCCACCCCGGAGGTCTACCGCACCCTTGACGAGATCCGCCTGCGCGACGGCGTGGACGCCGATCCCCAGCCCTCCATCGACCCAGCGATCCTCGGCGCCATGCGCGCCGGGGACGCGCTCGGCCTCGCTCCGCTGCTGCACAACGACCTCCAGCAGGCCTCGCTCGAACTCGCGCCGGCATTGGGCGATATCCTTGACAGGGGAAAGGCCGCCGGTGCACTGGCCGGCATCGTGTCCGGTTCCGGTCCCACCATCGCCTTCCTGACCCAGAGCTCCGGCCACGCCGCCGAGCTGGAGACCCTCCTCGAGTCCGAGGGACTGCAGGCGGCGTCCGTGCACGGTCCGGCGCACGGGGCTCGGATCACTACAGACTTCGCGGGCTGACGCCCGTTCCAACCGAAAGCAGCATCTCCTTGGCACACCTCCTCGGCGCGGAAAACCTCAGCGTCGCCTTCGTTACCCGCACCATCCTCGACAACGTGTCCCTCGGCCTCGAGGACGGCGACCGCATCGGCATGGTCGGCCGCAACGGCGACG
Organism: Arthrobacter burdickii; assembly: GCF_030433645.1. NCBI lineage: Bacteria > Bacillati > Actinomycetota > Actinomycetes > Micrococcales > Micrococcaceae > Arthrobacter > Arthrobacter burdickii. Next base: position 515,156 of record NZ_JAROCG010000002.1, read on the forward strand.
GCAAGTCCACCCTCATGCGACTGCTCGCCCAGCGGAGCACTCCCGATTCCGGCCGCGTCACCAAGCGGCGCGATGTCTCCGTGGGCTACCTCGACCAGTCGGACGTGCTCGACGGCGACCTCGAGGTGGGCCAGGCGATCGTCGGCGACCAGGCGGACCACGAGTGGGCCTCCAATCCCAAGATCCGCGACGTCATGGGCGGCCTCGTCTCCGAGGTCGACTGGCACGCCAGGGTGTCCTCCCTCTCCGGGGGGCAGAAGCGGCGCGTGGCCCTCGCCAAGCTCCTCATCGGCGACGACGACGTCATCATGCTCGACGAGCCCACCAACCACCTCGACGTCGAAGGCGTGGCCTGGCTGGCCACCCACCTCAAGCAGCGCTGGCGTGCCACCGAGGGCGGCCTGCTCGTGGTCACCCACGACCGCTGGTTCCTCGACGAGATCTGCAACCACACGTGGGAAGTCCACGACGCCATGGTGGACGACTTCGATGGCGGTTATGCCGCCTACGTCCTCGCGCGTGCCGAGCGGGACCGGATGGCCTCCGTGGTCGAGTCCAAGCGCGTGCAGCTCGTCAAGAAGGAGCTCGCGTGGCTGCGCCGTGGTGCTCCGGCTCGGACCGCCAAGCCGAAGTTCCGCATCGAAGCGGCCAATGAGCTCATCGCGGACGTCCCCGAGCCGCGCGACTCCCTCGCCCTCAGCAAGATGGCCATGTCCCGGCTCGGCAAGGACGTCCTGGACCTCGAGGACGTGAGCCTGACCCTCGACGACGGCGAGGACCGGCAGCTGTTCAACAAGATCACGCTGAGGCTGGCGCCGGGCCAGCGCCTTGGGCTCGTCGGGGTCAACGGATCCGGGAAGACCACCCTCCTGCGGCTCCTCAACGGAGAGGTGAAGCCCTCGGCCGGCAAGGTGAAGAAGGGCAAGACCGTCCAGACCGCCGTGCTGTCGCAGGAGGTGCGCGAGCTCGACGACGTGAGCAACAGCCGGGTCATCGAGGTCATCGAATCCGAGAAGCGCGTCTTCGCGGTCGGCGGCAAGGAAGTCTCCGCGAGCCAGCTGGTGGAGCAGCTCGGGTTCACGAACGAGAAGCAGTGGACGCGGGTCAGCGAGCTCTCCGGCGGTGAACGACGGCGCCTCCAGCTGCTCCGGCTCCTCGTCGGGGAGCCCAACGTGCTGATGCTCGACGAGCCAACCAACGACCTCGACACGGACACTCTGTCCGCGATCGAGGACGTCCTGGACGGCTGGCCGGGAACCCTCGTGGTGGTCTCTCACGACCGCTACCTGCTGGAGCGCGTCACCGACAGCCAGATGGCGCTCCTCGGCGACGGCAGGCTGCGGGACCTGCCCGGCGGCGTCGACCAGTACCTCGAGCTGCGCAAGGCGGCAGGTCCGCTGACGGCCACCGGGAGCGCCGCCTCACCCGCCATCAGCGGCGGATCCACGGGGAACTCCTCCGAGGCGGAGCTGCGGCAGGCCCGCAAGGACCTTGCCCGCATCGAGCGGCAGATCACCAAGGTCGACGCGCAGAAGGGCAAGCTGCAGGAGCAGATGAACGACGCCGGCGCGAAGCCGGACGCCGACTTCGAGCACATCTCCGGCCTCAACCTCCGCCTGCAGGAGCTGCAGGCGGAGATCGAGGACCTCGAGGCCCAGTGGATGGAAGCCGCAGAGGTCCTGGGGGAGTAGGGCCCATGCCGGCGACTGGAAGGACGCCCGGAATACGGAGGGCTGTCCTGGTCCTGGCTGCGGCGCTCATCGCCTGCCTGGCCGTCGTCCTGTTCCTGCCCGGACAGCAGGACAGGCAGGAGGGCAGGCAGGAGAGCGGGTCGGAGGACGGCCAGACGAGCGGACGGCAGGGCGGGCAGGAGGGGGCGTGCGGGAACGCGGACGGCGGGCCAACGGCTGTCGGTGCCCTGCCTGCTCCCAGCGGTCCGGGGCTTGCCGGTCTTCCAGCCATCAGCGGAAAGCGTCCCGCCTTCGGGATCGCGACGGAGGGCGGGTTCGGTTTGCCGGGGCAGTGGGACGAGGTCGCCATCGCCCTGGGTGAGAGCCCGTCCCTGATCATGGCCTACTCGAACTTCACCGAGCCCGTGCCCTGGGCCGGCCTGGAGGCAGTCGCCGCCCGGGGCGCCACGCCCGTCGTGACGTGGGAACCCTGGGATCCCGCAACGGGTCCGGACCAGACGCGCTTCGCGCTGAGCACCATCACGGCGGGTCACCACGACGCGTACCTGCAGCAGTGGGCCGGTGCCCTACGGGCCTACGGCAAGCCGGTCCTTCTCCGCTTCGCGCATGAGATGAACTCCCCCTGGTACCCCTGGGGAGCCGATACCAACGGCAATGCGCCCGCCGACTACGTGGACGCGTGGCGCCACGTGCATGACCTGTTCGCCGACGCCGGCGCGACCAACGTCTCGTGGGTCTGGAATCCCGAGGCTCCGGCCTGCGACTCCCTGCCGCTGAAGGCCTTCTACCCCGGCGACGGGTACGTGGACGTCGTGGCGCTGGACGCCTACAACTGGGGCACCACGCGGGAGAACGAGGCGTGGCGCAGCGCGCGGGAGCTCTTCGCGGAAGGACTGCGCCAGCTGCGCGAGGTGGCTCCGGGCATCCCCATCGTGATCGGCGAGACGGCCTCGACGGAATCGGGCGGATCGAAAGCGGAGTGGGCGGAAGGGCTGGTGGCCTACCTCGCGGCGCAGCCCGACGTCCAGGCGTTCATCTGGTTCGACTACCGGAAGGAGTCCGACTGGCGCATCGACAGCAGCGACGCCTCACGCGACGCCCTGAGGTCGGCCCTCTCCGCGCGATGACATCCCCTCGTTCGCATCCGGGCCATCAACGGGCGCCGACCCTCGCTGCCTCAAGCAAGTAGTCCTGCAGAGAAGACAAGTAGGGGGTGTGCGAGAACACTCTCGTTTTGCCCGATGCCGTCCTGTTAGCTGGGAAAGAGTGGTCAAAGACGAGCATGACGTGGGGAATCTATGAGCTACGGTCTTGGGATCGATGTAGGAACCATCTTCACGGCCGCCGCTGTCGTCCGTGCCGGCACCTCCGGGCCGGACACGCCGCAGATCCTGCCGCTGGGAAGCCGGTCCGCATCGATTCCGACGGTCGTCTTTCTCGGGGAGGACGGCACCCGGCTGGTCGGTGAGGCCGCAGAACGCCGCGGGCTCTCGCAGCCGGAATGCGTCGCCCGGGAATTCAAGCGACGGATGGGCGACGACGTCCCCTTGATCGTGGGCGGCAGGGAGGTCCTGCCGGAAGAACTCTTCGCTGCCGTGGTCACGTGGGTGGTCGAGGTGGCCACCGAACGGGAGGGCGGACGTCCCGACGTGGTCACCCTGACACATCCCGCGAGCTGGGGTGGGCACAGGACGTCCCTCCTGACGCGGGCACTGGGCGAGGCGGGCATCGGCGACGTCGTCCTGATGACCGAGCCCGAGGCGGCCGCTCTCTCGTACGCCTCGCGGGAGCACGTCGCCGACGGCAGCACCCTCGCTGTCTACGACCTGGGCGGCGGCACGTTCGACGCGACGGTCGTCCGGAAGACCGACGCGGACTCCTTCAGCGTCCTCGGGGTTCCCCAGGGGCTCGAACGCCTCGGCGGGGCTGACTTCGACCAGGAGATCTTCCACCGCGTCCTCGACAGCGCCAAGATCCCCACCGCGGACCTGGACCCAGCCGACCCCGACGTCGTCGCGGCACTCAATCGCCTGCGCAGGGAGTGCGCCGAAGCCAAGGAGGCGCTGTCATCGGACTCCGAGGCGACCGTCTCCGTGATGGTCCCCGGAACCCACTCCTCCGTGCGCCTCGTGCGGTCGGAGTTCGAGGCGATGATCGAACCCGCCCTCGCCGAGACGATCGACACACTGCATGCGGCCCTCGAGAGCGCGCAGGTCAGCGCTGAGGACCTGACCGCGATCCTGCTGGTCGGCGGATCGTCGCGGATTCCGTTGGTCGCACAGCTCCTGTCCGGCGAATTCGACCGCCCGCTCGCCATCGATCTGGACCCCAAGGCGTCGGTTGCCCTCGGTGCGGCCTTCGCAACAGCCGCCCTGGAGGACGCCCCCGACCAGGAAGCAGCAACTGCTGCCGGTACTGCTGCCGGGACTGCTCCCGAGGGCGTCGCCTCCGACGGCCCGCACGGGGCCACCGCGGGCACCAACGCGGCCGGATTCGGATTGCCGTCCAGGGTTCCTGCGCCGCGCCACGGACCGGCGGCCATGGCGTCGAACAAGCGGCTCGGACTGCGCGCCGGGGCCATCGCGGCAGCCGTGGCGTTGCTGGGCATCGCGACCGCATCAGCCACCAATTCTCCCAATCCGCTGGCAGCCCTCTCGGCGCTGGCGGGGGACCCGCGGGCAGAGGCGGCCGAGGCGCCCGTGACCGCTGAGGCAACGGAGGGTGCCACCAATCCTGCGGAGGCAGACGGCATCGAAGGGATGCTCGGGCCGTTCGTCGCCCCTGGTGACAGTTCGAACTTCCTGGACCGAGCGGGAATCCTGGTCTCGGAACCAACGGCAGCGGGGGCGAAGAGCGCAGAAGCTGGTTCTTCCGCCTCGCCCGAGCGCACGAGCCGGACCACGAGCAAAGCTACGGGCGCTGCAGGTCAGGGAGCCAAGACCTCCCAGGAGTCGCCCGACAGTACCCCGCTGGGGAACGGCCCGGCACCGGCTCCGTCCTCCTCCGCAGCGGCCCCTCCCGGTGCTGTCCAGAAGCCGGGCACGAGCCCGGTCGACCCCACGCCGCCGGTTCCCTTCCCGCCGTCGAGTCCCACTCCGACCCCCACGGGTCCCCTCCCCGAGGTTCCTCCGTCGGACCCCGCTCCGGAGCCCACCCCGGACCCGACTTCTCCACCGGAACCTCCCGTCACAGACCCTCCGGTGACGGAGCCTCCTGTCACAGAACCGCCTGTCACAGAACCGCCTGTCACAGAACCGCCTGTCACAGAACCGCCGGTCACGGAACCTCCCGTCACGGATCCCACCATCCCACCGCCTGTGCCTGACCCGACCGTAGGCGCCACGACACCACCTCCCTCGCCGGGACCTCTGCCAAGCAGCACCGAGCCTGCTCCCGCGCCGACGGCGGGGGAGCTTCCTCCCCCGGATCCGGCGCCCACGGGCGAGGTTTCCCCGTCCTACGCCGCGCCGGAGTCCTGATCATGGTCCGCAACTATTCCGAGACAGCCGTGCGCCCGGTACCGGCCACCCCCCACCTCGACCTGGATGCTGCGACCTACGAAGTCGTCCTCGCCCTGTGCGTCGGGTTCTCGATACCAGGCCTCGTTCCTCCGCTGCTGCACAGTGAGGGCGCGCCGCCCGGGCAGCTGGTGGACCGCGCGAAAAACGCCGGAGCGCTGCACACCGACGGACGGCCCTCGCCGGAGCTGCGCGCTGCCGTCCTGAGGGACGCCGACGTGCACCAGCTGCGACGGCTGCAGCGTGCCCTCGTCGATGCGTACTGTGCCGAATCACTGCCACTGGGCACACTCGCGCGTCAACTCGCTGCGGATGGTTTCGTGGACGAGCGCCTCGCGCGCGTGCTCGATGACAAGGGAACCGCCCTCCTCGGCTCTGATCCCGGCGACGCTCTGGAACTGCTCGAGCTTGCGGTCGGCGCCGGTGCGGACGCACTGTGCACGGCGCCGCGTCGGGCCGAAGCGGCGCTGGGCACCGGCGACCTGGATGCCGCCTCCAGGATCCTGGACACCTACTTCGGGCATCAGCCCCCTGATGCCGGCCTGGCGCTCCCGGATTTCGCCCGGGCGGTACGCGTGTCCTGCGCGCTGTGGGCACACCGCGGCATGATGTCCCGTGCGGCGGACGTGCAACGCTGGGCGGCAGGGCTGCGTCCACCAGGGACCGATCCCCTCGGTGCGGTGGCACTCCTGGCCGCAGGTGATGCCGTGGGAGCGCAGTCGCTGGTCGAGGGCGGAGCTCCCGCGCCGTCCCCCTCACTCCACGACGTCGGGCACATGCTCCTGGCTGAGGGAGCCCTGCTCTCCCTAAGTCCCGAACCCCACGGCGCCCTGCCCATGCTCATCCGTGCCTCCGACACCGTGAACGCGACCCGGACGGCCGTGCCGGCTCCCGATATGCCTGCCGGCTTCGCCGCGACCGTCGCGCTCCTGGGCGGCAGCGCGCAGACGGCGCTCTCCGTGATCCAGGCGGCCCTGGTCAGTGGCCAGGGGGGCCACGTCGCGCGAACGCGTCTGTGCCTCCTGGGCGGCTGGGCGGCCATGCTCCTCGACCAGCCGGCCCTGGCGCGGACGTTCATCGCTGAAGCAGCGGTGCACGACCAGAAGCCCATTCCCCGCGACGAGTTGCTGCTGCAGGCACTCGAAGTGGGACTGGCCAGGCGGGCAGGGGACGCCGCCGCATTGGTGCACGCGTGGCAAGGGGCCCGTGAGGCATTGCTGCACGTGTCCGTGGACCTGCTGACCGTCCTGCCCCTCACTGAACTCGTCGTCGCGGCGGCCCGGCTCCGTGATCTCGAGGGGCTCAAGCCACACCTCGAAGAAGCCTGGCTGCTCCTCTCGAAACTCGGGAATCCCCCTCTCTGGTCCGTGCCTGTGCAGTGGTCGGCGGTGCAGGCCGGCCTCCTGCTCGAGCGGCCGGACTACCTGGCTCCGCATGCCGCTGCGATCGTACGCCAGGCGAGGATCTATCCACTGGCGGCCACCTTCGCGGTCGCGGGCAAGGCCTGGGTGTCGGTCCTGGCCGGACGGTTCACTGTCGACGCGGTCGAGGCTGCTGCGGTGGGCCTCGGAGCCGCGGGTTTCGGCTGGGAGGGAGCGCGGCTGGCGGGACATGCGTCAGCGCGGGCGGCGGACCGCAAGGACATGACGCGGCTGCTCTCCTGCGCCCGCGACCTGCGCCCCGCTCGTGAGCGGGTGCCGGAGCCGGCCGGACCCCGGCGGGAAACTCCGGACGAGCACGCGCGCACCGTGGCGCGGTCCGACGGAGCGGGCGGCGTACGTGCCGCTTCCCGGGACGACGCGCGGCCGCCTGGAGGGCCGGCCCTCAGCGGACGGGAACGCGAGATCGCGCAGTTGGTCCTCCGGGGACGGACGTACCGGGAGATCAGCGAGGAGATCTTCATCTCCCCCAGGACGGTGGAGCACCACGTCGCGCGGATCCGGCGCCGCCTCGGGGCCGGGTCGCGCTCCGAGTTGCTGGCGCGGCTCCGCCTCTCACTCGACCCGGCCGCCGGCGGCAGCACGACACCCGGGGGTGCTCCCATCAGGACCCCTAACGGAAGCAGCCGAAACCCCTAATGGGCAGCCGCGGTTAGGGGTGGAACTACCGATGCCGTGGTACCACCACCGCTCCTACTTTGAGAACATGCCAGGCAGAGCCGCCGGCGAACCCACACACCGAAGGAACATCGCATGACTACTCTCGCTTCAGACCTCCTCGATTTCCTCATGAACCTCTTCAACGACCAGGAAGCGGCCAGCGAATTCATCAGCGACCCGGAGGGAGTCCTTGCTGCCGCGGGCCTCGGCGATGTCTGCATGGACGACGTCGACGCGGTCATGCCCGTGGTCATGGATTACGCTCCGGTCACCTTCGGCGGCGGGAACGCCAGCTCGTTCGACCGCAACTACGACACGGGCGGCAACTCTTCGGGCGACGTGACCCCGGGTGTCGCTGTGCCGGTACCTGTGACCCCCGGAACAGGCGGCGGGGTTGTCACGCCGACGCCGGGAGCGCCCTCCACCGGCGGAACGCCGACGCCGGGAACGCCGGGGCCGGGAACGCCTTCAACGGGCGGAACGCCGGGAACGCCTGCCACGGGCGGGGATGACAACGACCACGGGAACGCGGTCCAGCAGATCATGCACGTGGTCAACAACTACTCGTACACCTCCTCCGTCGATGACCGCGACACCATCACGGACCAGTCCGTGAACCAGAACATCTGGGCCAACGGTGACGTCAACCAGATGTTCGACAACGATGCCTTCATCGCCTCGGGCAACGGCGCGGTCGCTGCGAACGGCGACGCCAGGGTCGACAACTCGGTGGACAACTCCGACGACCACTCGCAGGACAACTCCACCAATGTCAGCGCTGGTGGCTCGGCAAGCGTCGCCATCGGGAACACCACCGACTCCTACAACGACAACTCGGACAACTCCGACAACTCCGACAACTCGGACAACTCCGTCTCGGACTCCTACAACGAGGACTCCTACAACGACAACTCGGACAACTCGGACAATTCCGATAACTCCGACAACTCCGACAACTCGGACAATTCCGACAACTCGACGGACAACTCCGACAACTCCGACAACTCGGTCGACACGGACATCGACGCGGACATCGATGTGGACATCGAGGATTCCCTGAACACCGACAACTCGGACAACTCCGATAACTCGGACAACTCGGACAACTCCGACAACTCGATCGACACGGACGTCGTCGTGGAGGATTCCTTCAACACGGACAACTCGGAGACGACCACCGTCACCGACAACTCCGTGGACGCAGACCTCGATGTCGAGATCGAGGACTCGTTCAACACCGACAACTCCGACAACTCGATCAACACCGACGTCGCCGTCGAGGATTCCTTCAACGACAACTCCGACAACTCGATCAACACCGATGTGGCGATCGAGGACGCGTTCAACGAGACGGCGGTCGTCACCGACAACTCCGACAACTCGATCAACACCGATGTGGCGATCGAGGACGCGTTCAACGACAACTCGGAGAACGCATACACCGAGATCGACGATTCGGCGATCTTCGTCGACAACGAGCTGGACGTGGCGGTCGACACCGATCTCAACGTGGAAGACAATAACTTCTAATTCCAGTACGCATCAGGCAAGCCCGACGGGGAAATCTCCCCGTCGGGCTTGCCTGCGGTCTCATTCAATGACGAACGGGGAGCTTTGCATGGACGACCTCATCACGCTCGTGAACAGCGGACTCGGCCTGGTAGCGACCGGTGACCGGGCGGACCTTCGCCAGAGGCTGGATCAGACCCTTGCCCGACTGGCGAATCCCGACATCCGCGTCATCGTGGTGGGGGAGTTCAAGCAGGGCAAGAGCAAGCTGATCAACGCCCTCGTGAACGCCCCGGTCTGTCCCGTCGACGACGACATCGCGACCTCCGTCCCCACCGTCGTCAGCTTCGGAGACCCTGCAAGCGCCGCCGTCCTGGTACCCCGGGAGGGCGGCGGCCCGGAGCAGGACCCTGCAGCGTTCGAGCGCCGGCCCGTCGCGCTCGAGGACATCGCCGGCTTCGTGTCCGAACGGGGCAACCCGTCGAACCGGCAGGGCCTCGCATCGGCGGAGGTCCGGCTTCCCCGGCGGGTGCTGGCCGACGGACTGTCGGTCATCGATTCGCCGGGCGTGGGCGGCCTCGAGTCCGCCCACGCGCTGACCACCCTCACCGCACTGCCCACAGCCGATGCCATGATCCTCGTGTCGGATGCCTCCCAGGAATACACCGAGCCGGAGCTGCGCTTCCTCAGGCAGGCGCAGAGGATCGTCCCCAACGTGGGCTGCGTCCTGTCCAAGATCGACCTCTACCCGCAGTGGAGGACCGTCGCCGACCTGGACAGGGCCCACCTGGCGCAGGCCGGCGTCGGAGCTGTCCAGCTGCTACCCGTGTCGTCGGACCTCCGCCTGGTCGCATCGCAGACGAAGGATGCCGAGCTGAACCGCGAGTCGGGCTTCCCGGAACTCGTCGGCTACCTCAGGAACGACGTCGTGGGCAGGGCGCAGACCCTGCGCAGGAATTCCGTCGCGCAGGACCTGCTGTCCACGACCGAGCACCTGCGCCTGTCGGTGACGTCCGAACTCCAGGCGCTCCAGAATCCCGAGGGAGTACCCGTCCTGCTCGCCCAGCTGGAGGAGGCCAAGGCGAAAGCGGACCAGCAACGGAAGCGTTCCTCACGCTGGCAGACCACGCTCAACGATGGCGCCTCCGACCTGATCTCCGACATGGAGCACGATCTCCGCGACCGGCTCCGCTCGATCCAGCGGGAGGCCGAGGCAGCCATCGACGACGGGGACCCCGGGCCCGTCTGGGACCAGTTCGCGGAATGGCTCGAGCAGCGGGTCGCCTCCGCGGTGTCGGATACGTTCGTGTGGACGAATGAGCGCTCACGATGGCTTGCCGAGCAGGTGGCGGAGCTGTTCGCGCTCGACGAGGTGCCCCTGCCGCTCCTGGAGGTGTCCAGTACCGACGGCGTCCTCGCACCCGTCGAGGAGGTGCCACACCTCGATCCCGGACGCGTCAGCGCGGCCGGGAAGGTACTCATCGGCATGCGCGGGAGCTACGGCGGAGTGCTGATGTTCGGGCTGCTGACCGGCATCATCGGCATGTCACTCATCAACCCGCTCTCGGTCGGCGCCGGCCTGCTGCTGGGGCGCAAGGCCTACCGCGAGGACAAGGATGCCCGGCTCAAGCGCCGCCAGGCGGAGGCGAAAGCCCTCGTCCGGCGGCAGATGGACGACGTCGTCTTCCAGGTGGGCAAGCAGCTGAAGGACCGATTGCGCCTCGTCCAGCGCGAGATCCGCGACCACTTCGGGGACATCGCGGAGGAGCACCACCGGTCGCTCGCGGACTCGGTGGCCGCCGCCCAGCGGTCCGCCTCGACCTTCCGCCAGGAACGCGACGAGCGGGTCACGGCCCTGAAGGCCCAGCTCGCCCGGATCGACCAGCTGCATGCGCAGGCGAAGCGGCTCCTCCCCGACGCTGCGCCGGTTCCGCGTAGATCCGCGGACGTGGGCGCGGGAGCATGAGGGACGGCGGCGCCGTCGAAGCCCTCCTCCTGGAGGCGGTGCAGGTGTACGACGACGACCCGGCGTTGCGCACCGAACTCGAGGGCTATGCACGGCGCTTGCGGGAGCCACTGCGAGTCGCCGTCGCGGGCATGGTCAAGGCCGGCAAGTCCACGCTCCTCAACGCGATCATCGGGGAGGAGATAGCTCCGACCGACACGGGGGAGTGCACCCGTATCGTCACCTGGTACCGCCATGCAGCGACGCCCCGCATCACTGCGTACCCGATGGAGGGGGAACCACGGCTGCTCCCCCTGAGGAGGGTCGACGGCCGGCTCGTGTTCGACCTGGGCGGGCAGCAGGCCGACGAGGTGGCCCGGCTCGTCGTCGAGTGGCCGGCCGAGAACCTGCGCGCCATGACCCTGATCGACACCCCCGGCATCGGCTCGCTCTCCGCCGAGGTATCGGCTCGCAGCACGCAGTTCCTCACCCCGGAGGATGCGCCGTCCGAGGCCGATGCCGTGATCTACCTGATGCGGCACCTCCACGGCTCGGACCTGAAGTTCCTCGAGGCCTTCCGTGACACCAGTGCCGCCTCCTCAGGGACGGTCAACGCGCTCGCGGTCCTGTCCAGGGCCGACGAGGTCGGGTCGGGACGCATCGACTCCCTGATCTCCGCCTCGCGTATCGCCGATCGCTACCGCGCCGATCCGTCACTGAGGTCGCTGGTACTCGATGTGCTCCCCATGGCGGGTCTGCTCGCGCAGAGCGCCCGGACACTGCGGCAGGCCGAGTACGAGGCGTTCGTCGCCCTCGCTGCGCTGGGGAAGACGGAGCGCGAACGCATGCTGCTGTCCGCCGATCGCTTCGTCACAGGAAGCGCCGCCATCGGCATCCCCCCGGAGGACGCAGCGCGGCTCCTGGACCGCTTCGGCATGTTCGGCCTCCGGCTGGGACCCGCGCTGGTCCGCGGCGGCACCAACAACCCGACGGCGCTGGCGCACGAACTCGCCCGGCGCAGCGGACTCGATCACCTGATGACCCTCGTGACGCGGCAGTTCAGCGCACGGGCCACCACCCTGCGGGTTCGGACGGCGCTGACCGGACTCGAGGCGCTGGTCCGCGGCAACCCGCGGGAGGCCGGCGCCGGGCTGCTGGCAGGCGTCGAGAGGGTCAAGGCCAATGCCCACGAGATCAATGAACTGAGGCTGCTGTCTGCACTGCGCTCGGGCGGTGTCCCGCTGCCTGCACGGGTGGCGGAAGAGGCAGAGCGGCTGGTGGGAGGTTCCGGGACCGGCGCTCTGGAGCGTCTCGCCCTGAACTCGGGGGCCGACGTGGAAGACGTCCGGTCAGCCTCGCTCGGGACGCTCCACCGCTGGCGGGTGCTGGCGGAGAACCCGCTGACCGATCGGGGGGCCCTGGAGGCCTGCCAGATCGTGCTCCGCTCCTGCGAGGAACTGGTGGTGCTGGCGGGCTCGGTACCGCAGGGCACCGAGCCGGCACGGGGTCGGCACAGGGCGGCGAGCTGACACCGCGTCAGCGAGCGGGTGCCGGGCCGACACCCGGCTGACGCCGCATCCGCAGGCCCAGCAGTCAGCGCCGGGGACGCCGCTCCCGGAACCAGCGGGCAGCGGGCGGCAGCAGGGTCAGGACGAGGGCCACGACGGCGAGCAGCAACTGGGCCACGGCAAGGTGCGGAACTGGCTGGAACCCGGGGGAGTCGTTGCCGAGGAACGCCAGCACCAGCAGCACGGCGCCTGCATTGAGGACCACCGTTCCGAGGAGCACCCAACGGGCCCAGCCCTGGCCCCGAAGCAGTGGCTCGACCAGCAGCGCCTCGACCAGCAGGACGAGCGCAAATGCCCCCATCGTCCCCCACAGGGCGATCGAGACCACCTCGTCCACCCGGGCAGCGTCCAGCTGGCTGTCGAGGGTGAGCGCGGTCTCCCGGAGATCGTCGAGGTGCGCTCCGCGGTCCAGGAACGCGAAGACGAGCGAGACGGCTCCGGTCACCACGCCGAGGAGCCACAGACCGCCCGCGACGCGGAGCAACGGGGGAGGCCGGTGCCGCCTGACGATAGGCGGCGGAACAGCGTTGGACATCTCCGGCCGGGTAGGACGCATGCTCGTAATGTAGCCTCCGCTGCCGACGGGCTTCAATGGACCAGCCGCAGTTATCCCTGGTTCGGGGTCACGACCTGTGGAAGGGGTGCGCGCACGAGCACGGCTTCGGGGCACCGAGTCCATGCTGCTGCTGCGGGACGGGGCAGATGCAGGCGACACGCCCGCGGAAGATCCTGTCCAGTACCCGGTCGACGAGCCCGGGAGCCACCCCGGGGGAGGAGTGGCCGCAGAAAGGGCAACCGCCGCCTGCGGAGGGAGCGCCAGTCCTTCCGTCACCGTTCCGGCGTGGCGCTGCATGTCGTTCTTGCGCATTGCGCACGGGCGTAACAGCCACAGATCTTCCCCGGGATAGTGGAACAAGGACAGCAATATGCTAGCTGGTCGGTCAATGGCCGGCCCCGCGAAGTCGCTGCCGTCGGAACTCCATGGCAAACTGGATAACCGTGCGCAGGTGCTCCTCATCGGAGGTGCTGCTGCCGCATGGTCCGCCCTGGTGTAACGGCAGCACCCCAGCCTTTGGAGCTGTGGAGTATAGGTTCGAATCCTATGGGCGGAACGGCGCAAGCCCCGGCCACGTGTTCCCCCTGGGACGCGGGGCCGGCCACGAGACCACAGGTAGGAGTGCCCGCTTCGTGAGCCCCCAGAGCGAAGAGACCACGATGACGTCCCAGCACACCCCTCCGGCGGCGGTCATCGTCCTCGCCGCTGGTGCCGGCACGCGGATGAAGTCCCGTACCCCCAAGATCCTCCACACCCTCGGTGGACGCTCGATGGTCGGACACGCCCTTGCGGCAGCGAGGGGCATCGCTCCCCGTGAGCTTGCCGTCGTCGTCCGCCATGAACGCGACCTCGTCGCGAGCCACGTCGCCGCGATCGATCCCGAGGCGGTGCTCGTCGACCAGGACGAGATCCCCGGTACCGGGCGGGCCGTCCAGGTGGCGCTCGACGCGCTCGACGCGACGGGCGGGACCATCGAGGGCACGGTCGTCGTCACCTACGGGGACGTCCCCCTGCTCGAGGCGTCCACGTTGAGGGGCCTCGTCGAAGCCCACACACAGGCCGGCAATGCCGTCACCGTCCTCACCGCCGAACTCGACGACGCCACGGGGTACGGGCGCATCGTCCGGGCCGCGGACGGCACGGTCCTCGGCATCGTCGAGCACAAGGATGCGGATGAGGGCCAGCGTGCCATCCGCGAGGTCAACTCCGGCATCTACGCCTTCGACGCGGCGGTCCTGCGCACCGCACTGGGCCGGATCGATGCCAGCAACGCCCAGGGCGAGCTCTACCTCACGGACGTCCTCGGTATCGCCCGCGCCGACGGCGGACGCGTCGCCGGCCTCCTGGTGCAGGACCGCTGGCAGGTCGAGGGCGCCAATGACCGGGTGCAGCTCGCCCACCTCGGTGCCGAACTCAACCGCAGGATCCTCGAGCGCTGGATGCGTGCCGGCGTCACCATCCTCGACCCGGCCACCACGTGGATCGACGCCTCGGTCGAGCTCGACGAGGACGTCACCGTGCTGCCCGGGACCCAGCTGCACGGCGCCACCGTCATCGCCCGCGACGCCGTCGTCGGTCCCGACACCACGCTGACGGACGTCGTCGTGGGCGAAGGCGCGCACGTGGTCCGGACGCACGGGAGCGGTGCGCGCATCGGTGCCGGTGCGAGCGTCGGCCCCTTCACCTACCTGCGTCCCGGAACGGTCCTGGGCCAGGACGGGAAGATCGGCGCGTTCTACGAGACGAAGAACGTGACCATCGGACGCGGCTCCAAGCTCTCGCACCTCGGGTACGCGGGTGACGCCGAGATCGGCGAATACACCAACATCGGCTGCGGAAACATCACGGCCAACTACGACGGCGTGAACAAGCACCGCACGGTCATCGGTTCCCACGTCAGGACGAGCTCCAACACCGTCTTCGTCGCCCCGGTCTCCGTCGGTGACGGCGCGTACACGGGCGCCGGGGCTGTCATCCGCAAGGACCTCCCCGCCGGGGCGCTCGGCCTCAGTGTCGCCCCGCAGCGCAACGTCGACGGGTGGACCGCCGCCAAGCGGCCGGGCACCGCATCAGCGGAGGCAGCGGCCGCAAGCACACCGGAAACCTCTCCAGCACACATCCAGGAACCACAGGAAAGCGGTCAGTCATGAGCGAGATCACGGCGCACGGCGAAAAGAAACTGGTGCTCGCCTCAGGGCGCGCGCACCCCGAACTCGCCGAGGAGATCGCCTCCTGGCTCGGCACCGAGCTCCTTCCGGTGTCGGCGTACGACTTCGCGAACGGCGAGATCTACGTACGGTCGGGTGAGAGCGTCCGCGGCACCGACGTCTTCGTCATCCAGGCGCACCCGGCCCCCCTGAACAACTGGCTCATGGAGCAGCTCATCATGGTCGACTCCCTGAAGAGGGCGTCGGCGAAGCGCATCACGGTGGTCTCGCCGTTCTACCCCTACGCGCGCCAGGACAAGAAGGGCCGCGGCCGCGAGCCGATCTCGGCCCGTCTCGTCGCGGACCTCTACAAGACCGCGGGCGCCAACCGCCTGATGTCGGTGGACCTCCACACGTCGCAGATCCAGGGCTTCTTCGACGGACCCGTGGACCACCTCATGGCGATCCCGCTGCTCGCGGACTACATCCGCACCCGGGTCGACGCGGACAACGTCACGGTCGTGTCCCCGGATACGGGGCGCGTACGGGTGGCCGAACAGTGGGCGGAGCGCCTCGGTGGCGCGCCCCTGGCCTTCGTGCACAAGAGCCGTGACCTCACGGTTCCCAACCAGGCAGTGTCCAAGCAGGTCGTCGGGCAGGTCGAGGGGCGCACCTGCGTGCTCATCGACGACATGATCGACACGGGCGGGACGATCTCCGGTGCCGTGCAGGTGCTGAAGAACGCCGGCGCCAAGGATGTCATCATCGCCGCGACGCACGCGGTCTTCTCGGAGCCCGCATCGCGGCGCCTTGCGGAGTCGGGTGCCCGTGAAGTTGTGGTGACGAACACCCTGCCGATACCATCCGAGAAGCGCTTCCCGCAGCTCACGGTCCTGTCGATCGCACCGCTGATCGCCCGTGCGATCCGCGAAGTATTCGACGACGGATCAGTGACGAGCCTGTTCGACGGCAACGCCTGAGAAACCCTGCTTTCGTCAACACTCGGCCCCCGCTACGTGGGACGGCGGGGCGCGTGAGCACGCGGGATACCCTATACGAGCCTCGCCCCCGCCGAGTACAGTGCACCCGAAAACGAGTAGTGCGGACCGGCGCCACGTAGGAGATTCAAGTAAGAGACCTGACGATTCCGTAGCCGCCACTCGTGCCGCGTCACGTTTCCCTTCCTAGGCTGACTTTCAGAAACCTGTCACAAGCTGGGAAGAAGCTGATCTTTCATGCGGTCTCACAATCTCGTCCAGTCCCATCCACTCCCTCCCGCTACCCAGCCCCTGCGGGTGGCGGCTCCCCGGCCCGACCAGTCGCCGGTGCACGGGCCCTTCATCGGGCGTGCGGAGGAGATGACGGGCATACTGCGCGCGGTGCGGGAGCCCGGCTCGGCCGGCGCCGTCGTGGTGGGTGCGCACGGCGCCGGGAAGACCGCCGTGCTGCAGCACGTGCAGCGGTTCCTGGGGGACACCTACCTCATCCACGTCCGCGGGCTGCACTCTGCCGCACCCTTCCCCTTCCGGGCCCTGAGCTTCCTGCTCTCGGAACTGGCCGCCACGGTCACGCACCCGGCACTCGTGTTCGGCGCCGTGTCGACCCACCTCCAGACGGAGGCCGGCGGACGGCGCGTGGTCTTCGCCGTCGACAACGCCGAACACCTGGACAGGTCGTCCTCCGCGCTGATCGGCCAGCTCGTCGCGGGGAACGTGGCGTCCGTGATCCTGACGGTCACCGACTTCGCGAAGGCAGATCCGGCCTTCATGACGCTGTGGCGCAACGCCTCCCTCCGGCGTTTCGACCTTCGCCCCTTCACCTTCGCGGACACCGGGCTCTTCGTCGAGTCGGAGCTCGGTGCTCCAGCCAGCAGGGAATGCATCGAGGCACTGTGGGCCGTCGGCGGAGGCAACCTGCCGGCAACCCGCGCCGCTCTCAAAGGCTTCGTGCAGCGCGGTACCCTCACACGGCGCGGAGAGGCCTGGGTACTCCTGCCGGACCGGCTGGGCACCGGACAGGAAGTGGTCGGCAACTCGCCGCTGCTCCTCGCACTCACGCCCGACCAGCGCAACATCGTGAACCTGGTAGCCCTCGCAGGAGCGCTGGACTGGTTCGACCTCGCACGGCGCGCCGACCCCGCCGACCTCGACACGCTGCAGGACGCCGGCATCCTCGTCGTCGACTCCGAAGTGGAGCCCCGGGTACGCCTCGCGACACCCGGGCTGTCGGTCGCCGTGGCCCAGGCCATCGGTACCGCAGAGGCACTGGACCTGTACCAGCACCTCCAGGGGCTTCCGGCAGCGTCCCGGCAGATCGCAGCCGACCCGGCCCGCCTGGTGGCGTGGTTGCTGCGGGCCGCTCTCCCTGTGGGCGAGGATCAGGCTGTGGCCGCCGCCACTGCCCTGAACGACGACGGCCACTATGCCCGGGCCGCGGAACTCATCGCCACACTCGGCACGGCTCCCGGTTCGCACCGGCTGGCGTACCAAGGGGTCGTGGCCGCCCTCGGCCAGGGCGACCTCGAGGCTGCCACAGCCCATCTGGCGGTCCTCGCCGCGGTGGAGGACCGGCTCGACCCCGCAGCATGGACCCTGTACAAGATCGAGGAGTCCCGGGCGCGGCGACTGCGCCCGCCCGCCGACGCGGCCGAACCGCTCACCGAGGCCGCGGAGAGGCTGGCCGGCTGGCAGCGCGACGCGCAGACGGACGGGGACGAGCGGGCAGCGGCGGAACTGGCCCGGCTCGGCCGCAAGGTGTTCCTCGCGCGTGCAGAACTCGCGTCGTTCGAAGGGCGCTACCGCGACAACCTGGAGACCCTGCCAGGCCTCGTGGAGACCGATGCGTCCGCGTCCGCGGACCGCGAGGACCGCGAATTCCAGGTCGTGGTCCAGTCACTGCTCCTCGAAGCGCAGGCCACGGTGGACCAGCGGTCGGCGGGCTATGACCTGGCGCGATCGCTGGTACGTCGGCTGGCGCATCCCGACGTGTCCTATCGGGTCGCAGATGCTGCGCTGCTCCGCGTCGAGACCGCGTTCCTGCTGACGGGCGGCTGGAGCGAGGTGGCCGAGCTCCTGGAATCGATCCGGCGTTCCTCCGACCGGTGGTCGTTCAGGCGGGGCTCGCTCACCCAGCTGTCCGAAGGCCTGGCGATGGTCGGGCTCGGCCGTGCCCGTGACGCCGTGAGCGTCCTGGAACCGGTGGTCGAGCAGTTGCGCGTCACTGATCCGCACGGGATCCTGCCGCTCGCAGGAGCTGCGCTCACCTATTGCCACGCGCTCGCCAGTCCACTGGAGCACGTGATCGCATACCTTCCCTTGTCCGAGCCGGGCCGCGGGAACTCGTGGGTGGTGCGCCGTGCTGCGCGGCACTACCAGCTCCTGGCGTCGGCCCGTACCGAGAACCGCGGAGAGGCTGCACGCAGGTTGCAGGAGCGTGCCTCGAAGGACCTGCAGGATGGGGCGAGCATCTGGGCCCTCGTGAGCCTGGCCGCCGCGGTGCGCCTCGGCCGCCAGGAAGCCGTTGCCGACCTCGGGGCGCTTGCTGCCTCATTGCAGGGACCGCTTGCACGGGCCTGCACCCTGTACTCACGGGCGCTCCTGCACTCCGACGTCGGGCTGCTGATCGAGGCGATGGAGTGCGCCGCAGCCTCGGGCGACTACCGCCTGGCGGCGGACATCGCACAGTCCGGCATCAACGCCACCACCCGCAACCAGGACCGGTCGGGGTTGCGGATCATCCAGCGACGGCTGAAGGAACTGCTACCCGATGCACCACAGGCCACCGCCGCCGCTGCGAACCTCGACCTCCTCACCGCCCGCGAGCGTGAGGTCGCGGCGATGGCTGCAGCCGGCAGCAGCAACCGGGTGATCGCCCAGAAGCTGTTCGTCTCCGTTCGGACGGTGGAAGGCCATCTGTATCAGGTGTACTCGAAGCTCAACGTCAGTACCCGGACCGAACTCGCTGAACTCGTTCCGGCGGAGAGCGACTTCTGATGTTCTCCGCACTGTCCGGTGATGTTCCCCTCGTCGGCCGGAGCACGCTGCTCTCGGCCATCGAGGAGACGCTCGGGCAGGATGATGTGTACGGTGCCTTCGTCTACGGGGACACCGGCACGGGCAAGAGCGTCATGGCGCGGCACCTCCTCAAGCGCCTGCAGGGTCAGTTCGCCCCGTTCCTCGTGACACCGGCTTCCGCCCTCGGCGCCATCCCGTACGGTGCCCTCGGCCCGTTCCTGACGGACGCGACCGCGGAGGACATGGCCTCACCGCTGTCCGTCCTTCGCATGGTGATGTCGTTCCTCCGGGGAAGGGCCAACGGGCGCCCGATCCTCGTCATCGTCGACGACGCCCACCTGCTCGACGACGACAGCAGCCACCTGCTGGCCCAGCTCGTCACGTCGCGGACCGTCCGGCTTGCCGTGTTCTCCCGGTCCGTCACGCCGGTGTCCGACGAACTCGTGTCACTGTGCCGCGACGGCCTGCTCGAGAGGTACGACGTCGCACCGCTGGGCTATGTGGACGCGCGGGAACTGTGCACGCAGGTCCTCGGAGCCGGCATCGTCCGGGGGGCGAGTGACCGCCTGTGCGACGAGGCCTCCGGGAATCCGCTGTTCCTCAAGGCGATCCTCGACGAGGCGCTGATGAACGGGAGCCTGACCAAGCCCGAGGGCGTCTGGACCCTGGCCGACGGCGAGCTCAATGTGCCGGCCGCACTGATCGACCTCGTGCGCGCCATCACCTTGGAACTGGACGACCTCCAGCGGAAGGCGTTCGACGTGCTCGCCCTGGGCGAGGTGGTCGCCTTCGCGGACCTCGTGAGTGTGAGCAGCGAAGAGGCCGTGTTCGCGCTTCTCTCCGAGGGGCTCATCCAAAGCGCACCCGACAATCCAGCGTTCGCCATGCACATGCACGACCTCTACGCCCGCATCGCGCGCAAGCTGATCCCGGTGGGCCGCAGCAACGCACTCCACCGGGAACTGCGGTCGAAGAGCCATCTGCTGCCCCTTCCGCCGCGGGCACAGATCAGGCATGCGCTGTGGAGCCTGGACTGCGGCGAACCCGTGGCGGACGAACAGCTGCTCGAACTGGCCGGCCTGGCGCTGACCCTTCTGGATCCCCGATCGGCACTGAGGCTCGCGAGCGCAGTGCGGGCAGAACGCCTCGCGACGGGAGCGCAGGTGAACCGCGCGATCGCCCTGTTCGAACTGTCCCGGCTCGAGGAGTCCCGGAACCTGTCGAAGGGGCTTCTCGAGAAGGGCGGGACTCCCGGCCTGATCGCCGCTGCGGGTGTCCTCGAGGTGAGGCAGCTTCTCGCCGCCGGCGAGGACGTCGCGGGGACGGAGGACGTCGTAGCCCGTTGGTCCGATGCGCTGAACGCCCTGGGGCCGGACTCCCCGGATTCCTCGACTTCCCCCGAGGCAGAGGACTCCGCGCCGGGAACGCCGCCGGGTACTTTCGCCGCAGACCTGCCCACGAGCGAGCAGCACCGTGTCGTGATGCAGGGATTCGGCTGGAACCTCATCGGGCGCTACGGCGAGACTGTCGAGACTCTCCGCCCACTCGTCGCAGCCGGCAGCAGCAGCCACCGCGTGATGGTCCTGGCACACGCTTTCCTGGCCGAAGCACTCGGTGCGCTCGGGCGGGGCTCCGAGGGGCGGCAGCACTCCGCCACCGCCCTGACCCTCGCGGAATCGCACGCGCCACCCATGCTGGACCTGCATCGGCTGGTGTTCTTCCGCCACGTGAGCCTGCTCGTGCACAGCGGGGATTTCCTGGCGGCCCAGCAGGCCGTGGACGAGTACGCGCCGGGGGCGGGCCGTGACTACTCGTTCATCAGTGGGAGCCTCGCTGTCCTCGACGCCGCAACCGACATCCGTCGCGGGCAATTCTCCAGCGGCCTCGGGAAACTGCGTCCCGCCCTGGCCTCCCTGCGTGTCAGCGATCAGGACGCCCTCCTGCCCTATGCCCTCGGTGTCACCGCCTGGGCTGCAGCTGCCCTGGGCCAGCCGGATCTCGTGTCCCTCTGTTCGGCGGAGCTGGCGCACATCCAGCACCGGGGGAGTCGTCAGTATTCACTGCTCGGCAGGGCGTTCGACGACGCCGCCCAGACACTCCTCCTTCGGGGTGCCAGGGAGTCGGCCCTCCTGGAGTTTGCCGCCGAGGCCCACGGCAACGGGTGGTTCAGCTGCGAGAAGGACATCCTCGAACTCGCGACGGCGCTCGGCAACGAGCGGTCCCCGGAGCTCTTGGCGCGCGTGTCCGGCACGCTCGAGGGAGCGGAGGCGGACGTCCTGCACGCCTACGCCTCGGCGCTGGTCTCCCATGATGCGGCCGGCTTGGCCGAAGCAGGGGATCGCGCCGAGTTGTTCCAGAAATACCTGCTCGCCACGGATGCCTGCCGCCGGGCGATGGAAGCATATGCCGAATTGGGGGATGCGCGGTCGCAGCGTGCGCTTGCCGCCGTCGTTCGCCGGCGCCGTGGCATGATCGACGGCGGCCTGCTCGTGGAGCCCGTGGAACTCGAGGGTTCCTCGCCGCTCACCTCGCGGGAACGGGAGATCGCCCTGCTTGCCCTGCGGGGACTGTCCAACAAGGAGATCGCGCGGAGCCTGACCGTCTCCACCCGGACCGTCGAGGGGCACCTTTACCGCATCTACGTCAAGCTGGGAATAGGCCGGCGCGAAGAGCTTGCGGCCGAACTCGAACCACTGTTGCGCGGTACGTAGCAGGGGCCGTCCGGATAAGTAATCCCGGGGTTTATCTGAGTAGTTCCCGATTTGATTAGGGTCTGGATTACTCGTGATGGCCCCCCATCATCCGCCTAGAGTTGTCTCAGTCGAAGATGGCGAAACCGGAGATCCGGACACCATCTACGGCCCATGTTCTGGGTCGGCGGCGTAGGAGTTCTCTTGAGACCAGGACTTCGTCCCCAGCCGTCGCCGACCCTCATAGTTGCTCCGACGGCACCTCGAGAGGTGCCAGGGAGCATCGGATAGCGGATCGGCCCTCCAACGACGGGGGGCCGATTCGCTTTAATAGGCAGTTCGTCGGCCGGGCGGAGCTCGCTGTACCCCACAGCAGAGGCCCCGGGCGGGATGCCCGGGGCCTCTACGGAACGTCGGAGACGGGGAGTCTCAGGCCGCGATGTCCTTCGGGCGGTGGCGGGAAGCGGCCAGGGCCGCGGTGCCAAGTGTCAGGGCGCCGATCCCGGCGGCCCCCCACAGGGCGGTCGAGTCATCGAGACCGGTGCTGGCAAGGCCGCCGGCAGGGCCCTGACCGGTCGTGGGGGTCTGGGCCACACCATCGACGACAGATACCTGGGCTGTGGCCGTCGCGCCCGACCCTGTTCCAACGGCGGTGAGCGTACAGGCCCCGGGAACGTTCAGAACGGCGCGATAGGTGAAATTGCCCTGTGCATCGGCGACGACGGTGGCCGACTCGATCGATGAATAGTCACTCCCGTTGCAGGTGACAGTGATCGTCACGGATTCCCCGGGGGTCATGCCAGAACCGGTGAACGTCGCGGCCCCTCCGGGAGAGACGGTGCCGGTATCCACTCCTCCCCGGGCGGGAGCGGCAGGGTAGTCGAGGGCAGCAGCAGCTGTAGCACCCGAGAGGGTGAGGGCGCCGGCGATGGCGACAGTAGCCATAATTCTCTTCATGAGTTCTTCCCAACGTAGAGGTGACCGAGAGAGACCGAAAGTTCTCCAGCTCGATTCTTTCCACGCCGAGCGCCCTTGTCCGGGGAGTGAGGAAGAACGGGTAAGTACTCGTGAAAGGCAGGTAGGGCGCACCGGGCGGGACGTAGCGCCACGAGTGATGAAGCCCGAGGATCGTCGGGTCACAGGTGAGTGCGGCGTCCTACTCGATCCGCTCGCGTACATGGCCTGCCGGCTTAAACGAACGAAGCGGACAGGCCGGGAAGAGCCTGTCCGCTTCGTTGTTGGTGTGCGGGAGTTATGCTCCGGCGCCTGCGCGGCGACGCGATACCACGATGCTGCCGGCGCCCAGGCCGAGTGCACCGATGCCCGCTGCGCCCCAGAGGAACATTGCGGAATCGATACCGGTGTTGGCGAGGCCGCCCTGGCCGGTGGTGGTTCCGCCGGTGGTTCCGCCGGTCGTGCCCGTGGTGGTTCCGTCTGCAGCGTTGGCCGAGTCGACGACGACGGTCTGGGTCAGCGACTTGCCTGCGGCGTTGGAAGCGGTCAGCGTGTAGACGCCCTCTTCCTGGAGCTTGACGGAGTAGGAGAAGTTCCCCTTCGCGTCAGCCTTGACCTGTTCGGTCAGAACAACAGCGTTGAGCACGATGAGGCCGTTGCGGGCCGAACCAGCCCCCCGGGGACTGAACCCGGGGCCGCCCGGCCTGCCGTTGGAGCGGTCAACGGTGATGGTGATTGTTTCGAACGGACCGAAGAAGCCATCGACGCCGGTGAAGGTGACGGTTGCGCCCGGCGTAACGGTGCCGTCGCTGACGGCACCGCCCTGTGAGGGTACGTAGGCGGGGGTGGACACGGGTGCTGCCTGCGCGGCGCCTGCTCCGAGGAAAGTAAGGGTCCCGGCGATGGCCAGGACGGAGGCGGTTTTGTTCATGATGGCTCCCCAGAAAGTTTTTGAGACGAGAGAAAAACAGGTGAAGTGACCGGGCTTTCGTTCCCCAAACGCCCTGAATCTACTTCCCGTACCCTATAGCACTGCCGCGAAATACTCTAATGACCGACACGTACTACTTGGATGAGAAGCATCTCCACTCACAAATTAGCAGTGCTGCTCGAGTATGAGAAGGAGCGCCGGGCGTATCAGCAAGATGTAACGCACTGTTAACCTTGGCGTCCAAGGGTCTCTAGGCGCACGCCCCTGTGGACTCCAGAGGGAGGACGACGTCTGCGGGATCCTGCACGGTGGGGGTGACGTCCAGGGCGGGTTCGTTCTCCTGGACCACCTTCGTGAAGTCCATCTCGATCGTCGCTGTGTCGCCCGGGCCCAACTCGGTGGTCAGGACGCCTACCGGCCGGTTGCCGTGCGCGAAAGACCCGAGGGGGATGTCCTTGCCGTTGAGCCGGGCGGTCTGCAGGAGTGACTGCGCTGGGCCGTAGGCGACCGTGTTCGTCTGCACTCTGCCAGGAGCGACGCCGAAAGCGCCGGCGCCGGTCACGTAGGCCGGCAATGACGTGGCAGCATCGGCCGGAGCGCTGTTCGCGAGCGTCACCCGAACCGTGTACTGCGAGTACCCGTCGTCCGAGCACTCCCGCAGAAGTTGTACTGTCCTGCGGACGTAATAGTCCATCTTGGCGCCAGTGCCGTCGTTGAAGTAGACACCGAAGGAGGCGCCGCCCACCATGGGGCCCGTTGCCGCACCGGCTATCCCGGTTCGCGCAATGAGCTCCTGCTCGGCAGGAGCGGCGGACCAGAGGTAGAGCCGGCCCTGGTCCGAACTCGTGACGAGGGCCTCCACCAGTTGCTCGCTGTCGCCCTGACCGCCGGCGAGGGCGCCGAAGACCTTGCCGGCCACCGCTGCGAAGTACTCATCCTGCAGGGCGGGTTCCTCGATCTGTGCATACACATCCGACAGGAGCGTGGGAACCACATTGGTGGAGTCGAGTGCCGTGGGCAATTCGGTCTCGGCGAGCAGAGCGTCCACTTCCGGGTCGTCGAAGGTCCCCAGTTCCACTGGTCCTGTAGCCCGGAGAATATTGGCGAGCACCACCGGATCCAGGGCGATCACCCCGTCGATGCGGGAGCCTTCGTGTCGCTCTTCCCACATGGTCTTCGCCGTCTGGGCGGCTGTGGGGAAGTCGGGGGTCAGGTTGACGCTCTGGATGTAGGCCCCCATGCGGTACGAGTAGATCTGTTCCTGTTCTGTATCCACCTCGACGGGCGGGTCGAACTTCCCCATCTCACTGGAACTGCCCTGGTCGGTGAGGGCAATGCGACCATCGTCCGCAGTGAGCACGGCGAGGGCACCGGAAATCCCACCTGTCGCGCGAGTCTCCGCGCTGTTCTGGACCAGCACCAGGTAGTTCCGTGGGCCGTCGGCCCCCATCATGGCGGGGAGGAGCTGCGCGGCACGGGAGGCACTGTTCAGCGGTGCGCGGACGTCGTCGAGCTCGCCGA
The DNA here is from genome assembly GCF_030433645.1 of Arthrobacter burdickii. Classification (NCBI taxonomy): domain Bacteria; kingdom Bacillati; phylum Actinomycetota; class Actinomycetes; order Micrococcales; family Micrococcaceae; genus Arthrobacter; species Arthrobacter burdickii. The sequence continues at coordinate 540,298 of NZ_JAROCG010000002.1, forward strand.
CAGCCTGCTGGAGGGGGCCAGCAACCTGAGGTAAAAGCCTGGTGTTGTCGATGCCGTCCAGCCGGTCGTAGGACAACTGAACCGTGGTCGCGGCCGAGGCGAGTGTCGGCGCGATGCCCGCTAACGGGGCAACATCCACCCGGCCATTCGCGGGAGTGAGCGCATCCCAGTCGAGGGTTTCCACCTTGTCGAGCATTGGAGCCACGGCACGGTTGACGACGTCGTCCGCCGAGACGGTGACCTCGCTGATGGCCGAAAAGTTCGCACCGATCAGCGGCAGGATGCCCGCGGCCTTCCACAGCGGGTCCGTACCGGCAGTACGGGCGTCGGTGGTATGACGCTCGACGTCGTCGAGCGTCATACCCGCCGCGGGCAGGTCTCTGGCGGTCACCTGCTCCTGAAGCGCGGGGAGGAGCACCATGGCGGACTCGAGGTTCTGCTTGATCTGCACCGCGCGAAAGGCGAGCCAGCCACCGCAGATGGCGAGGAGGAGGACGGCGATGCCGGCGCCCAGCAGCACTCGCCGCAGGACAAGGCGGCGCGGGTTTCGAGAGCGCCGGGTGCGGGGAGACTGCTGGTTCTCCTGTGCTGGTCCTGCTGGCGACGCGCTACTGGGTGTCACTCACGGTCCTATCGTGCGGCGCCGCTATGGCGTAGGGGTGAAAGCGGGGATCTAGACAGCGCCATGGCTGGCGAAGACGGCCTTGAAGGTCTTGAGCAGGATGACGATGTCCTGCATCAGCGACCAGTTCTCCACGTAGTAAAGGTCCAACTTGATGGACTCCTCCCACGTGAGGTTGGAGCGTCCGCTGACCTGCCAGAGACCGCTCATGCCCGGGCTGACGTACAAGCGGCGGTGGGCTGCGTCGTCGTACAGTGCCACCTCACCCGCGCGTTGTGGTCGTGGGCCCACCAGGCTCATGCTGCCCCGAAGGACATTGATCAGCTGTGGGAGTTCGTCAAGGGAGTACTTCCGGAGGACCCTGCCCACAGGGGTGATGCGGGGATCGTCCTTCACCTTGAACAAGGGCTTGTCAGCGCTTCCCTGGGATGCGAGTAGCGTCGCGAGTTGCGCGTCGGCATCCTGCTTCATCGAGCGGAACTTGAACATATGGAAGGTGGAGCCACCGACACCGATCCGCTCCTGGGCGTAGAAAACGGGCCCGGGGCTGCTGAGCTTTACCAGGATGGCCAGGGCAAGCAGCACCGGTGAGAGGAGCAGCAGCAGGGTGGCGCTTCCGGTGATGTCGAATAGCCGCTTCAGCACCCTCGAACCCCCGGTGAGCTTCGGTGTGGAGACGTGGACCAGCGGCAGGCCGGCGACCGGCTGCGTGTGAATGCGTGGTCCCGCGACGTCTGTGAGGGCCGGCGCGAGGATCAGGCGCGTTTCGCGCGCCGCCAAGGCCCAGCCGAGTCTGCGCAGAACTTCCGGATGGAGGTTCGAGCCGGCGGACACAGCAACGGAATCTGCCTTGCTGGCGTCGATCGCGCTGATGATGGAGTCGACATCGGAACCGAAGCCCACGATCGGAACATCCCGGTTCATGGGCAGGTGGCTGCTGGTGCCGCTCGTGACGTAGGCCGCCACCGGGCTGTAGCCGGCGAGGGGATTCTTGCGCAGGGAGGTGGCCAGGTGGTCAACCGCGCTAGCGCCGCCAAGGATGAGAATTTGCGATGAACTCTTCCCGTGGCGGCGTTCCGCGCTCAGGATCTGCCGTACCATCCACCGCGCAACGAGGAGGCCGAGCACCCCGGCGGGGAGGGCCAGGCCCACGTAGCCGCGCGCGGTGTCGTAGCGAAAGGCGTAGGAGAGGATCGCGATCAGCCCAAACAGCCAGAGGGAAGCGCCGAAGACGCGCTTGTATTCCTCGGCTCCCGAACCGAGGACGCGGGGGCTTCGTGAATCCCAGACTCCCAGCATGATCCACCAAACCAGGCTGAGCACCACGCTGAAGACGGCATAGGTCTGGAGCGATTCCGCACCGGCGTCATCGACCAGCCGGAATCGGATCAGGAATGCTCCGGCGACGGCCCAGAGCACCACTAGGCCGTCCACGATTGCCAGACGCCGCGGATAGCGCCTCATCCAGGTGAGAGGTTGTCCCACGTTGTGCTCCTTCCCCACAGCGGGAGCGTGACGCAGCATTAGTCGTGTGCCGCTCGGCGGGTTGGTTGTGACGCCAGACCCAGTACCTCATCGAAAGATTGTCTCGACCTGGATGGAGTAGATGCTGGAGCAGCGGGCTGGTCCTCGACTGCCAGGTGCGAGTCGGGGTGCGAATCATACGAGTAGTAGCTGTAGGAGTATGCGTCAGGGCCCTTGGTCGGAAGGAAGTTCATGACGACGCCGAGCAGGTCCGCGTTGACCATTTGGAGGTTCCCAAGCGACTTCTGCAGATCAGGCAGCTTCACCTTCGAGGAGCCGATGACGAGTACCACTCCGCCTACCTGCTGCGCTAGGACGGCTGCGTCCGTCACCGGGAGGAGTGGAGGGGCGTCGATGATGACGGCGTCGAACTTCTGCTCCAGGCGCGTGATCAACTGCTTCATGGCGTCCGACCCGAGAAGCTCACTGGGGTTGGGCGGAATCTGGCCGGCAGTGAGGATGTACAGCTCGTCGGCTCCCCAGGGCTGGAGAAGATCCTCGACGTCGGCACGGCCGATTAGTGCTGTCGTGAGTCCCGCGTTTCGCTCAAGTCCAAGATACTCGTCCACGCGCGGTCGCCGAAGATCCGCATCGACGAGGACGACTGACTGGCCAGCCTGCGCGATGGCGATCGCGAGGTTGGTGGCCGTGGTGCTCTTGCCCTCACCGGGAAGCGACGAGGTCACCAGTACGGCCTTGGATTTGTGACTGACGTGGGCGAACTGAAGGTTTGTCCTGATCTGGCGGAAAGATTCGGCGCGAGGGCTCTGGGCTGGTGCCTGAGTCAGCAGGGGCTTTTTCTGGGCATCAGTATCGAAGGAGATGCCGCCCAACAGGGGAGTATCGCTGACCCGTCGAATGTCGGACTCACCACGCACCCGAGTATCGAGCGTGGTCCGCAGGACAGAAGCGCCCACTCCGAGCGCGAGACCCACCAGCAAGCCCAGGACTAGGTTCAACCGAGTATTCGGAGCGGAGGGCTCCGAGGGTGCTGTAGCGGGCGTGATGACCGTGAGATTCACAGGAGAATTACCTCCTTCAGCCGGGCTCTCAAGACTCTCAACGGACTGAACGAGACTCTCAGCTGTCGCCTGAGCAATGGCAGCCGCCTGTACCGGGGAGGTGTCTTCAACAGTGATAGTGATGATGACAGTGTTCAGGTCGGCAGTAGCGGCGATTTTTCCCGCAAGTTGAGCAGCGGTGAGCTCGAGACCCAGAGAGTCGACGACTGGCTGTAGAACTAGAGGTTCGTCGACTGTCTCGACGTACGACTGCACCCGTGCCTGAGTGAAAGTATTCCCCTGCTGCAACTCCTGGACGCTGCCCGAACTCTGGATAGCGACGAACAGCTTCGTCTCTGCCGTGTAGGTAGGACGGACGCCAAACGATGCGATCGCCCCGATGAGTAGCCCGATGATGGAACAGACGGTGATGAGCAGCCAGTTGCGCCGCAGAATTCGTAGGTAATCGCTCAGCTCCAAAGGAGACCTCTCTAGATGCTTTTCGTGCGTACGCGGTCAGTGGCGAGCATAACGGAGACGCCGCCACACAAAGTGGTCGTGAGGCCTAGACGCGCAAGCTGGTTTGGTGTGCCCGGTACCAGTCGACGGTATTCCGCACACCCTCTTCAAGACTGATCCTCGCGGTCCAGCCTGCCTTCGCGAGCTTCGACACATCCAGGAGTTTTTGGGGGGTTCCATCGGGCTTGCTAGTGTCCCACTCCATTTTTCCCTCGTACCCCACCGCTTCAGCGACGGTTTCGGCGAGTTCCCGGATGGTCACGTCGGACCCCGTACCAACATTAACCTGGTCCGGTCCGTCATAGTTTTCCAGCAGGTGAAGGCATGCTTCTGCCATGTCATCCACGTGGAGGAACTCACGACGTGGAGATCCGGTGCCCCAGTTAGTGACGGAGCCAACCTCGTCACGTGCTGCCTCGTCGTATCGCCGGATCAATGCCGGAAGCACATGCGAGCCTTCGGGTGAGAAATTGTCCCCTGGCCCATAGAGGTTTGTGGGCATAGCCGAAATCCACGGCAGTCCGTACTGCCGTCGAACAGCCTGGACGTGCATGATGCCCGCGATTTTCGCGATTGCGTACGCATCATTGGTGGGTTCCAGATGCCCGGTGAGCAACGAATCCTCTCGGATGGGCTGCGATGCGAACTTGGGATAGATGCAGGACGACCCGAGGAAGAGAACGCGCTCCACGTTCTGTTCCCGCGCGGCGTCCAGCACATTCACCTGTATCTGCAGATTCTCGGTCAGAAAGTCCACGGGGTAGGTATTGTTCGCCATAATGCCGCCCACCTTTGCAGCGGCGAGCACCACGTAGCGCGGCTTGATCCTTGCCAAGTACTCGAAGACCGCAGAGCGGTCCTTCAAGTCGAGCTCGCCAGACGTCTGTCCGTGCAGATTAGTGAAGCCTTCCGACTCCAGTTTCCGCCAGATCGCGGACCCAACGAGCCCCCGATGTCCGGCGACGTAAAAGGCGGCGTCGCGGTCGAGTGGACCAGGTGCGAAAGCAGTCACGTCATGCCTTCCAGCAGTCGAGGTCGACGGTGTCGATCCAGCTGCGTCCCGCGTGCTTCAGGGCTTCAATATCGGCATTGACCATAAGTCGGGCGAGGTCTGGGGTGTGGATCGTGGCCTTCCAGCCCAGCTTCATCTCGGCTTTGGAAGAGTCTCCCACCAGGGCATCGACCTCCGTAGGCCGCAGGTACCGCTCGTCGAACTTGACGTGGTCCTCCCAGTTCAGGCCCGCGTGGTCGAAGGCGATATGGAGAAAATCACGCACCGTGTAGTTTCCACCGGTAGCTAGGACGAAGTCATCGGGTTCATCTGCCTGGAGCATTCGCCACATGCCCTCCACATACTCGGCCGCGTAGCCCCAGTCGCGCACCGCGTCGAGGTTGCCCATGTAGACGTGTTCCTGCTGGCCGGCCTTGATAGCGGCTACTGCGCGGGTGATTTTGCGTGTTACGAAGGTTTCACCGCGGCGGGGCGATTCGTGGTTGAACAAAATGCCGTTGACCGCGTACATGCCGTAGGCCTCACGGTAATTCTTCGTTATCCAATAGCTGTAGACCTTAGCCGCGCCGTAGGGCGATCGTGGGTAGAACGGCGTCTCCTCGTTCTGGGGCGGGGGGGTGGCCCCGAACATCTCCGACGATGACGCCTGGTAAAACTTCGTCTCGATACCGGCAAGCCGCACGGCCTCGAGGAGGCGGACAGTGCCCATACCTGTCGTATCCGCAGTGTGCTCGGGTTCGTCGAAAGACACCCGAACATGGGACTGCGCGGCAAGGTTGTACACCTCCTGCGGGCGGATATCCGCGAGGAGGGTCACGAGGCGCGAGCCGTCGCTAAGGTCCCCGTAGTGGAGGAAAAGTTTGGCCGACGGGTCGTGCGGATCCACGTAAAGGTGGTCCACGCGGGAGGTATTGAAGGTGGACGCACGACGTATGAGGCCGTGTACTTCATAGCCCTTCCGCAACAGAAGTTCGGCGAGGTAGGAGCCATCCTGGCCCGTGATGCCGGTGATGAGTGCGCGCTTAGGCATGTTATTCCCCAGGGTGATTCTGCCGTTATTCCGGGTGAGGGCCGGCGACGAGGTGCGTGAGGTACTGATGATACTGGGCTACGGCGTGATTCTCCGACAAGGTAGTCTCCATGAACAACCGCCCATTGCGAGCAAGGCGAGAGCTGAGCTCAGGATCGGCCGCCAAAGCTTCTGCACCTGCCACTAGTGCTTCGGGAGTACCCGGATCCACACGCAAACCAGCTTGCGCATTGGCAAGCTCAGCGGCCGTGACGCTCCCCGCATCCGTCGCCGCAAGCACGGGAATGCCCGCACTGAAGTAGGACGTGAGCTTGCTTGGCACGGACATTTCCTTGACCCCTGGCAACTCATTAACCAGGAGCACGTCAGCTGCTGCAAGGGCCTCTTGAAAGCGTTCGCCTGGCAAAGAGTCGATAAAGCTGATTGCGACCGAGCCCTTCGCCATCTGCTCAAGCCGCGGCCTTTGATTGCCATCCCCAACGAGGACGAACCGTACGCGACTACCTCTGCGTTCGACAACGCGGGCGGCCTCAACGACATTATCCAGTCCCTGTTTCGCACCCATGTTGCCAGCATGAAGCACGATTATGTCATCCGAATTCCATCCCAGGCTGACACGCGATGCTGCACGATCTTGGAGGACGAACGGCTTCAAGTGCGTCCAGTTGCGAACCACCTTCACCCTCGCGGCATCCACATTTAGATGGGTTTCAAGATAGGTGCGAAAGCGGTCATGGATGACGACGACTCCATCCGCTGAGCGCAATACCGCTGATTCAACCCATCGCATTGCTCGCGCCCCCGCAGCGCCAGACTCGCCGGTTTCAGTCATCCCTAGGCTGTAGATGTCCTGAACCCAAACAACCACAGGAGCTTTCTGGCGCGTAAGCCGAGCACGCAACAGGGCGAGTCCCGTCGAGAAAAGCGCCGGACTAACTAAAACCACTGTCTGTGGTCTACCCCACCGCGCCGTTGCAAGGCGAAGGCCGAACGACACTTCCATCCACAGGCGGGCGAGCCCCCTTGGGTTTGACGGCACGAAGTGGTTGAGTCGTCGGACGGGCACCCCGTCAATCTGCTCCGACATCTCCCATCCGTCGTAGCCTTCACGGCGCCTCCATTCCGGGTAGTGAGGGAAGCCGGTGATGACTTTGGTCTTCACGCCTCGCTGAACTAGACCGGACGCAAGCCCGGACGTGTACGGCGCGTTGCCCGTTGGCTCTGGAGAATAATGAAGGCCTGCGATCATCAAGTTCGTAGATTCTGAAGTCACAGATGTAAGACTAGGCGAGGCGACAGAGCGCTCCGCTCGCACCGCCCATCGGAGGTCTCAATGAGCAAGTTCAGTAACGAAACCACCACGCCCGACCCTGTCAGCGTCATCAACCTCGCTGAAGCCCCTGGCGAGCGGGAAGCGTGGGGTAGACCGCCGCTCGTGGTGTACGTCTGGGCAGCCGTCGAGTTGCTTGTCATCTACAACCCATGGCAAATCAGTTCGGCGCTGCGAGTCGCGGTACTGCGAGCGTTTGGTGCCAGTATCGGAAAAGAAGTGCTCATCCGACCGCGAGTGCGGATCAAGTTCCCTTGGAATCTGAGCGTTGGCGATCGATGCTGGATTGGCGAGGGAGCGTGGATCCACAATCAGGACAAGGTGACAATCGGTTCCGATGTCGTGATTTCGCAAGAGGTATTCATCACAACCGGTAGCCATGCGATTTCCGCAGACATGGCGCTCATTACTCGCCCAGTTTCCGTTGAGGACGGTGTTTGGCTGTCAACGAGATCCATGATTCTCGGCGGGGTGACCGTGGGTCGGTCGGCGGTTGTTTCTCCGAACACCGTGGTCCCCCCGAATATGCGCGTGGGCGAGAACGACGTGCTCGGACTAACGACCCCGAAAGTGACACGCAAACGATTTCAGTGAGGGCTTGATGAGCCGATCGACATGATGTCGCTGTTTCCAGGAGTAGCGTGCTATCGCTCTTAACCACGCACCCGGCCGGTCGCTGGCGTTTCTTGCAAAGCGTGGAAGGATTTCAGGGAACCAAAGCGCTCGATAGAGCCGACGAGTTCAACTGCGGAACGCCTAGCGCCACCCGCTTCGCCCTTGAGGAAGACCAATGAGAATACTTTATGTGGGGCCAATCTGGCTTGGCAGCAACGCGCTTTCTATGGCTAATGGGATGCTTGAAGCAGGCCATGACTTGACGGTGATTGATACAAGCCCCATCAATCGGCTTAAGAAATACAGCAAGAATTGGGCTATTCAGAAAGTGACGAGACACCGCCCCATATCCCTCGTCCGCCAGATCGATGCGATGATTGAGAAAGAAGCGCGATCTTCCAAGTACGACGTACTATTTTGCTACAAAACAATCTACCTTTCGCAAGAGAACCTCTTAGCGTTGCCCATCGAGACGAAGATCCATTACAGCGCAGACGACGTTTCAAATCCCGCGAATATCTCAGCGAATTATCTGCGCAGCGAGTCGCAGTGGCATCGAATAGTAACCACTAAAAGGCATAATGTACGAGAAATATCTGCCCGCGGTGGCACGCCGTTCCTCGTGATGAGCGCTTATGATCCTGCGTGGCATTACCGGCAAGTCGCACCGTTGGGGGAGACGTATAAGTTCGGGTTTGTCGGTAATCGGCGACCTGACCGGGTGGATCTCGTCAGACGACTGAGCGCGCGTTTTGGGCCCAACATGGTTGTCAGCGGGGAGGGATGGACCTCCGACCCCAAACTCAACCGCTCGGGTGCTGTTGTCAAAGCCGCCGCATACGGACCACAATACTCCCGAATGATCGCCTCAATCGGAGTCAACCTCGTGCTGCTCAATTCCGAGAATCGGGATACTCACACTTGTCGAAGTTTCGAGGTGCCCGCAAGCGGTGGACTTTTTCTGGGGCCCAGGACCTCGGAGCATCAAGAACTTTTAGACGATGGAAGAGAAGCCTTGCTGTACTCATCCGAGGATGAATTTGAGTATCACATTGAACGACTTCAGCGAGGAGGTGTAGACATTTCGAAGATGGCGCTCGCTGGTCACAGGCGGATTACTACATCGAGAAACACCTACAGGGATCGCGCGACCGAAATTCTGGGGCTCGTGTGACAATTTCCCGTTTACTGAAGGACATCTAGACATGGCATGGCTTACAGTCGGTGCCATCATGGTGACGCTTGTTGCTCTAGCAATTTCAGCATTTGGCATGTCGGCGATACCGAGAATTATTGTCATTGCGCAGGCAATCTATTGGACCATTTCGTATGTTGTTCGACCGCTCTTTCTCCTGGCCTTTCAACCCAACCCGCCGGTTCGGGACGGAATTTCCGACCAACGACTGTCGGCGGGAGGGTACGAGGACGGGGTATATGAGGTTTTGAAACCGATTCTATTCGGTCTAATCGTATACATGGTGCTGATCCTGCTGGTATCGCGTTATCTTTCTGGCAAGCGATTCCCGTTGAACTCACCTTCCTTTGTCCGATCGCAAGGCCAAACGACACTTTTTGCTCTCCTCATCGTAGTTGGATGGATATTCCGAGGAATGTCGGTCGTTCTCGGAGGGTCTTCGCTGACGTCAACGATGCAACTTCTTGCCATTGTCGGTTGCGGCGGCCTCATCATATACTCGCCAAAGCGCCCGAGGAACGGCGAGCGGATGCTCCTATATGCTGCGATTGCGTCCGAAGCGCTTTGGACCTTCGTGTCCGCATCGAAAACCCCGCTCATCGCGGCAATCATTTTCGTCGTGATGAGGTTCTCAATCGCTGGTTGGACGCGAAAGCGGGTCGCTTTTGTTCTAGTGGCTGCGTTGGTGATGATAGTGGGATTTGCCTCGTTCCAGCAGTTCAAGCTTTCACAGATATCCGCCGACTCCGTTTCTGACTTCTCGAAGTCGGACTACCCTCGGTGGTCGCGGCCTCTTCTTCCTATCGTGCAGCGTTTCGACCAGTTCTCCGCGGTGACAGACGCTCGGCTCGCTGGCGAGTCAAGCTGGTTGACCGGTCCCGAAATGATCACGCACGCCTTCGGCACGTTCTTGCCACAGACCTTGAGCGGGGAGAAAGTGAGCGCGGGTCTCCTCTGGAATACGGAAGTGCGCGCGTACAGCCTGCAGGACGCTGAGTACTCAAGCGTCTCGCTCGCCGAGGGCTTCGTGGCTGAGGGATATGTCGCGGGTGGATATGGTGGGATCGCCTTGGAAGCGATCTGGATACTCGTGGGACTGGTCCTCGTGTCGATGCTCCTGGCCCACGGTGGAGTCTTTTCCAGGTCTCTCGGAGTTCTGTGTATCGGTTTCCCGATCTTGTTTGAGCGCGGGTTCCTAGGTGGCGTCGAAACGATCAGTAAAGGGATCCAAGTGAGCGCTTTGATTTACGTCGTCTGGATCCTATTCGTCATCAAAGCTGAGAAGGTTGGCCCCCACGCTAGGACAATAACCTAATGATCGTAGAAGTTGATTATAACGAACTGGTGCGCCAAGTGCGGCGACATGCCAGCTTTTCCTCCCCGGCGAATGGAGATGTGTGATGGAACCAAGGAGATTGCTGCGGGCGGCAGTTCGGCGGTCGAGAGCGGCCGCTCTAGAACTTTGCCTTGCGGTGCGAAACCGGTGGTCAAGCACTCTTATCATTGGGTCTGAGAATGTTGTCGTTTCCCTCACTACCCACGGAGATCGACTAAGCCGAGTATATCTGACAATTGAGGCGATAGGCAGTGGCAAAGCTAGACCACGGGAGATCATTCTGTGGGTGGACGATCCTTCCTCTTTCTCGGATTTGGGCAAGCCTCTTGAGCGCCTGCGAAAGAGGGGCCTTTCAGTGCTTCTTACCGAGAATTACGGTCCCCATACCAAATATCTCCCATACGTCTTGGGCCGTCTCGACCCGGCACTGAATCTTGTTACCGCCGATGACGACGTTCTGTACCCCCGTCAATGGCTCGAGGGACTTGTGGGTCAGGCAAGACATTTCGAAGAGCGCACTATTCCATGTTACAGAGCGCATGATGTGGCACTAGGTCAAGACGGCCTCGCTCCGTACAACAATTGGCAGAGTTGCCGTTCGACCACGCCATCTTTTGCCCACTTCGCAACGGGTGTGTCCGGTGTTCTGTACCGACCGGAGTTCCAGGAAGAGTTACAGAAGCGGGGGCTTGAAGGAGTCAGAAAGGCTCCTACCGCCGACGATGTTTGGATAAATTCGGTCGCCGTGGATGCAGGGTGGCGAGTCACTCAGATTCAAGCGAAAGCACGAGACTTTCCCGTGCTGCGTGGCTCCCAGAAGAGCGCGTTGCGGGTGGCTAATGTGGCTGGCCAGCGGAACGACCTCCAAATCGTTGCCTGCTATGACGCGGACTCCGTCGAAAAGATCAGAAACGCTGTTTTGGGTAGGGCGAATGCCCAGGGGTAACGAAGACGGCAGAGAAAACAAGTGAGCCTCCGTAGTGGCGCCGGCTTGGGCCGCGACGCCTTCCTAATGACCCTCGGACGCTACGGGCAGTTTGGCGTGACGTTGATCACTCTGCCCATAATCGCCCGGTCGCTGAGCGTCGCCGAATTTGGTGTGTACGCGGTCGGCAGCGGGCTTTACTTCTTGGGGTCGATCTTTACCGACTGGGGCTTGTCATTGCCGCTAGGGGCGAAAGAAAGATCCATAGGGGAAATTGAAAGCCGGGCGTTACGGGGAGATTTTCTAACTTTCCGGCTGATCTCTGTCTTGCTGGTGGTTGTAATTCTCGGGGCGACGGTGGTGCTCGGTGGCAGCGGTGTGCTGGCGCTCGCTTTCTTGGCAGGTTGTGTGTCGTCTCTCGGCGAAGAGTGGCTACTCACGGCACGAGGTAAGTTCCTGTCCATCATCTACTGCCAGTGGGTTGGCCGCGCCTTTTACCTGGCTGTTGTATTCTTCGTACTTCCGTTCCGAGAGTCGGTAGTCGTACCGTTCATTGGACTCCTTGGCGGTGCGGTTCTGTCAACGGTCCTATCCTGGCGTTCTGTGGGTCGCCCCCGAGTTGCAGATGCCTCCGGGTATTCTGCTATCTGGTCGCTTTTGAGGTTGGGCTTACCATCAGTGATGGCCAAGGTTCTCACCAATATGTCCGGGACAAGTGTCTCTGTACTGTTATCCATGAAATTCCCATTGCAGGTCATCGGTGTATTTAGCGGGTCGGACCGCTTAGTTCGCGCCGGTGTATCGGCTTTGGACAGCGTCGTCGTCGCCCAGTTCCCCCGGATAGCGTCGGACGTACTTGTACAGGGCTACTCGTGGAAGATTTTTGCCCGGGTCTGTGGCCTGGCTCTTTTGTGCGGCACAGTTGCTTGTGGTGGTCTTTGGGCTTGCGCTCCACTAATAGAGAAGCTGCTTTATGCAGATGCCCTTCCCGGTGTTGTGGACGTCTTAAGGGTCGCGTCGTTCCTAATTCCGGCGTCCGCCCTGGTCAGCACAATAAACACTAACGTTTTCAGCGTGCAGCAGCGGACTGGCCCCATGCTGACAAGCGCTGCCGCGGCGGCGGCGGTCCTGGTGGGTATGCTCGGGTTCGCGCCTCCGTCTTCCTCTGCCGTGTACGTCGCTGGGTGCGTGGTTGTATCCGAGTGGTGTGGCGCGCTGGTTGCTTTAGGGCTCGCTATACGTTCGCTTCGGCGTTACCATGCGACGAGTTTCGTAGCGTCACCGTGATCTGTAAAAGCGTGGGCGCGGGCCGCGCAGATAATTGAAAGGGCTCAATGCGTATTCTTCGCGTAGTTGTACTGCTGAGTAAGACCGGCAAATATGGAGGGCCCGCTGATACAGCTCTAGCGCAAGCTCGCTTAGCGGCTAGCGCAGGAAACGAAGTGGCCGTTCTCGGGGGGTTCCTCAAAGGCGACGACCTGGTTCCTCAAGAGATCAGTGGCGTGCGAATTCGGACCGAACTGGTCAGGCCGTTAGTTCCTAAAGTGTTCTTTCCAACGCTGTTCTCGCTCCGGATTGCGAGAGCACTGGTAGGAGAAATACGCCGTGCTGACGTGGTGCATGTCAGCATCAGCCGTGAGGCTGTCTCATTGCTGGCGGCTTGGATGACGCTCATCGCTAGAAAACCTCTAGTGCTTCAACCGCATGGGATGCTGACGGCGCGTGCCTTCGGTCTTTCGCGATTGCTTGATTTCCTCATAAAGCCGCTTATGCATATGGCGGCTGAAGGAATTTCGCTGACACATGTCGAGCAGAGTGCTTTGGCTCGCCTGTACGGGCAGGAGATGAAAAATTTCAGCACGATCGGTAATCCGTTAGTTGCGGCATTGCCACCGTCTGGCGCGGCTTCAGAACCCCATTTTTCTGCTATTTTCATAGCACGCTTGCACGAGCGCAAGCGGATACGAGACTTTGTTGGGGCAGCTCTGTGGTCAGCAGACCAAGGATGGCCTGATAGGTACCACTTTGCGGGGCCGGACCAAGGTGAGCTCGAGGAGGTGCAGGCTCACGTAGAAGCCCTGCCGACTCTTTCGTACGGCGGCGTTCTTAGCCGCCAAGCAATTCCAGAGGCTCTCCTCAATGCAAGGGTATTCGTCTTATGCTCGTCTAATGAGCCGTGGGGGAACGTCCTCGTGCTGGCACTGTCTCTCGGCATCCCTTGCGTAGTGACCCGGTCAACTGCTCTAGCGCAAGACATCGAGGCGGCTGGCGCGGGGATTATCGTTGACGACGGTAGTTCGGAGCAGATCGCCAGGGCCGTTCATGCAATTGCCAGTTCTCCAGAGCGTTGGTCGCAGCTCAATGCAGGGGCGCTGGCTTTAGCGGAGAGACGTTTCTCTGATTCTGGGGTCCGCGAGCAACTCCTCGCAACCTATTCTGCGGCAGTCCGTGGAAGAACGGATATAAGTTAGTGGCCGAAGGTCCGGTCGAGGCTGAGCTGGCTAAGCTGAGCTACGGCTGGGGCCAGCTGTTGCGCCATGCGGGCGTAGATTTCATCATCGCGCCTATACGGGTCCACTACATCATCCTCGCCATTTGCTCTGGGATTCGATGAGCGTGCACGCAGTGCTCGTGGGATCGCTGCACGCCACCGATCCTGTCCCCGCAGTGCTTCATCGAGTTCTAGTTTCGGCAGTAGACGTGCGAATTCGCGCAGAGTAAATGTCTTATGCAGCATTACTGGTGACATCTCCACGACTCTGCTTCGATGCTCGCGAGCTAGTGCGAGCACTAAGTCTGCGGTGTTTAGTACGCCTGGAGACAGCTGCCGCGCGGCGAAGTTCTCGGAATTGCCGCCTAGTTCCTCAATGAAACCCGCAACACGGGCGTCGATCGGATTTCCCACCAAGGCACCCGTCCCAGCGCTCTCCACAATGAACTCGCCGGGAAAGTGCGCGTCCAGCCCCGTCTGCAGCAGTCGCTCTGCCATTGGTGAGCGGCAGATGTTGCCCGTACACACTGTGAGGATCCGAAAAGGGGATGTCTCGGGTTGTATCTCAGCGCGGATGTCGTTCACTGTCTATGGCCTTCCGATTCCCTTGTAGTTCCAGCCCGCCGCACGCCAGGTCAAAGGGTCCATCACATTGCGGCCGTCGAGGATGTTCCTTGTGCGCACGAGGGAATTGACCTGCTCCGGCATGAGGTCCCGGTATTCCTGCCATTCGGTCAGGAGGAGAAGCGCGTCGGCCTTCTCCATGGCCCGGTGCATGTCCTCTTCGTATGTGAGCTCGGGGAACCGGTTCCGGGCGCCCTCGATGGCTTCCGGATCGGTCACCGTGACGTCGGCGCCCTGCAACTGCAGCTGAGCGGCGATGCTGAGGGCGGGGGAGTCGCGGACGTCGTCGCTGTTGGGCTTGAACGCCGCTCCGAGGACCGTGATGCGCTTGCCGAGGAGGGAACCGCCGACGAGGAGCCGGGTCAGCTCGACCACGCGGATGCGGCGCCGTACGTTGATGTCGTCCACCTCGCGCAGGAAGGTCAGTGCCTGGTCCGCACCGAGCTCGCCGGCGCGGGCCATGAAGGCGCGGATGTCCTTCGGCAGGCAGCCGCCGCCGAAGCCGATGCCCGCATTGAGGAACTTGCGTCCAATGCGCTCATCGAGGCCGATCGCGTCGGCGAGGACCGTCACGTCCGCGCCCGTCACCTCGCAGACCTCCGCCATGGCGTTGATGAAGGAAATCTTCGTGGCCAGGAAGGAGTTCGCTGCCGCCTTCACGAGCTCGGCCGTGGCGTAGTCGGCTACGAGGCGTCGGGTCCCCAGGGAGAGGGGCGTGCTGTACACCTCGTCGAGGGCGGCGGTGGCTCGGGCGCCCGACTCGCCCTCCGGTACTCCGTAGACGAAGCGGTCCGGAGACAGGGTGTCCTTCACTGCGAAACCCTCGCGGAGGAACTCGGGGTTCCAGGCCAGGACGGCGTCGGGGTGCTGCTCGGCGAGCTCGTCCGCAAGGCGAGCGGCAGTGCCGACCGGCACTGTGGACTTGCCGACGATCACGTTGCCCGGCTCGAGCGAATCCAGCAGTGACCGGAAGGCGCTGTCGACGTAGCGCATGTCCGCGGCGTACTCACCCTTGCGCTGGGGAGTGCCGACGCACAGGAAGTGGACTTCCGCTCCCTTCGCATCTGCCATGTTGGAACTGAATTTCAGCCGGCCGGTGGCCAGCACGTCGTCGAGAAGTTCGGGCAGACCCGGTTCGAAGAATGGCGCGCGGCCGGCCTGCAGGTCATCGATCTTCCGTGGGTCGACGTCGATACCCACTACGTCATGGCCCAATTTCGCCATGCACGCTGCGTGTACTGCCCCCAGATAGCCGCAACCGATCACGGAAATACGCATATGTGTTTGTCCTCAAAAGAAGTTCCCCAGTCCAGCCGATTCTAGTCTTGCGGCGGTGATCAAAGGGGCAGGTGGGACCCGTGTGGTGTTAACAGATTGTGAATTACCGGGCGCGGTGGCGTCCCCGCAGCTGCAGGTGCGCCCACCCGAGCGCCGCTCCGGTCAGCGCGCCGATCGTGTTCGCGAGCACGTCGTACGGCGTGGCGAAGCGCTGCGGAAGCAGAACGAGCTGCGTGGCCTCGATGAGGACGGAGAGGGCACATCCCGCCGCGACGCCCCACCACCGCCAGCGATACGGGGCAAGGATGAACCAGAACAGGCCGAACGGGACGAACATCAGGACGTTGGACGTGAACTCCACGACGTTGTACGTGATGAACGAGGGAAAGCCGTGCTGGTGCAGGAATCCCAGCCCGCGCCGCAGGATGCCGGCCGCGTCGTGGTCCACCGGCGTCGGCCACAGGACGATGAACGCGACGGCGACCACCCAGGCGGCGCACAGGCTCGCGGTCACGGTCTTGTACCGGCGGGAGGGCAACGGCGCAGTGCTCAGGGGGAGATCCTTCGAGGAAGGGGCCAAAGGGCTGATGAGGTGTCCCTATTATCACCGACCCCGCTGGGGGACAGCCTGCGGCGCGGATCCTGTACCATTGAACGCGATGCCTAGGCGAGGGAGCGGGCCGGATTGCAGGAATTCCGGCCGTACTCCGTGATCGACGGTGGCTAGCGACTCAACTGGTTTCTAGACGACTGCTTCCACGTGCGTGTTCCTTCCGCCCCGGCAACGTCCCAGTGCTCCCGCAAACAGCGCCGAGCCGCAACGTCCAGGAGAAACCATGTCCGAGCAGAAGCTCGCAGCACACGTCCGCACCGAGTTCGGCAAGGGCTCGGCCCGCCAGGCCCGCCGCGCCAACATGATCCCCGCCGTCGTCTACGGCCACGGTGCAGACCCCATCCACGTCCTGCTGCCCGCCAAGGCCACCACGCTGGCAGTCCGCACCCCCAACGCCCTGCTCACGCTGGACATCGAGGGCGAGAACCACCTTGCGCTCGTCAAGGACATCCAGCGCAACCCCCTCAAGCAGATCGTCGAGCACCTCGACCTCCTGACCGTCCGCCGCGGCGAGAAGGTCCAGGTCGACGTCGCGATCCACGTCGAGGGCGAGCCCGCCGCGGACGTCGTCGCCAACCTCGAGGCCAACACGGTCCTCGTCGAGGCCGACGCCACCGCTCTTCCCGAGACCCTCACGGTCAGCATCGAGGGCCGCCAGGTCGGACAGCACGTCCACGCCTCCGACATCGTGCTTCCCTCGGGCGTCGTCCTCCTCGTGGATGCCGACACCCTCATCGTCAATCTCGCCGGCGAGAGCGATCAGGACCTCGGCGAGGCTCCCGAGTCCGACGCCGACACCGAAGGCACCTCCGAAGGCGCGACGGCTGCTCACGCTGACGCCGACGCCGTCATCACCGACGCCGACGAGCAGTAAGCAGGCTCCGCACGGTGTCTGACACCTGGCTAGTAGCCGGGCTCGGGAATCCCGGGCCCGGCTACAGCGGTAACCGCCACAACGTGGGCCAGATGGTGCTGGACCTCCTCGCCGATCGCCTCCGCGGCCGGTTCACGTCGTCGAAGGCCCAGGCCGTGACGCTCGAAGGACGGCTCGGCATCGGAGGGCCCCGGGTGGTCCTGGCCAAGCCGCTCACCTACATGAACACCACGGGTGGCCCCGTCTCGACGCTCGCCCGCTTCCACGACGTGGCGCCCGACCACGTCATCGCCGTCCACGACGAGATCGACATCCCCTTCAACACCCTCAAGCTCAAGCTCGGCGGGGGAGAAGGCGGTCACAACGGGCTGCGGGACATCAGCAAGGCCCTCGGCACCAAGGACTACTACCGCGTGCGGGTCGGCGTCGGACGCCCACCCGGCCGCCAGGATCCCGCCGACTTCGTGCTGAAGGACTTCGGCACGGTCGAGAAGAAGGAACTCCCGTTCCTGCTCGACGACGCGGCCGACGCCGTGGAGCAGCTCATCACCGAGGGGCTCGTGGCAGCCCAGCAGCGCTTCCACGCTGCGAAATAGTACGCAGGCTGCGTGAACCCTGTGCTGATACTGCGCCCCTACCCGCCGGAACGACCGGCCAGCGGGAGTCCCGGGCTGTAAAGTGGGGCTCCAGAGGACAAGTGCTGTGGGGCGGAACTTCATGCTGAGCTGGAAACGTGGGCCCGGTCCCGAGCCGGGGACGTCGGTGTTGCAACCGGCCAGGACCGCGCTCGGACGTGCCCTGTGACGGTTATCGACGGGCGCTGGCCCTTCGCCGGTCGCGACACGGACGTCGCTTCCATCAGGGCTGTCCTCGCCGAGGAGTCCGGCCGCGGCGTGGTGCTCGTGGGACCGTCGGGCATCGGGAAGACGATGATCGCCCAGCACGTTGTCGGCGGGCTGTCGCGGCACTTCGACCACATCTACCTCCGCGGATCGGCAGCCCACGCCACCACTCCCTACGGTGCCCTGAACGTGCTGCTGGCGGAGCTCGACGAGGACACCGCCCGCAGCCCGCTCCTGGTCCTGGGTGCGCTTCAGCGGATGTTCGAGGGCAATTCCGCCAAGCGTCGAACCCTCATGCACATCGACGGTGTCGAGGAGATCGACGAACTCTCCGCCACGGTGATCACCTACCTGGCCCGCGTCGGCGCGGTCCGCCTGCTTGTGACCTGCGAGGACCTCCTGCGCGCTCCGGGCGAGTTCTTCGATCTGTGGAAGGACAGCGTCCTCGAGCGGTTCGACATCCAGCCGCTGGCCCTCGACGATGCGACCGAACTGCTCACCACGGCGCTCGGTGCGCCTATCTCCCGTTCGGCGGCACAGGAGCTCTGGGCGTCCAGCGGGGGAAACCCGAAGTACCTCCAGATGGCGACTAAGACCTCCGTAGCCTCCGGCCACCTGTTCCCGTGCGACGGTGTCTGGGTCTCCCGTGACGCTCCCCGCCCCGACTCGGGCCGCTCCGTGGCGGACTGGAGCGCCGCGGAGCTGGCCGCCCTGCCGGCAGAGGACCGCGCGGTCGTCGAGGTTCTCGCCGTGGCGGGACGTGTGCCCCTGGCCGTCCTGCTCACTGCCGTTTCCTCGACGTCCCTCGACGCCCTGCAGGGCGACGGCGTGGTGACGCTCGATCAGGAGGGTGTCCCTCTGGTGAGGCTCACGTACGAGGTGTTCGCGCACGTGGTGCGCGCACAGTTGCTCTCCGCCGGCGGCCGGGAGGCGCTGGCGACGGTCAGCGCGGTCCGCGGCGACCCCGCGATGCCCGTGCAGGGGAGGATCGCCCTCGCAGTCTGGGCGCTCGACCGGGGCGGGTCCTTCGATGCAGCGGAACTCGTGGTCCTTGCACGCCTGGCGAACGATCACCGGATCGACGGCGCCGCCGAACGTTTCCTCGATGCGCTACCGGGTACGGAGACCGGCGGCAGGGTACTGATCGAACGCGCCCGGCAACTCTGCACGGACGGCCGCGTGGCCGAGGCCCTCGGAACGGTCGAGGAACTCCTCGGGCAGAAACCGTCGGAGGATGTCCCGCTGGAGGACTGGGTGGACGCGCGCCTTCTTGCCGCACGGTTGAGGGCCCGCACGCACGGCCGGGAGCAGGACGCCGAGGGATTGCTCGACGATGTCGTCGTGCGCCTCCAGCAGGAGCCGGCATCCGAGGCCACCGCTGACCTGATGGGCAAGGCGGAAGTGCTCCGCATGGAGCTGCATGTCTTCGAGGGGGAGCTCGACCGTGTGTTCGAGCGCGCCGCCGCAGTACTCGCCTCGAGCGCGGGCAACGCTCGCTGGAGCATCAGGATACGAAGTCTCCAGAGCGTCGCCCAGGCGACGATGGGGGCCCAGGAGCAGGCAGTCGCGGGCGTCAGGAACGTCGACGCGCGCCTGGCGAACGCCCCAACCGGCCCCTTCGACCGGGAGGCGGCCTCGGTGCACCTGTGCGAGGTGCTCCTGATCGCGGGCTACTGGTCGGAGAGTCTCGACCGGGCGGGGATTTCCGGGGACACGACGACGGCGCACCTGTTCGGCGGATCATTGTCGGAGTTCGCAGAGGGCGTGCTGCTCGCGTACCTGGGCAGGAGCGGCGCGGCCCTCGAGAAGCTGGTTCCCGCCATCAGCCAGTTGCGGATCCGGGACCGGCATGGTTTCCTGCCGCTGGCCGAAGCCGCCGCGGCCTATGCCCAGGTCCTCGAGGACGCTCCCGACGCCGCGGAGGACCACCTGCGCGGCATCGACCTGACCGGGCAACGCTACTCCTGGCACTTGCGGCAGGCGGTGCAGTACTTCCGGCTGCTGACCGAGGCCTGGCTCGATCCGTCGGCCGTCGTCGCCGCCGAGTTCCTGGAGCGGGCGATCGACCTCGGCAGCCGGGGGTACCGGGGCATCGAGCTCTTCTTCCTCAGCCAGGCCGTTCAACTCGGGCAGCACGAAGCGGCGGACCTGCTCGCAGCCACGGCCGCCGCGTCCGAAGGTCCGTTCGCGCGGCTCGGCGAGGACTTCGCCAAGGGGCTGGCCTCACGCGACCCCGCCGCACTGAAGGAAGCTGCTCGGCGCGCGCTCGACAGCGGGAACCACAATCTCGCGGGCGACATCGCATCCCTCAGCATCGAGCACCTCGCCGAGACGGACGACCCGATGATCCGGGTACATGCAGAGCAGATCCTGCGCAAGACCTCCACGCCGGCCCGCCGCCACGTGCGACGGAAACTGCTCAGCGAGCGCGAGCGGGCCATCGCGCGCATGGTGGCACAGGGCGTGCCGAACAAGGAGATCGCGCAGAAGGAGCACATCTCGCCGCGAACAGTGGAGGGGCACGTGCACCAGGTCATGTCCAAGCTCGGCCTGTCGAGCCGCAAGCAGCTCTCGCTCATCTTCGGACAGCAGCAATGACCGCCGCGGGATCCGCCGTCGACCTCGTCGGTCGCGCACCACTCGTCAAGGAAATCGTCACCGCTCTCGGCGACACGGGCGGCTTCGGCGCCATGATCGTCGGCGGGGCCGGAGTGGGGAAGACCGCTGTGGCACGATCGGTCGTGGAGCACCTGCGCTGGACAGCGCCGGTGCTGCGCGTGACCGGCGGCGCTTCGCTGCGCAGGATACCCTTCGGCGCCCTGGCACCCTACCTCCACACGCTCTCCGGTTCCGAGGCGGCATCGCCCGTCGCGATCCTTCGCGCCATGATGGGGCACCTGTCGCCAGGAGGGACGGGCCGTGCTCAGCACCCGGCCCTGCTGGTGATCGATGACGCGCACGAACTCGACGACAGTTCGAGCGCCCTGCTGGCCCAGCTGGTCAGTGCGCGTCGTGCCAAGGTGCTCCTGATGATCCGGCACACCCTGACGGCGCCTGCCGAGTTCCGCAACCTGAGCGCCGACGGCCTCCTGACGCGCTTCGACCTCGGGCCGCTGGATACGGATGCCGTCACAACCCTCTGTTCCCAGGTGCTCGGCGGACCCGTCCTGACCGGCACCACACACGCGCTGGCGCTGGCGACGGGCGGAAATCCGCTGTTCCTCCGGACGCTGGTGGAACAGAGCCTGGTGGGAACGGGTTACCTCGTCCGGCGCAACGGTGTCTGGCGTCTTGCCGATGAACAGCCGAGGGTACACCTGCGGCTCGGCGACCTCATCCGCGCGCAGCTCCGGCTGCGCAGCGCCGCCGACCTGAAGGCACTGGAGGTCGTCTCCCTCGCGGAACCGATCGCTCTCGACGCCGTCGCGCAGGTTGTCGATGCCGACGCCCTGCAACGGTTGAGGGACGATCGCCTGATCGTCGTCGGACCGGGGCCGGAGGCCCCCGTCTCTCTGGAGCATCCTCTCTACGGTGAGGTTCTCCGCTGCCAGGTACCCGCTGCCCGCAGCCTGATGATCCGCCGGAGAGTGCTCGACGTTCTGGACCCGGGGTCGCAGTCCCTGGAGGGATTCCTGCGGACAGTCTCCTGGGGACTCGATTGCGGTGTTCCTCCCGATGACGAGGCCCTCCTCAAGGCCGCCGTCATTGCCAACGGGCTCCGGCACCACGACCTCGCCCTCCGGGCTGCCCGTGCGGTGTCCGCCCCGGGGCTTCGCGAGCGTGCCCTCCTCGAGGTGGCCCGAGCGGAGGGCGGTAGGGGCAAGCTCGCCTATGCGCAGGAACTCGTGGACGAGGCGATGCGGCGCTGCACCGACCTGCGCCTCGCGAAGGACGCCACACTGTTGTCCCTAGAACTCAAGCTGAAGTCCCGAGCCTCGGACCAGGGACTGCGCGACGACGTGGACCGCTGGAGGTCGCTCATCAGCCGCCTGCAGCTGGGGGAGGACTCCCGGGTGACGGCGGAAGGCATTGCGCAGTCCCAGCTCGGGTGCCGGATCCTCGAATGCCACCTCCGTCTCCACGAGGGACGCTTCGACGGCGCCGAGGATGAACTGCGCGCCATCATCGCCGATCCCCAGGGAACTCCCGAGACGCGGGGAGGAGCCATGATCGTGCTCGCCGAACTGCTCGGCAGCATGGGGCGCTCCGTGGAGGGCAGTACCTACTCGGGCATGGCGCTGGACATCATCGAGGCCGAGGGCGCTGACCTGCTGGGATACCGTGGATTCGCCGTGGGCCGACACCTCATCACGCTGTCCCAGAGCGGGCGCGGGGCGGATGCGAGGGCCGTGATCCAGGCGCACTCGGGGGCCCATCCGTTCAGCATCGTCTACTTCGCGGGGCTGGGCGACGTCGCCGACGGCATCACCGCGCTCCGGGCCGCCCGGAACATCGAAGCGCGGGACAAGTTCCTGCTCGCGCTGGAGGCGCTCAGGGATTCCGACGTCACACAGGTGACGACGCTCCTGCTGGGGCTGGGGGCATACGCCTGCGCGCTTGCCGGCGACACTACCCGCGCATCCGCCCTGGTGGAGGAGTTCGAGCGGGTGCCGAAGGGGGGCTCGCGCACGATGCGCCTAGGCGGGCGCATCTTCGCCACCGCGGCCGCGGCCCTGCTGGGCGACGGTCCCGGTGCGCGCGGCGACCTGCTCACTCTCGCCGCGACGGCTGAGAAGGACCAGATGATGGAGCTGGCAGTCACGGCACTTCGGCTGTCCCTCCTGCTCGGCGACATGGATGCCATTGCCCCCCTCATCAGGGTCCTGCAGGGCTTCGAGGGCCCAGGAGCGAAGGACCTGCTGGATTTCGCAGTGGCAGCCGAGGCGAAGGACGCCGATGCGATGGCCCGCGCCGCCACCATCGCGGGTGAGCACGGGAACGTGGCCTTCGAATTCGTCGGCCTGTCCCTCGTCCTGCAGCTCACGGGTGAGCAGGGCTCGACCCGCCATGCCCGTGCGATCCAGCGCCGTCTGGTGACGCTGGGGGAGCAGCGGGAAGGACCGGTCTCGCTTCCGCTCGCATCGACATCACCCGCACTGGCCACCTCCCGCCTCACCCCGACGGAGCGCACGATCGTCGCGCTCGTGAACGAGGGTTACTCGAACCGCGAGATCGCGGACGCGAAGAGCGTCTCGGTTCGAACAGTCGAAGGCCACCTTTACCGGATCTTCGCAAAGCTCGGGGTCAACCGCCGAGAGGACCTGCGCGAGCCCTGATCGGCCCGCAGCACGTAGTCCGAGTGCCCCTGCGTAATGCCCGCGCGTAGTCTAAGTGCCCCTACGTAATGCCCACGCGTAGTACGCAGGTAGTTCTGCTCTAAGCCCCCCGGATCAGTCGCGTAGGTCTTACTCGTGTGCAGCTGAAACCCCCTCCCTAGGATTTTCGCAAGAGCTTTGGAAACAAAGCTGGGGAAATTCCGAAGAATCGGGTCTCACACATGTGTCGTCCATTGTGCAAAATTCGCCGCCTATTCCAAGTAAAACCCCTCCAGGGAATGGTCATCGCTTTCCAGGGGGGTACACCGTGACGCAGATGCACAGCGCCTTCGGTGGATTCACTGCGGTCCCAGGGATCGCTGCGGCCCATCAGCCGGCGGCCCTGTCGGGCACCGCCTGGCGCCGCCGCTACCAGGTCTCGCTGCTGGCCTCGGACTCCGTGCTCATCGTGGGGGTCCTGCTGCTGGCGGTGAACGTCCTGACACTCCACGCCGGCATCGAGACACTCACGGACGTCCTCGGACTCGGCGGCACGATGGCGGTCGGCTGGCTGACGATGATGTCGCTTTTCCGGACCCGTGACGCCCGCCTGGTCGGCACAGGCGCCGGCGAGTACAAGAAGGTCATCCGCGCGAGCAGTGCCACCTTCGCCGCGGCGGCAGTCGCCGTCGTCCTCCTGGACCTCGAGCACTTCCGGGGCCTACTCGTCCTCGCACTGCCGTCCGGCACGCTCCTCCTGCTGTCCAGCCGTTGGCTGTGGCGCCAGTGGCTGGTGCACCAGAGCAGGCTCGGGCATTACCTCTCGAAGGTCGTGGTCGTCGGACGGCCCACGGACGTCCGTTATGTGGCCGCCCAGCTGGCGAAGAACTCCGGCGCCGCCTACACCGTGGTCGGTGCCGTCTACGAGGGCAGGACCAACCCGGCAGCGCTGCAGACGGGAGACCGAGTGGTCCCCGTGATCAGCGGGCTCCGGAAGATCGAGGACTTCGTCGCTCTTACGGGAGCGGACGCCGTCATCGTCGCCGGGCACCTGCGCAAGGGCAGCTCCTACATCCGGGAGCTCGGGTGGCGCCTCGAGGGGTCCTCGACCGAACTGGTGCTCGCGTCCGCTCTGACCAACGTCGCCGGTCCGCGCATCACCATGCGGCCGGTCGAGGGCCTGCCCCTCATGCACGTCGAACTCCCGCACTTCACCGGGGGCCGCCACGTCCTCAAGAGGGCCATGGACATCGTTCTCTCGGCCACCGCGCTGGTAGTCCTGGCGCCGCTGTTCCTCGTCCTGTCGGTCGCCATCCGGCTCGATTCACCGGGCCCGGCGTTCTTCGTCCAGGAGCGGGCAGGCAAGGACTCGGCAGTGTTCCGCATGGTCAAATTCCGATCCATGGTTACCACGGCCGAGGACGAGCTCGAGCTCCTGAAGGAGCAGAACGAGGGCAGTGGTGTGCTGTTCAAGATGCGGGATGACCCACGGGTCACCCGGATCGGACGCATCATACGGAAATACTCGCTCGACGAGCTCCCCCAGTTCTGGAACGTGCTGCGCGGTGACATGTCCCTCGTGGGGCCGCGGCCGCCGCTCGTCAGCGAAGTCTCCGGTTACGAGGAGCACACGCACCGTCGCCTCCTGATCAAACCCGGACTCACCGGTCTGTGGCAGGTGAGCGGACGTTCGGACCTCGACTGGGAGGAAAGCATCCGGCTCGACCTCTACTACGTGGAGAACTGGTCGGTCGCCGGAGACCTGATCATCATGTGGCGCACGTTCAAGGTGATGCTTCAGCCTGTGGGTGCGTACTGATGTGCCCCTCTCCGTCAAGGAACCACGCGCCTCGGTCGGCAGCTCCTCCCGCGGCCGGCGGCAGCAGCCAAGGAGGCTCCATGGGAATCCGGATCGGGTATGCGGCCGGTGCATTCGACCTGTTCCACATAGGACACCTCAACCTGCTCCGGCATGCCAAGAGCGAGTGCGACTTCCTCATCGCGGGTGTCGTGTCCGATGAACTGCTCGAGAAGAACAAGGGCAAGCGTCCGGTCATCCCCCTGATCGAACGGCTCGAGATCGTGCAGAGCGTGCAGTTCGTCGATCGTGCCGTGGCCGAGGCCGCCCCCACGAAGCTCGACATGTGGAAGCAACTCGGGTTCAACGTCTTCTTCAAGGGCGACGACTGGAAGGGCACTCCCCAGGGGCTTGCCCTCGAGGAGACCTTCGCCCGGGTAGGTGTCGAGGTCGTCTACTTCCCGTACACCGTCCACACCTCGAGTACGTTCCTGCGGCGGACCCTGGAGCTCCTCAACGCTCCGGTGGCCCGCGAATCCACACCCTGAACTACACCGCCACCTGACCGACGTGCTTGCACCGACCGACTGGAGTCCATCATGTATCTGCTGTCGTCTCACCAGAAGCCCCTCCGCATCGCACTTGTCGGAACCCGCGGGGTGCCGGCCCGTTACGGAGGATTCGAGACCTGCGTCGAGGAGGTCGGGCAGCGTCTTGCCGCGCGCGGTCACGAGGTGATCGTGTATTGCCGGACCACGGAGGATACGACCCATGCCGCGACCGAGTACAAGGGCATGACACTCGTCTACCTCCCCGCGCTCAAGAAAAGGTCGCTCGAGACACTCAGCCACACCGGGCTTTCGGCAGGCCACCTGTTCTTCAAGCGCGCGGATGCTGCAATCGTGTTCAACTCGGCGAACTCCCCCTGGCTGCCCGTCCTGCGCGCGGCAGGCATACCGGTCGCGACCCACGTGGACGGCCTCGAGTGGAAGCGCGCCAAGTGGGGGACGCTGGGCAAGAGGTACTACCGGGTCGCCGAGTCGCTCGCGGTCCGATGGTCCGATGCGCTCATCGCGGATGCCGCCGGCATCCAGGACTACTACCGCCAGGAGTTCGGCGTCGACAGCACGTACCTGGCGTACGGGGCTCCGATCCTCGAGGGCGGAGCGTCGCACCGCCTTCCGGAGCTGGACCTCACCCCACGCGGATACCACCTCGTGGTGGCCCGTTTCGAACCTGAGAACCACGTCCACGTGATCGTCGACGGGTATGTCCGCAGCAAGGCCGAGCTGCCGCTGATCGTCGTCGGCTCCGCCCCGTATTCCGACGACTACACGCGGCTCGTCACCTCGCTGGGTGACGAGCGGGTACGTTTTGTCGGCGGCGTGTGGGACCAGGAGCTCCTCGATCAGCTGTACGCCAACGCCCGCATCTACTGGCACGGGCATTCGGTCGGCGGCACCAACCCCTCACTCCTGCGAGCGATGGGTGCGGGCGTCGCGACGAATGCCTTCGATGTGAACTTCAACCGCGAGGTTCTGGGCGCCAACGGAGAGTACTTCGCCGATGCCGCGGCGATCCCCGCGCTCGTACACGCCGCGGAAGCCTCGGTCTCGGACACGATGCTCCGCGGCAAGAAGTCCCAGGCGGACGCCCTGGCCTACGACTGGGATCGGGTTGCGGAGGGTTACGAGCAGCTCTGTTTCGACCTCGTAGGCCGCCGTGGGGCACGGGGCCGACGCTCCGGCGCGTTCCCGCTTTCCCACACCGTTTCCTGATACCGAGCGGCCGGCCTTTGCAGCCACTACGTGAAATCGCAATGGTTCGAACAGGGATTCCGGAGGGGTTCAGGTAGTTGCTACTCGTGTCTTTCTGTTCGACGAATTCTAGGCTTTCCGCAGTTTGTTCGTCCGACTGGGACGTATTCAAAGATTGGTCTCACATGAATAACCGATATATCGCTCGCGGCCGGCCCAGGACAATGTCCCGTGGTGCCGGGAGAGTATTCATCGTCCTGGCACTCACCGCCTTGCTGTCCGGATGCAGCAGCGATCCGGAAGCCGGCGAAGCGCCGTCAGGAAACGTCGGTCCCGAGGCGTCAGCTTCGGCGAGCCCTGTGGACCCGAAGCCCACGCCAGACCCCGGCGAGACCGGAGGGCCGGCGGGTGGACCGGCATTCGAGCCGGCGTCGACCGGTGCACCCGAAGTGAGCCGCGACGGTGAGACAGCGCTCCGCGAACTGACCGTTGCTCCGGTCAGTTTCGCGGAGGAGGCGGCGTGGAGTGACGGGCTGCGAGCGAGTACCCGGGGCTTCTCGCGGGGGACCATCACGGCGACCGGTGCTGGAGCGATATCGGGTGCTGCCTATGTCACGGTCGAAGTCGAGCTGCAGAACCGGTCCGAGAGCGATGTCGTTCTGGATGCGGTCGTCGCAACTCTTCTGGTCGGTGAGGATGCACTCCCTGCAGCTCCTACGTATGACATCGAGGAGGCAGCGGATCTTTCGGGAGTGCTGGCGCCCGGCGCCACGGCAACCGGCAGCTACGCCTTCCAGGTCGGTCCGGACGTCAACGAGGGTACGTTCTATCTGGACGTGGACGGCGATCATGTGATCGCCACGTTCAGCGGCTCCTTCCGATGAGGCTCGGCATCCGGCGGCTCCTGCCGGCCGGGCTCGCAGTAGTCGCTCCCTGCACCCAGGCCGTCGGCAGCATGTTGCTGATCCTGGTTGCGAGCAGAACCATGGATCTTGCCGACGTCGGTCTCTTCAGTCTTCTGTACGGCTTCTTCGTCCTCGGTTCCGGCCTGGTCAGTGGGTTCGTAGGAGACAGCGTCACCGTGCTGGACCGATCCGCCCGGGATATCCGTGCAGCGCTTCAGGCGTGGTTCCTTCTCCTTGCCGGCTCGAGTTCCGTGCTCCTCGCCGCGGCAAGTCATGTCCTAGGTCTCACCGGTCCGGCCCAGTCGCTGATTCTTGGGCTGGCGGCATTCGCCTTCATCAGCGAAGAGATCGTGCGGCGCCTGCTGATGATCGACCTGAAGTTCGGGAGGGTCACCCTGGTCGATCTGGCGATGATCCTCGGGACGGGACTCGTTCTTCTGGCTGCCGCCGGGAACGGCCTACGCCTGATTGATTTCATCGTCTCGGTCCTTATCGGGCAGGCAGCCGGAGCCGTGGCGGGGGTCCTCCTGCTCCCTCGGTCAGTGCGGTACGTCGTGCCGATGGGAGGACCAGCACTTCGTGAGGTAGCAGGATTCGGCATCTGGCGAGCGGCCCAGCAGGGGTTGAGGCCCGCGCTGCTGGCGGGTATCCGCTTCGTCGTCATACTGTCCATCGGCCTTGCTGCCGCGGGCGAACTGGAGATTGCCAGGGTGTATGCCGCACCGGCCCTCCTGCTCGTCGGGGGTTTCTCATCGTTCCTGTTCTCCTCCTACGCGCGGGATCCGTCCAGGCCGCTGCCCGAACTCATCCACCGTGCGGACCGGGCCGTGATCGCCCTCGCCGCAATCACCATCCTCGGCTCGGTTGTCGCACTTCTCCTGCTGCCGGTGGCTGGGCCGATGCTCACGGGGCGAATGCCGGATCCGATGGCCGTGGCCGGCTGGTTGTGCCTGTCCCTCGGCATCAGCGCCAGCATCCCCTACGGCTCGCTTGCAGCCGTCCGGGGGAGGGCTGCGTCCGTCTTCGGCGTTCGATTGTGCGAAAGCCTCCTGTCGCTCGCTCTCGCCACTGTGGCCGTCGCACTGTCGGACTCCTTCGTCCTCGCCCCGCTGTGCGCTGCGGTCGGCTCCCTGACCGGTGCCGCCATCCTCCGTTCATTCATCCTTGCACCGTCCCGAGCAGTATCGCTCCAACCCATCCTCCACTCCGCAGAGAAGGCGAGCTGAGACGCATGTCTGAGCCCAGAGCACTCCACAACAATTCGTCCCGTCCCTGGCTCGTGTCCCGCATGGCCAGGGCCATCGCCACGATCTCCGCGGGCGTGGTCCTCGCTGCATCATTCGCTGCCGTGCCGGCTCAGGCCGTCGAACCAGCAGTTCCACCTGCGACGCTTCCAGCCACGGTCAGCGCCGACCTCCTGGTGGCGCCACAGATCAATGGGGTGGTCTGGTCCACCGCGGTCGACGGCAATACTGCGTACGCCGTGGGCAGCTTCACCAGGGCGCGCCCGGCGGGTGTGCCGGCCGGAGGTGCGGGAGAAGTGGTGCGCAACAACGCCATGGCCTTCAACATCGACACCGGAGCGATCCTCCCCTGGGACCCGAACCTGAACGCCCAGGCACGGGTCATCGAGTTGACGAGCGACCGGAAGCAGTTGTTCGTCGGGGGTGACTTCACCGTCGTGAGTGGTCAGGCACGGAGCAAGATCGCCTCCTTCAGCACCGCCACCGGAACCCTTGATCCCTCCTTCAAGTCCTCTGCATCGGGGAGCATCTACGGGATCGCCGTGACGACGGACCGGGTCTACTTCGGTGGATCATTCTCCACCGCGGGGGGAAGCACGCGATCGAACGTCGCGGCCGTTGCACGCACCACGGGCGCCCTTCTTCCCTGGGCCCCCACCCCGAACGCACAGGTGCAGTCCATCGTCGCGGCGCAGGACAACAGCCGCGTCGTCCTCGGCGGGCGATTCCAGCAGCTCAACGGTGTGCAGAAGATCGGGATCGGAGCGGTCGACGGCATCAGCGGAGCCAGCCAGGCCTGGTCGAGCACCCCTATCCCTGCAGCGAAAGACGCCAGTTCGTCCTGGGTGACCCAGATGATCCTCCGGAACGGCGTCGTCTATGCGGGGGCGAACGGCGACGGAGGCCACTGGTTCGATGGGCGGTTCGCCGCCGACTTCATGACGGGTGATCTCGTGTGGCTCGACAACTGCTACGGATCCACGAGTGACGTCTCGGTCATGGGGGACATCATGTACTTCGTCTCCCACGCGCACGACTGCTCCTCGGTCGGGAGTTTCCCCGAGGAGAACCCCACGATCTGGCGCCGGCTCATGGGGAACACGATCTATGCGACGGGGACCGATCAGGCACCCCCCAGCCAGAACAGCCTCTACTCGGGTCAGCCGACCCCTTCCCAGGTCCACTGGTATCCGTCGATCAACACCGGGTTCTACACGAACCAGTTCCAGGGCGGCTGGGCCATGGACAACAACGGAACCAAGATCGTGGTGGGCGGGGAGTTCACTACCGTCAACGGCGTGGCCCAGCAGGGGCTTGCGGTCTTCGGGTCGAGGGCGGTCGCACCGAACAAGGTCCGGCCCGAGTACACGACGGCGATGAAGCCGACCGCGGTCTCCTTGGACGCCGGCTCGGTCCGTATCGCATGGCCCACCACCTGGGACTACGACGACGAGACGCTGACCTACGACCTGTTGCGGGACAACAGCCTGACGCCCATCGCGACACTCCAGCAGGCCTCCAGCTGGTGGCGGGTCAAGACCCTGGGGTACCTCGACAGCGGGCGGACAGCAGGCGCGACGCATACCTACCGCGTCCGGGTGAAGGATCCCGCAGGCAATGAATACATCGGGCCCAGGTCCGACTCGGTAACCGTGGGTTCAGCGGCGCGCAGTGCCTACGCGGACCTGATCGCCAGGGATGGAGCGGTGGCGTACTACCCACTGAACGAGAGCGCGGGCACCTCCTTCATTGACAACATCGGCTTCAATGATGCGACGGCCGGTACGGGGCTGACCCGTGGCGTGGACGGTTTCATGCCCTCCACGACCACGACCCGCTTCGACGGCACCGCGGGAGCCTTCGGGGCGACCAGGACCGCGGAGACCGCGCCCAATACCTTCACCGCCGAAGCCTGGATCCGCACCGAGACGACGACCGGCGGCAAGATCATCGGGTTCGGAAATGCGCCGACCGGGGATTCCGGCAGCTATGACCGACACGTGTACATGTCCAATGATGGACGCATCACCTTCGGCGTTCGCCCCGGATCCACCGTGACGATTCGCAGCGCCGGAGCATTCAACGACGGCAAGTGGCACCTGGTCACCGCGTCGCTGGGCGCGGACGGTATGAACCTCTACGTCGACGGGGTCCGCGAAGCGGCACGTTCCGAGGTCACAGCCGGGCAGGCATACACGGGCCGCTGGAGGATCGGCGGTGACAACCTGGGTGGCTGGCCCAACACGCCGTCCTCCAGCAGGTTCACAGGCGACATCGACGAGGTCGCGATCTACCCCACTGCCCTCGACCGCCGCGTGATCCTGGGCCACTTCACGGCCAGCGGGAGGACCGCCGACGTGCCGCCGGCACCGACCGATGCGTACGGCAAGGCGGTCGACCAGGACGACCCGGCCCTGTTCTGGCGCCTGGACGACTCCGGTTCTGCCAACGCCGCCGATTCCTCCTCCTCGAGGACCGAGGGACTGGTGAGCGGCAACGTCACGCGTGAGGCCGCCGGGGTGGTGAAGGGGACCGCCACCAAGGCGTTCACCTTCGACGGAACGAGTGGTATGACCGCTGCGAACAAGCAGTCAGAGAACCCTCGGGTCTACTCCATGGAGGCCTGGTTCAAAACCGACACGACCCGGGGCGGAAAGATCATCGGCTTCGGTAATACGAGTGCAGGATTGTCCGGGAGCTACGACCGGCATGTGTACATGGAGGATTCGGGGAAGCTCATCTTCGGGACGTTCACGGGTCAGATGAACACGATCCAGACGCAGCGGACCTACAACGACAATGCGTGGCACCACGTCGTCGCCAGCCAGTCTCCCCAGGGGATGAAGCTGTACGTCGACGGGACGCTGGCCGGCACGAATCCCCAGGCGGGCGCTGAGTCGTACACCGGTTACTGGCGTATCGGCGGGGACCGGACATGGGGCTCCAGCAGCGCGTTCTTCAAGGGGTCCATCGACGAGGTCGCCGTGTATTCCCGGGAGTTGTCCGCGGAGCGGGTGAAGGCGCACTACGACATCGTCGTGCCCCCCAACCAGCTCCCGGCGTCGGCGTTCTCCTCGGAGGTGACCGATCTCAACGTGGTACTCGACGGCGGTGCAAGCACTGATCCCGACGGCACGGTCACGCAGTGGAACTGGTCCTTCGGGGACGGGACCACCGCGGAGGGTGCGCGGGTACAACACGCCTACACGAAGAGCGGATCGTACGAGGTGTCCCTGACGGTGACCGACAACCGCGGAGGGAAGGCGACGACCAGCAAGACGATCTCGGCCACGACACCGAACGCCCTACCTGTGGCGGACGTCCAGGCCACGCAGGCCGGCCTGTCCGTGACGTTTGACGCCTCCGGATCCAAGGATGCCGATGGCTCGATCGCCTCGTACAGCTGGAACTTCGGTGACGGGACGACTGCCGAGGGACCGACGCCGACCCACCAGTTCGGACGGGACGGCACGTACACGGTGACCCTGGTCCTCATCGACGACCGCGGTGGCCGCACGAGTCTCGAGCGCCAGATCCAGGTGAGCAACTCCGCGCCGACGGCGACGTTCGCCGGAACAAGCGTCGGACTGGATGCGCACTTCGATGGAACCGGTTCGACGGATGTCGACGGGACTATCCGCACCTATGCCTGGGACTTCGGGGACGGTTCGACCGGATCGGGTGCCGTCGCCAACCATCGGTACGCAGCGTCCGGTTCGTACACCGTCACGCTGACCGTGACCGATGACAGAGGACTGACGGGCGCCTTCACATCGACCGTCAACGCCACGAAGGTCAACCAGTCGCCGACCCCGGGTTTCCAGGTCACGACCACGGACCTTCTCGTCCAGGTCGACGGGTCGGAAGCCAAGGATGCGGACGGTACCATCACGGGCTACGCGTGGACCTTCGGGGACGGTGCTGTGGCGAGCGGACGGACTGCCCAGCACGCCTATGCGGCGGCGGGATCCTATGACGTGACGCTCACGGTGACGGACAGTGACGGCGCGTCGGCGACGGTCACGAGGACGGTCACGGTGCAGGTCGCACCGCCGGCCAGCCCGACTGCTTCCTTCACCGCGCGGACCGACAACCTCACCGCGACGTTCAGCGGGGCGGGAAGCTCGAGCCCGAATGGGGCGATCACGACCTACGCGTGGTCCTTCGGTGACGGATCCACCGCCACGGGCGTCTCGCCGTCCCATGCCTACCGAGCGGCCGGGACTTATGACGTGAAGCTGACCGTGACCGATGTGCGAGGCGCGCAGGCGTCGACGACACAGTCCGTCTCGGTATCGGCTCCGCTGGTCGCCGCCTTCGAGGTGACGACGCAGGGCAGGCTCCTCTCCGCGGACGCCACCTCCACCGGTGGGAGTGGCGTCGGCTATGCCTGGGACTTCGGGGACGGGACGACCGCGACCGGCGTGACATCCAGCCACCGGTACACCAAGGACGGTGCCTACACCGTTCTCCTGACGGTGACCGACGCCGCGGGCCGCACGGCGTCCACGGCCAAGACCGTCACGGTTGCCAACAGCCTGCCGACCAGTTCCTTCACACCGGCGGTGTCGGGATTGGACCTGACGGTCGATGCCACTGCGTCGAAGGACGCCGAATCCACGGCGCTCTCGTACACCTGGTCCTTCGGCGATGGCACGGCGGCGACTGGTCGGGTTGCCACCCACACCTACGCTGCTGCGGGCACCTACACGGTCACACTCGTCGTCCGTGATGAGGATGGCGGGGAGGCACGGTCGGAGCAGCGCGTTCTCGTCGAGAAGGCGGTGACCGAGCCGCGCACCTTCGCCAGGGACGCCTTCTCCAGGACCGTCAGCTCCGGATGGGGTAGCGCGGAGGTGGGCGGCGCGTATTCCTACTCCGGAACGCTCTCCAACTTCTCCGTGGCGAACGGCAAGGGCCTGCTTCGATTGGGCTCCGCAGGAGCGGGACCCTCCGCCTACCTGAACTCCGTGTCCTCAACCGACACCGAGGTCCGTGCAAACATCTCGATCGATAAGGCAGCCACGGGGGGAGGAGTGCACCAGTCGTTCCTGCTGCGCGACGTGTCCGGTGCAGGTGCATACACCGCCAAGCTGCAGTTCCAGCCGAACGGGTCGGTCACGGCATTCCTGCTGCGCAACGAGACCATCCTCGTGAACCAGACGGTCATCTCCTCCCTGAGCTACGCCCCGGGGAAGGAGTTGGTGGTCCGGGCTCAGGTGGTCGGGACCTCGCCGACCGTCATCCGCATGAAGGTGTGGGCGGCAGGGACCCCCGAGCCCGCGAGCTGGCAACTGTCGACGAGCGACGGGGCAGTCGATTTCCAGAAGGCGGGGCGTGTGGGTTTCCAGTCCTATCTCTCGGGATCGGCGACGAACGCACCGGTGATCGTCCGCTATGACGACCTCTGGGTCGGGGAGGCTCGTCCGTAGCGTCCGGGACCCGTACCATTCGCAAGATATCGGCCGGACAGCGTTTGAAAGTCCGCTCAATAAGGAAGTCCGCTCAATAAGAAGGAAAATCATGACAATGCGACCTGGGGCGCAGTTGGAATTCCGCCAAGCACTGGACTCTCTCGCCAGTGCACAGAAGACATCGAAAGGAGCCCCCGCTTACTCGAGGTACATCAACAGGAGACTGGGTAGGGTCTTTGCCGCAGCAGCCTATTCCCGCAATCTCACCCCCAACCAGGTCACGGTCATCAGTGCCGTCGCCACGTTCTCCGGACTGGCGCTGCTGGTCCTGACGGATCCGACAACCGGCACCGCACTTCTGGTGACCGTCCTGCTGGTGCTGGGTTATGCGCTCGATTCGGCGGATGGTCAGCTCGCACGACTGACGGGGAAAGGGTCTGCGGCAGGGGAGTGGCTGGATCACACCGTGGATGCCTTCAAGGAGGGGAGTCTTCACCTCTGCGTCCTCATCTGCTGGTGGCGGTATCTGGACCTCGAGACCGCGTGGTTGATCGTCCCGATCGTGTTCCAGGTGCTTGCTACGGTGCACTTCTTCTCGTCACTCCTGATGGACCAGTTGCGGAGGGCCCAGCGAACCAGGAGCAGCGTGCCTGCAGTGGAGCAGTCGACGTCGTCGGCCCTGTACTCCCTCGCCGTGCTGCCGACGGACTTCGGTCTGATATGTGTCCTGTTCGTCCTGCTGCTCGTCCCTGGAATCTTCGTGGGTGCGTACAGCCTGCTCATGCTCGCCAACGCCGCATTCCTGGTGCTGGCCCTGCCCAAGTGGTACAGGGAGGTGAAGACATGGAGCTGAACGAATACGGGCGCATCTTCCGGCGCCGGTGGATC
Source organism: Arthrobacter burdickii (assembly GCF_030433645.1). Classification (NCBI taxonomy): domain Bacteria; kingdom Bacillati; phylum Actinomycetota; class Actinomycetes; order Micrococcales; family Micrococcaceae; genus Arthrobacter; species Arthrobacter burdickii. Next base: position 575,390 of record NZ_JAROCG010000002.1, read on the forward strand.
CTGATCCTCGTCTCGACCCTGGTCGGTCTGATCGTCGCCGTCGTGGCGACGGGTCTCACCACCCGCACCTACGACGCGCAGGCCGGCCTCTTCATCAGGTCTGATTCGGAGGGCGGTTCCAGTTTCGAGAATTCACGGTTCGTCCTGGAGCGCGTGAAATCCTATCCGGACCTGGTCGACAGTCCCCAGGTGCTCACGCCGGTGCTGCAGGAGTTGAACTCGACGCTGACCCTGGCCGAGATCAGGCAGCAGGTGAGCGCGAGCAACCCCGAGGAAACGGTGTACGTCAACGTCACTGCCTCCGCCGCGACCGCGCAGGATGCTGCCGAACTGGCCAACCTGGTGGCACAGAACCTGAGTGACGTGATCGGTGAACTGGAGGGGGAAGACACCGCGGGGAATGCGGCTATGGAGGCTTTCGTCGCCGTGCCTGCCGTCGCCCCGGCTGCACCATCCTCTCCCAACACCGTCCTGAACCTGGCGATAGGGCTGCTGGCCGGACTCGCCGTAGGGCTCGTCGTCGCCGTCGTGCTGGGATCCGGACATCGGAGGATCCGAAGGCGCGGGGATCTGTCCCGTTCGGTCGGCCTAGAGGTGCTGGTATCCGTCGCCGACGGAGCGCCCAGCGCCACGGGTGTCCTCTCCCAGGAGACGGAACTCCAGTACCGGGAGTTGATGACCACGCTCCTGGTCAGGCGTGGTGGCCACCTGCCCAAGCTCCTCATGGTGACGGCAGTCGGACAGGCGAACGGCACCCAGGGCGCGTTCGGGTACCAGTTCGCCGGCTATATCGGCGATTCAGGTGCGCGGACGTGTGTCATCGATGCGACGCAGCACCAGGCGCCAGGTGATGGGGCCGGCTCCGGGCAGACCGGAACGGACCTCGGTTTCTCGGACGTGCTCGTGGGCGAGGCGACGCTGGACGACGTCCTCTCCGCCACTGAATCGGGAACGTATCGCATCCCCATCGGCGCCTCCACGGAGAAGATCAGCCGTTCCCGGGCGGCGCGCGAGGGCGCGAGCATCCTCAAGGAGCTGGGCGACTCCTTCGATGTCACGCTCGTCAAGGCCTCCTACGATTCGCACCCACTGACGACGTGGACCGTCGCACCGGTAGCAGAGGCAGCCTTGGTGCTCGTGTCGTACGGCACCCGGGCGACAGACCTGGTGGACTCCGTACGTGAGCTCCGGGCGGTAGGTGTCGAGCCGCTGGGCGTGGTGCTGCTGGGTGGACGGCGGCGGTCGGGAGGTCGCGGACGGGGACGTGCCCACCTCAAGGTCCGGACCTCCGGTCTTGGCTGAGGCGAAGGCCCGCACCGCGAGCGCCATCATCATCTGGATCGTCCTGATCGTCAGTGTCACGGCGTGGCGGCGGGGTGCCTACTTCGAGGGGGCCTTCGACACCGTGGTCGTCGCCAAGGCCGCACTCCAGGGAGGGGCTTTCGCGATGGCCCTGTTCCTGAGGAAGGTATCTCCGACGGTGTACCCCGTCGCCGGCGGGCCGTTGCTGGCGGTACTCGCTGTGCTGGCGGTCTCCATGATCGGGGCGCTTCAGGCGGGCGGCACTACTGCCTCCGCGGTCCTCGTCGTGCGGATCGTCCTCCTGATGGCGACGGTGGTGCTGCTGGTGTCCCTGTTTCCACGGGAACAAGTCCTCAGGCAGCTGGTCATCGCCATAGGTGTGGTCGGCGCCGTCCTCGCGATCACCGGGGTCAGCACGGTCGGAGCCGGTGGCCGTCTGGAGGGGACCCTGCTCCCCATCAGCCCCAACGAACTCGTCCTCCTCTGTGCGGTCCCCGCGCTCGCGGCGATCCACCGGGTCCTGTCAGGGCGTGCGACGATCGGTGCGGTCGTCGCAGCAGTCGCCTATACCCTTGCCTGTGTAGCGACCCAGTCACGAACGGCCTTGCTCGGCGTGGCCGTGGCAATCGTCGTTCTTGTCCTGAGTATCCGAGTCATCCAGCGGTACGTCGTCGTCGTGATGATCGCGTCCGTGCCCGCGCTGTTCGTAGTCGCCGCGTACACCCCGATCCTCGGGTCACTCCTCAACCGGGAGGGGAGCACGTCCAACCTCACCCTGAACTCACGCACCATTGCATGGCAGGTCGTGCTGCAGACTCCCTTCGAGTCCCTGCAGAAGTGGGTCGGGGCGGGGATGTCGGTCAAGACCGTGCACGTGAGGGGACAGTACTGGAACGAGCAGGTCCTCGATTCCAGTTGGATCTCTGCGCTTGCGCAGACGGGGGTCATCGGCACCGCGATCCTCGCCGTACTCGTCACAGCAGTCCTGGTCGCCACGATGCGAGGCGGACGTAGGAATGCGTTACCCGTTGCTCTCCTCGTCTTTCTCCTGATCAGGGCATTCCTCGAGACCGGGCTCGTGGACGCCAGCGTCACGTTCATCGTCCTCATCGCCCTCGCGTCTGCTTTCGTACCCACATCGAACCGGCGCCAGGAGGAGTGCGGTCATCGCACCGCCGGGCTCCAGCCGGCCCCTCAATCCGCTACGGGACCCACCAGAAGGGTTCCTGTCGGAACTCCCAGCAACCGGGCGATCTGATCGGGTAGCGGCTGGGCGACTCCAGCCGACCGCACTGGGGTGCTCACCTGGAACGTCTCCGGATCGACAATGTCCACGCCTGTCAGCTCCATGTCATGCGCCGCCTGTCCCGTCGCATTCCTGAAGCGGCCGAGAGTGGTGAACACCGCCGGATCCCCGGTTCCTCGTGACCAGACCACGAGCCAGTCCGGAGTGGAGACCGAGGCGCGATGGAAGACATTGCCCGATGTCGTCACGCCCATGGCTTCCGCAGACAATCGATGGGAATAGTCCTCGACACACAGCAGGCAGTTCGCCGTAGTGCCCGTTATCACGTTGTTCCGAAGGGCAATCCGCCCGTTGATCCACGTTATCAGCGGATCGGGAAAGAGCTGCCGTGGGTCGTGTCCGGGCGTACGGCCGTCCGTGGCGCGCCGGGAGTCCTGCACGATGTTGATCGGACGCCCGTTGTCGATGAACGAGTTGTTCCAGATCGCGACGTCACTCGTATTGTTGATCTTCAGACCGTGGCCCTCGTTCCCCGCAATGACGTTGTTTGCGACGACCGCGCGGGCGGAGATCTCTACCGCCAATCCATGGCCGCTGTTCCCGATGAAGTCGTTTCCCGAGGTCGTGATATCGACCACCGACTCGTCGAACCACAGTCCGGTCCCGTTGTTCGCCCTGAAGATGCTGTCCTGCACCTGTACAGACCGGGTCCGGCCGATCTTGAACCCCCCGGCCACCGGCGAATGATGAAAGCCTTCGGTATTGTTGTCCGTCACCTTGAGGCCGGCCGCGGACAAACCGTCCGCGTACGTCGCGGACGCACCGAGCATGCCGTTCTGCGTGAGGGTTATTCCTAGCAGCCGGGCGTCCGTGCCGGACACCGCGAGTCCGGTCGTCGAGGTCTGCTCGACGACGACGTTCTCGATCGAGATCCCCGTGCTCTCGAGAGTCACCGCGGCCATGTGCGGAACGGATGGAGAAAACCGACGGACGCCGATCCCCTTGACGGCCGATCCCGCCGACTGTATCGAGATCGCCTTGGCGATCGAACTTGCTCGGACGTTCTTGCCGGATGGATCCGACCCGAGGAACAGCCGATCGCTGTCATAGTCGACGAGGAAGGAGCCGGCAGTCAGTTCGTCCAGTGAGGCCACTTGTTGTTGTGCTGTGCCGTCGATCCACACCTGATCCGGGTGCGACGCCATGGGATGGTCGGGATCGACGAAGGTCCAGCCCGGGGTCGTACCGTCCGCATCTCCCCACGAATACGTCGGACTCGCGTCGAACTCGGCCGTCCATCCTTCGGCGACGAATGCCCGTCCATCGGGCTCGAACCCGGTCACCGGGACACTGCCGTCGAGCCACACCTCCTCATGGGGGAACGCCTGCAGGGTGATCTTCTTGGTCGGGGGGATCCGGACCCCTTCGTGGAACGAACCGCTCCTGAGGACGATGGTCTGCCCGCTGCGGGCCTTGGCGACAGCGGCCTTGATGGTCTTCAGCGGCGAGTCCTGTGCCCCACGCGCGGTGTCGCTTCCGTCGCGGGCAACGAAGAGCGCATCCTCGGGTACGGCGTACGCCGTCGTGCCCACAGGTGCGGCACCCGCAACGGAGCGCTCTTCAGGCGCGGACGATCCCGTCACCGCTCCTGGTGCCGGGGCCCTCGAGTACGACCGGAGCGCCTCGGCGAAGAAACTGTCGGAGGACGACGCCCGGCGCTCGCTCGACGACGAGAAGCGAGTGCTGTCCGCGCCGGCGCCCGTGTCGGATGGATGCTGCGCTGGTGGAAGAGCGCATGCCGCCAGCAGCACGACGGCGCCGAGCGCACCGGAGCGATAGCTGAGCCGGACAAACGAATTCACGGTCGGTAGCACTCCCTCGCGATTGCGCGTTCTGCCACACCGTCTGGAATGCAGTCCGAATCGGATGCCATCGTTCCCAAGCGATGCGGTGGGCGCAACGTTACCGGACTGAGGAAGCGGCAGGCGGGCGTAATTCTTCCAGTCGGTCTCCCGACCGCGAGATCACATCCAAATGAGCCTGCGGCGTCTCCGATAATTCGAGTCGATACATCTAGGATTGAAACCACCGATCGGAAGGAATTGCGCCGAACAATTCCGGATCCTTTGATCGCAACCGGCTAGCCGAAGGTTTTCATGGACTTGACTGGGCAGAAAATCGTCATCGCACATCCCTCGGCCGATCTGTACGGCTCGGACCGGATGATGCTCGAGACCCTCGAAGGGCTGGTGTCTTCCGGTGCGGAGACAACCGTCGTGGTGCCGACCAGTGGACCGCTCCTGGCGCGGGTCGGTGAGACAGGTGCCGCCTCTGTGGTGGTGAAGAGCCTGGTCCTGAGAAAGAATCTCCTGTCCGCGAGGGGGGCCCTGTCACTGCTTGCCCAGAGCGCGAAGTCCTCGATCGCAATTGCCGCATTTCTCGCCCGGAACCGGCCCGATACCGTCTACGTGAGTACGTTGAGTATTCCTTTGTGGACCGTCATCGCGCGTTTGTCCGGATGCCGGGTCCTGGTTCATGTCCACGAGGCAGAAGGCCACGTGCGTCCCATCATCCGGCACCTTCTGGCCCTGCCGATCCTGTTCTCGACGGAGGTGATCGCGAACAGCCGGTACACCGTGAAGGTGTTGGGCCAGTCCTTGCCACGGAAGGCTTCCCGGGCGCGCATCGTGTACAACGGGGTCGCCGGACCCGAGTCCGTGAGCAATCCTCGGGACGAGCTCTCCGATGCCGTACGGCTCATCTACTTCGGTCGGATATCCCACCGCAAGGGCGTGGATCTCGCAATCGACACTGTTGCCGAACTCAAGCGCCGAGGGATAGTGAGCACATTGGACGTCGTCGGCGCGGTGTTCGCCGGCAATGAAGAATACGCTCGCGAACTCACGGACAGGATTCGACGGGAGGGCCTCCAGGATTCTGTTCGAATGCTGGGATTTCGGGAGGACGTCTGGAGTTCCCTCGATGACGCCGATATAGTGCTGATCCCGGCACGGCTCGACGAATCATTCGGGAACACTGTGGTCGAGGCCATGCTGGCGGCCCGTCCCGCCGTCGTCTCAGCGATGCCTGGACTATGTGAGGCAGGTGATGGCTACGGCAGTGTCCAGTTCGTCGCACCGGACGACGTCGGTCAGCTTGCCTCGGCCGTGGAGACCATCGTGGACGATTGGCCCCGGTGGCGGGGGCTCGCCGTGAAGGACCGGTCCCGCGCCCAGGAACATCATGCTCCGAGCAAGTATCGACGGGAGATCGTCGCTTCGATCGCCGGGACGGCCTCGCAGGGGTAGCTCCGGCAGGTCCTCCGTTCTTAGGTAGCACTGGGATGCCGGACGCAGGACGGAGTGGGACGATTAGATCAGAGAAACCTTGCGTTATTGCCGCAGGGGTCCCCGATCCGAGGAGCTTCCGTGCCCGTGGTTGAAACGCCCGTCACCCTCACCCCTGCCTCCGCGGGGCTGACCGATGCCGAGGTGCACCGCATCCGCAACGACTTCCCGATCCTCGGCACCGAGGTCAATGGCAAGCCGCTCATCTACCTCGACTCCGGTGCCACCTCCCAGAACCCCCTGAGCGTGATGGAGGCGGAGCAGGAGTTCTACGAGCAGCGCAACGCCGCCGTCCACCGCGGAGCCCACACGCTCGCCGTCGATGCCACCGAGGCCTACGAGGACGCCCGCACCGCCGTCGCCCGCTTCATCGGTGCCAGCACCAATGAGCTGGTCTGGACGTCGAACGCGACCGAGGGCATCAACCTGGTGGCCTACGCCATGTCGAACGCCGCGCTGGGACGCGGGGGAGCGGCCGCCCGGCGCTTCGCCGTCGGGCCGGGTGACAACATCGTCGTCACCGAGATGGAGCACCACGCCAACCTCATCCCCTGGCAGGAACTCGCCGCCCGCACCGGCGCCGAACTCCGGTTCCTTCCGGTCGGTGATGACGGCTCGCTGCGCCTGGAGGACGCCGACGCAGTCATCACGCCGTCGACCCGGCTCGTGGCGTTCTCGCATGCCTCCAACGTGCTCGGCACCATCAATCCCGTCCGGGAACTCGTGCAGCTCGCCCAGGCCGTCGGTGCCCTCACGCTGCTCGACGCGTGCCAGTCCGTGCCGCACCTCCCGGTCGACGTGAAGGACCTCGGCGTCGACTTCCTCGTGTTCTCCGGCCACAAGATGCTCGGCCCCACCGCCATCGGAGCGCTCTACGGCCGCGCCGAACTGCTCAACGCCATGCCGCCCTTCCTGACCGGCGGCTCCATGATCACCACCGTGACCATGGAGCGGGCAGAGTACCTCCCGTCGCCGAACCGCTTCGAGGCCGGGACCCAGCGCATCTCGCAGGCCATCGCCCTCGGCGCCGCGGCGAACTACCTGTCCGAGACCGGCATGCAGCACATCGAGGCGTGGGAGTCGAAGCTCGGCGCGAGGCTCGTCGAGGGCCTCGGCGCCATCGAGGGCATCCGCGTCCTCGGGCCGGCAGCGGGCCTGCCGCGCATCGGGCTCGCCGCGTTCGACGTCGACGGCGTTCACGCGCACGACGTCGGTCAGTTCCTCGACGACCAGGGCATCGCCGTGCGGGTGGGCCACCACTGCGCCCAGCCGCTACACCGCAGGTTCGGCCTCACCGCCACCACCCGCGCCAGCACGTACCTCTACAACACGACGGACGAGGTGGACGCGTTCCTGGACGCCGTCGCCCAGGTCCGTCCCTTCTTTGGAGCACAGAGATGAGCACCGGTCTCGAACAGCTGTACCAGCAGATCATCCTCGACCACGCGAAGGCGCGGCACGGCTCGCCCCTCAGGGAGTACGACGGCGCGGGCCGGGCCGGCGAATCACATCAGCTCAACCCCGTGTGCGGTGACGAGATCACCCTCCGGGCCGGGGTCGCCGACGGGACCGTCGCGTCCGTGACCTGGGACGGTGCCGGCTGCGCGATCTCCATGGCGTCGGCCTCCGTCCTCACCGACCTGGTGCAGGGACTGCCCCGGGACGAGGTGATCTCCCTCGTGGATGCGTTCCGCGAGGTGATGCGCTCTCGCGGCAGGATCGAGGCGGACGAGGAAGTCCTCGGGGACGCCGCAGCGTTCTCGGGGGTCTCGCGGTTCCCGGCACGGGTCAAGTGCGCCATGCTGGCGTGGGTCGCCCTCGAGGAATCGCTGCTGGCCGCGAACAGCTAGTCGGACTGGACCGCGGACTCCTTCAGCGCCTGGCACAGGTCGACCACGTCCCTGGTGGTGTTCCTCAGGATCTCCACCGAGTCGGGCTCGACAGCGTTTTCGTCCTCCGAGAGGCGGATTTCCAGCGTCAGCTTTCCGCGCTCGAAAATGAAGATCTCCGGCAAACCCGCTCCGGCCAGCGCTGCGGCCTCGACTTGACTGCCTGTCGGATAGACGATCGAGGGCCCCTGGAGTTTTACCACGATTGTCGACTCGTCCGCCGAGGTGCGCACGCTTCCCCGTCCGGAGATGTCGAGTTCGTCAAGGAAGGCTCCCTTCGGGAATGCTGCTCCCGGGGTCTTATCCGGAGCCACGGACACATCTACGGTGGCGCCGCCCCGGTATGTCACGACCGTCTCCCCGTCATGCTTCACCTGAACCTTGTTCTGTACATCCCGGACGTCCCCGGACGTCAGGGTCAGGGTAGTGCCGCACGCCGAGACCGGGGGGAAGTCGTAGTATTCGTCGGGCACGGGAACGTACCCGCGAGTTTCCGCGGGCGGCCAGGGTGCGGGGGTCTCCTCCTCCGTGGCCGTGGCGGCGGACGCCGATCCGGCGACGAGGGACAGCGTGGCGAGAACCGAAAGGCACAGCGTGTTCTGGGTTGTCATATCAGGCTCCTGGACATGGCAGGAGCGCAGCCGTAGTGCGTCCTGCCCGGGTATGCGTTGGATGCCGTGAAGGCGACAGGTCCACTGGACCGGCGCTGCGTGTCCGCCGACCCGGGCACGTTGCGTCAACCTACGCCCGCATTTTTCGGGCTGTCAATGGCAGTGGACGCCGTTCCGCTACCCCATCGAAAGTAGGGGGTTTCGCCCGCCCTGCGGTGACGTTCCCGAGCACCAGCCCTCCGCTGGAGTCCCTCATGGATGCAGCTCGTTCCGCCGCCCCGCGGGGACGATGGAGGCCGCGGTCACCGCGGAGGCTGGGGGATGAGGATCGTGAAGCACGTTCCCTGACCGGGCTCGCTCCGGACCGTGATGGATCCGCCGTGCTCACCGACGATGCTCTTGGTGATCAGCAGCCCCAGTCCGACCCCCGGCACCGCCGTCGTACGGACCGACGGTGAACGGAAGAACCGGTCGAACACGTGGTGCAGTTCCTCCGCCTCGATACCGATGCCGGTATCCTCCACCGCGACCGTCAGCCCGTCGCCGTTCAGGGACGCATCCAGCGTGATGCTGCCGCCCCTCCTGTTGTACTTGACCGCATTGGTGAGCAGGTTGTCGACGGCCTGCGCGAGCCGGACCGGATCCGCCACGGCGGGCAGGCTCGACGGCGCGCGGTTCACGAGGTGGAGACCGGACCGGGTGGCACGCACGGAGGCCGATGACGCCGCCTCCGCCAGGATCCTGCCGACGTCGGTCGCAACCGGGTTCACCTCGAAGGTGCCGGCGTTGATGGCCAGCAGGTCCTCCACGAGCTGCTCGAGCCGCTCGGCGTTGCGCCGGGCGACCTCCAGGTGGTGGACGACGTCGCCGGGCAGGCTGTCGCGGAGTTCGAGGGTCAGTTCGAGGTACCCGAGGATCGAGGTCAGCGGCGTCCGGAACTCGTGCGACACATTGGAGAGGAAATCGTCCTTCGCCTGCAGCGCGAGCACCAGTTCCGTGACGTCGTTGAAGGACACCACCGTCCCCGCGTACGCCCCGTCGTCGTGCATGGAACGGGAGGAGATGCTGAAGGCCCGCTGGGAGCGCGGTGGGCCCAACCAGATCTGCACTCCCTCGAGGTCCTCGCCCCGGATCGCGCGGAGCACCGGGCGTTCCTCGGGAGGGATGGGGGTCACGCGGTCGGGGCCGAAGATCAGCAGCTCAGCCTCGTTCGGGTCGTCGTTGCCCACGGGGGCGGCCGCCAGGTGGTCCCTCCGCTGCCGGGCGTTCATGAGGATGTCGTTGCCGTCCGCGTCGACCGCGAGCAGCCCCACGCTGACCGTGTCGAGCACGGTGTTCAGCAGCCGCTCGCGGATCCGGCCGGCCTCGACACTCTCCCGGAGCGCTGCCTGGGAGACGCGCAGCGCCTCCTGCCGCCGCCGGTTGTCCTTCGACAGGGCGCTCACGAACCACGCCATGCCCGTGAGCATGATGGGCAGCAGGATCGGGTCGATCAGGGCGTCGGCGGTCAGGGGTTCGGGACGCAGTACGAGCGGCAGCCAGATGATCGCGAGCGACGCGGCGATGGTGACGGCGACCGCGGTACCCGTCCGGACACGGGACGCGGCGATCCAGACCACAGGGAATGCGGCCAGCAGCCCTACTCCGCCGAGGGCCTCACCCGCGGCCGCACGGGACAGGCCGACGGCCACGAAATCGACCAGTGGAACGAGGATCACCCAGCGGCTGGGGATGCGCGACCACGGCAGGACGCAGCACAGGGCCAGGACGAGCAGGTTGAGCAGCCACCCGGAGAGGAAGATCGCCGTCGACGCGAGGTCCCCGCGTTCCGCGACACCGAGCACCATGGCAAGCGTGAACGTGATCGTCAGCGCAAGTTCGCTGAAGATGATGCGCCGGCGGTGACGGGCCCGCCGTCCGCTGCGGCCCGAGTCAGCGGGAGTCCCCCCGCCCGGCGCCAGTCCACTTTCCCCCATGGAGAGGATCCTAGTTCCCGTGGTCTTCGAAGACGTCGGGGATGCCGTCCGCGTCGGCGTCGATTTTTTCTTCTTCCTCGATGCGGCGGTAGCGCCTGTTGCGTAGGCGCAGGACCACGCTGGAGAGCAGGGCTGCGGTGAGGGAGGCGGTGAGGATGGCGACTTTCGCGTGGTCGTCGTGTTCGGTGCCGGTGCCGAAGCTGAGGTCGTTGACGAGCAGGGACACGGTGAAGCCGACGCCGGCGAGGATGCCGACGCCGAGCAGGTCCCACCAGCTCAGGCCCGGGTCCAGGTGCGCCCTGGTGGTTTTGGTGACGAGGAACGTGGTGGCGAGGATCCCGAGGGGCTTGCCGAGGACCAGGCCCAGGACGATGCCGATGAGGACCGGGTCGGTGAGGGCGGATGCGAAGCCCTCGGGCCCGCCGATGGCCACGCCGGCGGAGAAGAACGCGAAGACGGGGACGGCGAATCCGGTGGACAGGGGGCGGAAGCGGTGCTCGAGGACCTCGGCGAGGCCGGGTTTCCCGGGCCTTGGCATCGCCGGTTTCCCGTCGGACTTCCGCAGCACGGGCACGCAGAAGCCCAGCAGGACCCCGGCGACGGTCGCGTGGACTCCGGAGGCGTGCATGAGGGCCCAGGTGGCGATCCCGAGCGGCAGCAGGATCAGCCAGGGCCCGTGCACGGTGGTGCCGAAGAACTTCGGTCTGCGTTGGGCGAGGAGGGCGAAGAGTCCCAGCGGCAGGAGCATCGCCAGCAAAAAGGCCGGGCGGACGTCCTGGGAGTAGAAGAACGCGATGATCGCGATGGCGATGAGGTCATCGACCACGGCCAGGGTCAGCAGGAAGATCCGCAGGGCGCCGGGCAGGTGCGAGCTGATCACGGCGAGCACGGCCAGGGCGAACGCGATGTCCGTCGCGGTCGGGATCGCCCACCCCCGCAGGGTGTCGGGGGAGGATGCGTTCACGGCGGCGTAGATCAGGGCGGGGACGACGACGCCGCCGAAGGCCGCCGCGACGGGCACGATGGCCCGGCTGATCCGCCGGAGGTCTCCGGCGACGAACTCGCGTTTGAGTTCGAGTCCGGTGAGGAAGAAGAACACCGCGAGCAGCCCATCCGACGCCCACGTCCCCACGGACAGGTGCAGGTGCCAGGGCTCGTAGCCGAACTCGACATCCCGGACCGCGAAGTAGGAGTCCGCGAACGGGGAGTTGGCCCAGATGATGGCGATCGCACTCGCGATCAGCAGCAGGATCCCGCCCACGGTCTCCTTGCGCAGGATCTCCGTGATCCGCAGGTACTCCGGATAACTCGACCGCTGCAGGACGACGGGGTGCGTCCCCTTCGCGGACTCGTCGCCTGCCATGTGCTGTCCTCTCGATCGGCCGCTGCCGTACGTACGGTATGTGCGGACCTCAGCCGATGAGGGCCCGCACCCCGATCACGGCGGTGGCCGCACCGAGGATCATCGACGTCGAGATGAGCATGAGGTGCACGGTCAGGAACCGCGTCGCTGCGCCCTTCTCGTCCCGCGCCCGCGGGTCCTTGAGGACACGGCGCAGGAAGGGCGGCCAGACGATCAGCGTCCAGACGCCGGCGAGGATCAGGATGAGGGCAAGGGGTGTGGGGAGCTGCACGGTGCGAGTCTTTCGGGTGGGGTGAACAAAGGTGCGGAGCGGAACGGGATCAGTGGTTCTCGAGCCACTTCCGGGCCTCGACGGCCTGCACATTGAGGGCCTTGCCGATCATGGGCTCGGCCGCACCGGCGATCTTCCCGCCGAGGAACGGGATGGACGAGGTCACGTTGCCCTGGAGATCGACGACCGTGGAGGTGCCCTGGGTGACCAGGCGCTGCACTGCGGTGACGTTCAGGGGGACTCCGGCGACCGTCATGTCGAGCGAGGCCCGGCGCGAGCCGTCCGCCTCGGGGGCCTCCCAGTGCTCGGTCTGCGTGACGGAGAGAGTCTCGCCGACGAACTTGCGGGCCATGTCCGGCAGCCGGTTGGTCGGCATGGTGCGGACGGCGGTGAGCGTGAACGCGCCGGCGGTGTCGCCGTCGAGCGTGAGGGACTGCAGGGAGCCTCCGACGTACTCGCTCATGTGGCGCACGAACCCTTCGTCGGTGAAGACGCCGAGGACGGTGGCGGTGTCGTAGGGGAGTGTGGTGGACGCGTTCAGTGCCATGGTTCCTCCGGGAAATCAGCGCGGTGCCGCACGGGCGGCAGGACAGGGGTCTCCAGCAATCCTACGGCCTGACCCTCTAGGGAGGTCGGCCGGCGCCGGGCGGCCTCCGGGTGTCAGGGCCGCTTGGTAGGCTGGAAACATCCCCGGGAACAGTTCATCTTTTCCGGGCTTTTGTGCTGTCTCCGCCCTGTCGCGCACCTGCTGGATGCGGGAGATACGGGCGGAGGAACCCACGCCTGAGGAGTTCCCATCATGAGCCTGAACGGATTGCGCGCAGCGCTTGCCGAGGACGCGTCGTACGCCCGCGTACGGACCAACGCCTCACGGCCTGTCGAGCAACGCAGCGCGGACCTGCAGATCGGCGCACCCGCCGGCATGCGGGCGCCCCTGATCGCCGAGATGGTCGACGGCCTGGCCGGGCTGGCCTCCGCCGACGGCGGGGCCGCGCCGGTGGTCCTCGCCATCACAGCCACCGGACGGGAAGCCGAGGACCTCGCCGCCGCCCTGCGGAGCTACCTGCCCGACAGCGCCATCGAGGAGTTCCCGAGCTGGGAGACCCTGCCCCACGAGCGCCTGTCGCCGCGCTCCGACACGGTGGGGCGGCGCCTGTCGGTCCTGCGCAGGCTCGCGCACCCCGAGGGTGTGCCGGTGCAGGTCATCACCGCCCCCATCCGCGCCGTCGTGCAGCCGCTCGTCGCGGGCCTCGGTGACCTCGAGCCCGTGTCGTTGAAGGTCGGCGACGAGGTGGCCTTCTCCGACGTCGTGAAGGCGCTCTCGGATGCCGCCTACGCGCGGGTCGATATGGTCACGCACCGCGGCGAGTTCGCCGTACGTGGCGGCATCATCGACGTCTTCCCGCCCACCGAGGACCACCCCATCCGCGTCGACTTCTTCGGCGACGAGGTGGACCAGATGCGCTGGTTCGCCGTCGCCGACCAGCGCTCGCTCACGTCGGGCGAGCCACCGGTGGCCCTGTACGCCCCGCCCTGCCGGGAGATCCTCATCACCCCGTCCGTCATGTCCCGGGCCGCGAAGCTGCAGTCCGAACTGCCGGCCGCGGCGTCGATGCTGGAGAAGATCGCCGGGGGCATCGCCGTCGAGGGCATGGAATCGCTCGCGCCGGTGCTCGTGGACGCCATGGTGCCGTTCGCCGGTGAACTGCCGGCAGGATCGATCGCCGTCGTCATCGAACCCGAGAAGGTCCGCGCCCGCGCCCACGACCTCGCCGCGACCAACGAGGAGTTCCTCGCGGCGGCATGGTCGACGGCGTCCGAAGGCGGCGCCGCACCCCTCGACCTCAGCGGCGGCCTCGGCACCGACCTGCAGGAAGCCAGCTTCCGCTCGCTCGCCGACACCCGGGCGACCGCGCTCGCCCACTCGGTCGCCTGGTGGGGCATCACGTCGTTCGGTGCCGACGAGGAACTGAGCGACGTCGACAGCTTCACGCTGCACGCGCGCGAGCCGCGCGGCTACCAGGGCGACGTCGCCGAGATGATGGACTTCATCGGCGGACGCGTCCGTGACCAGTGGCGCGTCGTCGTCGCCACCGAAGGCCCGGGGCCGGCCCAGCGCCTCGCCGAGCTCTTCCACGACAACGACATCCCCACGAGCCGCGTCGACTCGCTCGACGCTCCGCCGCAGCCCGGCATCATCGAGATCACGACGGCCTGCGCGGGCCGCGGCTTCGTGGTGGACGGCCTGAAGATGGGGCTGCTGACCGAGGCCGACCTGCTCGGGCGCACGAGCGCCTCGGGCACGCGGGACATGCGCAAGATGCCCTCGCGCCGCCGCAACGCCGTCGATCCGCTGCAGCTCAAGGAAGGCGACTTCGTCGTCCACGAGCAGCACGGCGTGGCGAAGTTCGTCGAGCTGATGCAGCGCTCCACGGGCGCCGGACCCACCCGGACCACGCGCGAGTACCTCGTCCTCGAGTACGCGCCGTCCAAGCGCGGCGCACCCGGCGACCGCCTCTTCGTGCCCACGGACCAGCTCGACCAGGTGACGCGCTACGTCGGCGGTGACGCGCCGGCCCTGAGCAAGATGGGCGGCTCGGACTGGAGCAAGACCAAGAACCAGGCACGCAAGGCGGTCAAGGAGATCGCCGGCGAGCTCATCCGTCTCTACTCGGCACGCATGGCCTCCCGCGGGCACGCCTTCGGGCCCGACACCCCCTGGCAGCGCGAGCTCGAGGAGGCCTTCCCGTACGTCGAGACGCCCGACCAGCTGACCACGATCAACGAGGTCAAGGCGGACATGGAGCGGGAGATCCCCATGGACCGCCTCGTCTCGGGCGACGTCGGGTACGGCAAGACGGAGATCGCCGTGCGGGCCGCCTTCAAGGCGGTGCAGGACGGCAAGCAGGTGGCCGTGCTCGTGCCCACCACGCTCCTGGTGCAGCAGCACTTCGAGACCTTCTCGGAGCGCTTCTCCGGGTTCCCGGTACGGGTCCGCGCACTGTCGCGCTTCCAGACCGCCAAGGAGTCCCGGGAGACGGCGGAGGGCCTCACCTCGGGGGCCGTCGACGTCGTGATCGGCACGCACCGCCTGCTGTCGAAGGAGATCTCCTTCAAGGACCTCGGGCTCGTGATCGTCGACGAGGAGCAGCGGTTCGGCGTGGAGCACAAGGAAGCGCTGAAGAAGATGCGCACCAACGTGGACGTCCTCGCGATGAGCGCGACGCCGATCCCGAGGACGCTCGAGATGTCCCTGACCGGGATCCGCGAAACTTCGACCCTCGCGACGCCGCCGGAGGAGCGCCACCCCGTGCTCACCTACGTCGGTCCCTACACCGACAAGCAGGCCTCGGCGGCGATCCGCCGTGAACTGATGCGCGAGGGCCAGGTGTTCTTCGTCCACAACCGCGTCTCGTCGATCGACCGCACGGCCGCGCACCTCAAGGAGCTCGTGCCCGAGGCGCGCGTCGCCGTGGCGCACGGCCAGATGACGGAGTCGCGGCTCGAGCAGATCATCGTCGATTTCTGGGAGAAGCGGTTCGACGTCCTGGTCTGCACCACGATCATCGAGACGGGCCTGGACATCTCCAACGCCAACACGCTGATCGTGGACCGGGCCGACTCCTACGGGCTGTCGCAGCTGCACCAGCTCCGCGGCCGCGTGGGCCGCGGACGCGAGCGCGCCTACTCCTACTTCCTGTACCCGTCGGAGAAGCCCCTGGGCGAAGTGGCGCTCGAGCGGCTCAAGGCCGTCGCGTCGCACAACGAGCTCGGCGCCGGCATGCAGCTGGCCCTGAAGGACCTCGAGATCCGCGGCGCGGGCAACCTGCTGGGCGGCGAGCAGTCGGGCCACATCCAGGGCGTCGGCTTCGACCTCTACATCCGCCTGGTCGGCGAGGCCGTCGCCAACTTCCGGGGCGAGGCCGAGGAGAAGGCAGCGGACATGAAGATCGAGCTGCCGGTCAACGCCCACCTGCCGCACGACTACGTGCCGGGGGAGAGGCTGCGCCTCGAGGCCTACCGGAAGCTCGCCGCCGCGGCCACCGACGAGGCGATCGACGCGGTCGTGGCCGAGCTCAAGGACCGCTATGGCGAGCCTCCTGCCGCTGTCGAGAACCTGGTGGCCGTGGCGCGCTTCCGGGTAGCGGCCCGGCACCTCGGCCTCACGGACGTGGCGCTGCAGGGCAACTTCATCAAGTTCGCCCCCGCCGAACTGCCCGAGTCGAAGCAGATGCGCCTCACCCGGATGTACCCGGGCGCCGCGGTGAAGCCGGCCCTCAACGCGGTGCTCGTCCCCAAGCCGAAGACCGCGAGGATCGGCGGCCGCGACCTCGTCGACGCCGAGATCCTGGACTGGGCGAAGAACGTGCTCGAGGCGGTGTTCACGCCCTAGCCGTCCTGAACCGTCGTGAGTCATCCCGGGCCCCGCGCCCCGGGACGGCGGCGCACGGCCGGAGACACGAAGAGGCCGTCCCCGTGGGGACGGCCTCTTCGTGCAGGTGGACGGCGGCGCCATGGCGCCGCCGTGGTCAGGAGTTGACGCCCGCGGACGTCTCCTTCTCGGCGGTCCGGTTGCCCTCGGCAAGGTTGTAGCCCGTGTCGGCACGCCCGAGGATGCCCTGGGGGATGAAGAACGCGAGGAACGCGAGGACGACCAGCGCGGCCATGGGCCAGACGTTGTCGAGCGAGAGCCAGCTCACCAGGTACAAGCCGAGCAGGAACATGCCGAACATGATCACGAACACGAGGACGTTCCCGACGAGGTGCCCCTTGCCGGCGTGGGCAGGTGAACTCCCGGCGTCGCTCCTGGTGGAAGCTTCATGTGACATTGGATCTCCTTGCGTGCGTGGTGTGACTGCTGCGTCGTCAGTAGCCTGCGGCGCCCTGTTCTCCCTTAACGATAGCGACTCCCGAGCTTGCGCCGATACGCGTTGCTCCGGCGGCGATCATGGCTCGGGCGTCCTCGAGGGAACGGACACCGCCGGACGCCTTCACGCCGAGGTCCGGACCGACGGTCTTCCGCATCAGGGCCACGTCCTCGATGGTGGCGCCGCCGCCGTTGAAGCCGGTGGAGGTCTTCACGAAGTCGGCTCCTGCCTCGACGGCGGCCTCGCAGGCAAGGACTTTCTGCTCGTCGGTGAGCAGCGACGTCTCGATGATGACCTTCAGGATGGAACCGTGTTCGTGGACGGCGTCGGCGACGGCGAGGATGTCCTGGACCAGTGCGTCCCTGTCTCCCGCCCGCGCCGCGGCGATGGTGATGACCATGTCGATCTCGTCGGCGCCGTCGGCCACGGCGCCGCGGGCCTCGAAGACCTTGACCTCGGTGGTTGTGGCGCCGAGCGGGAAGCCGATCACGGAGCAGGTGAGGACACCGGTGTCCTTCACCGCCGTGCGTACGGTGCTGACCCAGACCGGATTCACGCAGACGGACTTGAACGAGTACTCGACGGCCTCGCGGCACACCGTGAGGATCTGCTCACGACTGGCTTCGGGCTTGAGGAGCGTGTGGTCGATGAAGGAGGCAAGGGATACGTCGGTAGGCATGGTCCCCATCTTTCCATGACGGCGAGGGCGCATCGAGAGGTTCACTCGTGGCTCTCCCACCCTGGGGAGAGGGAAGACTCGACCTTGCTCCTCGAGGCAGGATGGCTGAAGGAAGCTGACTCGATGAGCAGCACCATGTCTCGCCCCGACAAGCTACGCGAAGGCGTCTACGGGGCCGCCCGGCAGATGACCCGTGCCTGAAGAACGAGAAGATCGCTCCTCGGGTGAATCCGGCGGCCCAAATGATACCCGGCAGCAGTCCACGCCCTCGTGTCCAGATGCTCAGACCCACGGTATCCGCGCAGTGTCATCGTCGTGGTCATGGTTGTTGGCTCGAGTTGAACAGTGATCGCGGTTCACCCGCTGCAGTATTTGATGTTGACGCCCTTTCTCCGCAGACTTGGACTTCCTTGAATCGCCTGAGGTGGAGTTGTAGCGCGAGGACTTGGGATTGAATTGGATTACGGTTCGCCCCGCACGCAGGCCGCTCGAGTCTTGAAGTGCCAGATTGCGAAGGGTTAAGGCTTTTTTACCGCAATGGCCCTTTACCGTGCTGTGCGTCACCTATGCTGTGCCTGTGCGCAACGGGGGATTTTCTGCACAACTCCAACAGCCTGCCAGGACGAAGTCTCGGTCTCACGGTTGGTGTCGTTCTTACCTCTGACCTGCCACAGATAGACGCGCTCACATATCCAGAGCGTGCACCCCTTGCTCTGCTGGAGACGGGGTCCTATGACAGCTAGGAGCATTTGATGCTTGGATCAACCCGCGGCGCGCCGCAGAAACTGGGGCTCGCTGCCCTCGTGGGGATGTTGGTTGCAGCCACGATCTCACCTGCAGCAAATGCAGTGGAACAACCGCAGGACGGGCAGAACGCTGCCGCGGCAGCTCAATTCCGTGACATCGCCGGGAACGAGCACCGGGCCGCCATTGAGTGGCTGGCCGCTCAGGGACTGACGACCGGTTACCCGGACGGTACGTACCGCCCTCTCGGGTCGGTGAATCGTGACGCGATGGCCGCGTTCATCTACCGCCTTGCTGGTGAGCCGACCTTCACCCCACCTGCCCGGTCCCCGTTCTCGGACGTTCCGACGACCATGAAGTTCTACAAGGAAATGGCGTGGATGAACGCCCAGGGTATTGCGACGGGTTTCAGCGACGGCACGTACCGCCCCCTGACCCCGGTGAAGCGTGACGCAATGGCCGCGTTCATGAACCGCTACGCCGGCGACTACTGCAACATCGCGATCGCAGAGAACTTCCCGAAACCAACCGTCGCACCGTTCGCCGACGTCCCGGTCACCCTGCAGTTCAGCACGGAGATCGCATGGATGAAGGACTCCGGAATCAGCCGAGGCTGGACCGAGAAGAACGGCACGAACACCTACCGTCCTCTACTGCCTGTCGCCCGTGATGCGATGGCGGCGTTCATCCAGCGCCTGGACGTCTACGAGAACGCCAACGGCGGCTGCAAGCCGGACCTCTTGGATGAGCAGCCCTGGAGGAACCCCGACCTGCCTTCGGCGGAGCGCGCATCTCTGGTCGCAGCAGCGATGACCCTTGACCAGAAGATCGCCTTCCTGCAGCAGGATGACGGCCGGGGAGTACCCGAGTTCGGACTTCCTCCCATCCGGGCGAAGGACGGTAGCTCCGGTCTGACCACTGGGGCTACACCGACCACAGCGCTTCCATCAGGCGTCGGACTTGCATCGACCTTCGACCCCGTGCTGGCTCGCGCGTACGGGACCGTATCGGGTGAGGAAGCACGTGCCACGGGCTGGAACCACCTCGCCGGTCCGACCATGGATCTCACCCGCACACCGTTCAACGGACGTATGTGGGAGGGGTTCGGCGAGGACCCCCTCCTGAACGGGACCACTGCAGCGGCCCAGGTTCAGGGTGAGCAGAGCGCTGGTGTCTCCGCCCTGGTGAAGCATTACAACCTCAACAACTTCGAGACCCGACGTGGTCACGTGAACGTCCAGGTGGACGAGCGGACCCTGCAGGAGGTGTACACGCGCCCGTGGGAGAAAGTGGTTAAGGAAGCCGATCCTGGCGCGGTCATGTGTTCCTTCAACCTAGTGAACAGTTCCCAGTCGTGCGGTAGCGACCTGCTCCTGAATCAGATCCTCAAGAAGCAGCTGGGATTCAACGGCTACGTGTCCTCGGACTTCAACGCCGGCAAGAGCCTGTCCGACTACGCAGCCGGTCTTGATACCTCCGGTCCTCAAATGGCGTACTCCGGAGCGAACCTGAAGCAGGCAGTTCTCAACGGCACCGTCCCCGAGGCCCGGGTCACCAACGCTGCAGAGCGTGTCGCCTACGCAATGTTCGACAACGGCATCTTCGACAACCCTCCGGTAGGATCCTTCGACTACCCGCGACAGGCCGAACCAGCCATTCCTGCGTCCATGCTCGACGCGCACGCTGCGATCGCCACGGAGGTCGCCGGCGACTCGGTCGTCCTGCTCAAGAACGAGAGCTCGGCGCTGCCACTGGCGTCTTCGACTCCCAGTGTTGCTGTCATCGGTTCGGATGCCGATCACTACATCGCCGCCGGTGGAAGTGGTACCGTGCCCAGGCCTGCACAGTTGACGACCATCCTCGATGGCATTACCGCCCGAGCGGGATCGGCGTCCGTTGAGTACGCTGCCGGCACTGATCCGGCATCACTGGCCGACACGTTGCCTGGACCCGCACCCATCCCGAGCACCGTCCTGACGAACGTGCAGGCCCAGTACCGCATGGGGCTGAACAACTTCGGTGGAAACGCGATGATCGCAAGGTCCGAGCGCCAGATCAACCTGCGCACCGGACTGTCGAACGATGTCATCAACAGTTCCCAGGTGCCAGGCCTCGGCTTCCCACTGGTGACCAGCCAGATGTCGGCTGTCTGGACGGGAACATTGGCCGCGCCGACGACCGGTACCTACAAGCTCTCACTGTCGCACCTGGGCACCGCCCGTCTCTTCATCGACGGCCGGCAGCTTCTCGCTGATCCCGGCGTCACGTACGGCACCCAGGAAGTAGCGGTCAGCCTCACGGCCGGTAAGCCTGTTGCCGTTCGTGTCGAGTACGTCACCGACGCACCGGACCAGTTCAACGGCTCGCTGAACGACCAGCCCGGGGCGATGATCCGTCTTGGCTGGACACCACCGGAAGGAGTTTTCTCCCCGGCCATCCAGGAAGCGGTCGCCCTTGCAAAGCGATCAAGCGTCGCCGTCGTCGTGGCTCGGGACTACACCGGAGAAGCAGCGGACCGCGGTTCCTTGAAGCTCCCGCAGGATCAGGACCGTCTGATCAAAGAAGTATCCGCAGCGAATCCGAACACGATCGTCGTCCTCGCAACGAGCGGTCCGGTCACCATGCCGTGGATCGATCAGGTTCCCGCTGTCATCGAGGCCTGGTACGCCGGACAGGCACAGGGCACCACCGTTGCCGGCGTCCTCTACGGTGACATCAACCCCTCAGGGAAGCTCCCCATCACCTTCCCTGTCAGCGATCAGCAGGCCACAGAGGTCGGAGTCGACAACCCCTTCGACTTCGTCGAGACCGTGAGTCCGGTCGTGTCCTACGATGAGGGGGTTTTCGTCGGCTACCGCGCGTACTCCACGCAGAACGCGACCCCGTTGTTCCCCTTCGGTCACGGTCTTTCCTACACCAGCTTCCGCCGCCTCAACGTGGACCTCCCGGCCACCGCCGCGGCGGGTCCTGCAGGGCCGGATGCGACAGTGTCGGTGCAGGTAAGGAACACCGGTACCCGAGCCGGTGAGGAAACAGTACAGGTCTACGCCGGATTCCTTCCCGGCACAGTTCCCACCCCGGCTCGTCAGCTCGCCGGATACGGAAGCCTCACCCTCACACCGGGAGCGACCGGGTCCGTCGACATCAAACTGGATCCTCGCTCCCTCCAGTACTGGGATGCAGGAACCGATGCATGGGTCACTCCCACCGGTCCTGTGCCGATCTACGTGGGCAGCTCCGTCGCGGATGCCCAGCTCGCAGGAACCATCACGCTCGGCTGACAGCTGATACCAGATGAATGAGAGAGCCCGGGAGCCACAGGTTCCCGGGCTCTCTCATGTGCCCAGCGCGTAGCTAACCGACCAGATCAACCGGAGTGCACCATCACTACTTCATCCCAACTCTCCCGACGACAGCTCATCCGGCTCACCGCAAGCGTGCCGGTAGCCGGACTCCTTGCTGCCTGCTCCGTCGAGGATCGAAAAAATACTGCCTCCGCTGACACCACTAAAAGGCCCCAGGAGCCGGGTTGGCAGACTGTCTGGGAGGACCGCTTTGACGGAAGCTCACTCGACATGGCCTCGTGGACCGCCCTGGACTACGGGGGGAACCGCGACCTCGGCGAACAGCACTACAACGACCCGTCGATGGTCAGCCTTGAGGGCGGCAACCTGGTCCTGAAGGCACGGAAAAGCCCGCGGGATGGTTTTGAGTATCTTGCGGGAAGCATTTCCTCCAAGGGAAAAGTAGCCCTGGGACCGCACGGACGCCTCACCACCCGGCAGTACATCAGCCCAGGCGACGGAATCGGGGTCGGTGTCTGCTTGTACGGGTCGAACATCGATGAGGTGGGCTGGCCTGCCTGTGGTGAGATTGACGCTACGGAAATTGCTGTGGCCCGAGGGGAATCCCCCTTCGCATCGATCCATGGGCCTGGATACTCAGGCGGCTCCCCGATCTCGGCGACGCGGCAGGGCGACACACTGATCGGACGGTGGGCCGAACATACGCTCGAGTGGGAACCGGACCGCATCTCATGGGCCATCGACGGTGAAACGTACCACGTTGCAGAAGCAACAAATCCCAGGGCCGTAAACGGCTGGCCTTTCGAGCAGCCCTTCTTCGTCACCATCGTCATGACCGTCGGCTCAGGGCTATCCGGTCCCGTCGACGAATCAACGTGGCCCCTCAGTGAACAGGGAATGAAGGAGGACCCCTACGCCGTCTTCGAGTTCATCCGCTTCGAACAGAAAGACCAGGAGGGCCAGGAACACCCATGACTCCTCAATCGGCGCCACCGTCGCGCTTCTCCATCGTCTCCTAGCTGCGCGCCTCCAACGGGCAAGCATGAGGGCTACTAACCGACTCGGCCGAGATGCAGCGGTGCGCTGTCGCGTCGCGAAGTAGCCTACGGGCGGGCGTGAGCGTCCATGTGGTTTCTATCGGTGAGAATGGAGAGCGTGAAAGTAGCAGTGTTGGGAGACGTAGGCCAGCCCGTGTACCACGTTGGGGACGAGGCAATGACCCATGCTGCGGTTGATGAGCTGAGGGCTCGGGGCATCAATGACATCGTGGTCTTCACCCGGAGCGTGGCGGATTCACGGTCAGCGTTCGACGCTGAAGCTGCTCCTACTCTGGCTTTTCCCGGGCCTCCGCAGGAGCGTTCCGATTACCTGTGGAAGGTGCTTGCTGCCGCAGAAGGGGACCGGACTGTTCTTCCCGAAACAGATCCTGTGTGGGAGTTCATGGGGGAGTTGAGTCAGTGCGATGCCCTCCTTGTTGCTGGTGGAGGCAACATGAACTCGTTGTATGGGTGGCTGCTGTACGAGCGCGTCGCAGCCGTCCGGATCGCCAAGCTCCTAGGATTGAGTGTCGTCGTGTCTGGGCAGACCCTGGGCCCGGACCTTTACGGCCCTGATCGTGAGGCAGCACGCACGCTTCTCGAAACAGCCGATATGGTCGGCGCCCGGGAAGCCTCTTCCCTGCAACTCATGCAGGGACTGACGCCAGCAGCACACTTGGTGCGCCCATGCCTTGATGATGCTTCCTTCTTCGCCGCCGCGAGCCCACCAGCGCCTGCAAATTCTTGCGAGACCACAGCGAATCGGGACGAGGAGGTCCCTGTTGGCCCCTTCATTGCTGCGACCTTCTCACCCGGTCATGGGGAGGTGGACCGGGATACTTACCTGTCCACCTTGGCTGCCGTGCTGGACGACGCTTCCGAGCTCACGGGGTACCCGGTCGTTTTCCTTCCACACATGGCCACACCGACTGGTACGGCGCCGGCCGGGAAAACTTGTGCGGGGAGCGCGACAGGATCTGCTGAAGTGGCCACTGACACAGGGCAGCGAAAAGCGCAGGCGTTCGACGTAGACGAACACATGCACCATGAAATTGCCGCCCGCATGGAGAGCAATTGCGCGGTGCTGCTGCCCATCCAGAGCGCCTACCGGACGGCCGAGCTCACTCGGCGCTCGGCTTTGGTCATCACGTCCCGATACCATCCGGTGGTCTTCGCTCTCGACGCCGGGATCCCGGTCGTAGCTCTCGTGCCGGAGGGATACAGCGACGCGCGCATCCGGGGGGCCCTGGAAAACTGGGGACTGGGCAATCTGGCACTGCCACTTCCCTCTCTGTTCGATGGCAGCCTCACCCGAGCCATTACTGACATATGGGCCCAAAGGGACGCCCTGACCTCGTACCTGACGGACATACGGGCTTCCCGGGTGAGCCAGCACCACCAGTGGTGGGACAACGTCGTTTCCGTTCTGCAGGGCGGACAGGTACCGGATGACCAATCTGCGCCCACGAAAGCGTTGCCACTACCGGTCCTTGACCCGCTCTGGCAAGCACAGGCCGCATCATCCGCCCTGGCCTTCCTGCCCATGTCATCGGCTTTGACTGCATTACGGTTGGAAAACGAACACCTGCGCGGGCAGTACCAAACCGTCCGCAGGGAACGAGACCACGCCAGAGACGACTTGGCGTCCTGGCTCGGATCAAAATCATTTAGGCTCGCTAGGAAAATAGCAGCAGCGGCAGCACTTGTGAGATGGAGCAAATGAATCAGCAACTCCCGGCGGCAGAGGTTGCCGTCATCATGCGTACCAAAAACCGGAGCGTCCTACTGAAGCGTGCCGTGGAAGATGTTCTGAAGCAGAGCCTGCAGGACTGGCACCTGGTCATTGTCAACGACGGCGGAAACCCGACCGACGTGGATGCCCTTGTCGCTACCAGATCTGATCGGCTACGGGACCGGGTCACCGTCCTTCACCACGATAAGAGTCGGGGCATGGAAGCCGCATCGAACGCAGG